>DMAW01000080.1 GCA_003446375.1 Eubacteriaceae bacterium | reverse complement strand
TAGGTTTAGAATGATTGATACGATACTTTGCTTATGTAGTTTATGCAGTTTTCAAATCTCATTTGAGATTTAATTATTCCGCGGCAATGGCGGAGGGGCTACACCTGTTCCCATACCGAACACAGTAGTTAAGTCCTCCTGCGCAGATGGTACTTGGATGGAGACGTCCCGGGAGAGTATGTCGCTGCGGGATAAACATTATAACAAAAGGGATAGTTCTTAAACCTGTTAGAAGGTAAAAGATCTATCCCTTTTGTTGTTTCGAATCCAGTAAGAAATCTCAAGAACATATCACATATCCAATCCAAAGCAATGCCTGGCAATCAGGCTACTTTCTGCCCTCCATGCTTACGCTGTATTCATATCTATCGCCTACCAATTTGGCAATGCTGTAGTCCAAAGGGCCTTTTTCCGTATAAGTTATTCTCTTACTTAAAAGAAGAGGGGCACCAATTGGAATTTGGAGTATTTGTGATTCATTAAAATCGGCGCTTATAGCGGATAATTTTTCATTAGCTGATTTTAGTATTATATGATACTGAGTTTCCAAAAACTCGTACAAACCGGTGAATTTTCCTATAAAATCTTCAATTCCCGGAACATCATTTATTTTAAGATAATTTACCATTATGGCTATCGGGGCATCGTCAGCAAGCTGAACGCGCTGGATCATATAAACTTTTGAGCCCTCCGGTATATCTAAAGCTTCCGATACAGTCTTTGAAGCTTTAACTATGCTGATATCCATTCCTCGTGTCGTTACCTTCAATCCTTTTGCTTTTAAAGTCTCGCTAGTTGATGTGAGATAGTTTAATTTTTGAGTAGTGGAATAATCCAAGACCTCAGTTCCATACCCTTGCTTTTTCTTTACATAACCATCTGCAGAAAGAAGACTGATTGCCTTTCTTATGGTAGTTCTGCTTACATCGAATGCAAGCTCCAACTCGTTTTCTGTGGGCAATAAGCTTCCGGTAGGATACCGCCCTTCACGGATATCTTTTTTTAATGTTGCATAAACTATTTTATAAGCAGGTACGTTTCCCATAGCTTCTCCTTGTTCTATTAATTATAGGTGATTATGAGTATAGCAATTTAGAAATATAATGTCAATCAAAGCGTTGAGATAAATTAATATTTGACATAAACATTTCAAAATGATATCATGTTAAAAGTAAAGGTAATCATCTTTGTTATATTCGGGAGCTATGGGGATAGCTGATGCGACATCTTTCGAGGAGGGTAGATAATGGAAAAGCGACTTTTGGGAAAAACAGCTATAGTGACAGGATCTGCACGAGGAATCGGAAGAGAGTATGCACTGAGAATGGCTAAGCTCGGTGCAAATGTCGTAATAACAGACATTGATTTAAGCGCAGGAAAGTACAAGGAAAAAGACGCCAAGGCGAAAACTGTAAGAGAAGAAGTTAGAGCCCTTGGCGTAGAATCCTTGGAATTTGAAGGCGACGGCACAGATGAAAATTTTGTAAGGCTAGTAGCCGAAAAGACCAAATCTACATTTGGAAGCTTAGATGTCCTGATAAATAATATCGGAGGGACAGGAGGAGCAGGTCCAGGGTTGGCAACTGAGATGGAGTTAGACAAATTCAGGAAGGTTATTGATATAAATTTGACCACGACATTTTTATTTTCTAAGCATGCAGGAAACATCATGAAAGAACAAAAAAACGGAAAAATTATTAACGTTGCCTCAGTGGCAGGTTTTGTACCTTTATTTGTAGTACAACCCCATTATTCTGCTGGAAAAGCTGCAGTGATTTCACTGACCAAGACTATGGCATTGGAACTTGCGCCATATGGAATCACAGTTAATGCAATTGCGCCGGGATATATAAGCACTGTAAAGTGGGATGCTCACTTCGATAGTCAAATAGAAGAGTTGACAAAGAAGGTTCCCCTTGGCAGAATAGGGACTACTGAAGACTGCGCAAAGGTAATAGAGTTTCTGGCAACAGATCTTTCAGATTATTTAACAGGACAAACTATCTTTGTCGACGGAGGTCTGAAGAGTTTAAACCCGTCATCATCTAAAATTGAAAACTATACAGTATAAACCGGGAAACCGGTTTTTTTATTTTATCTAAAATAAAGAACAGGGCAAAGACTGGTATAAATAAGAAGATTTTTGTATAATGAAAGTTACTAAATAAATTTTAATCAGAAAGCGGGATAATGATGGATTTTGAAAAGATACTTATCATATTGTTTGTAGTATTTGGCATTGGGATGTTTTTTATAGGGATAGCCGATTTAATCAAAAATAATCCGAAGAACTATGATGAAATGTCAAAGAAAAAATCAGAGCTGAATTACTTAAGGATACAAGGAATCATAGACTTAACAACAGGATTTGCGTATGCGCTATTAGGCATCAGTGCATATACAGGCAACTTTGAAACGAAATATTTTTATGTTTTGGTACTAGCGATAGCCCTTGTGAGGAAAATAATAAATATGGTTATTAAAAATAGACTTTATAAAATAAAATAGGTTTATTATGAAAAGTTATGATGGAAGATTGGTGATCAAATGATATATGGGAATATAGATGGTTTGAAAAAATCATTATTAGAGAGGCTGGAAGACTTAAGAGGCCTCATAATGGAAAATAGCGAACTTATTGATGAAAATATAGCACGCGAAATTTGGGAAATAAGCACGTCAATAAATAGAGAAGTAATAATAATAACTGATAAGCGCAATGAAATTATTGAAGTAGGAGTCGGTGATTTTAGAAGCGCGTCATTCCCTGAAATAGATTATGACAAAATACAAGGTGCTAAGAGTTTTCATACACATCCCAATGAAAATCCTAACTTATCTGATCAAGATAAATCTGCACTGATAAGCTTAGGCTTAGAGCTTTTGGGAGCAGTGGTAGTAAAAGAAAACAAAGTATTTGTTGGAATCGGAGTATTGGACGTTGAAAATGATGAAATTGTAGTAAAAACTCCGGGGATATTTTCACTAAAGGATTTAATAAAGTTTAAAATAGATATTTACAGTGAAAAGGTAGGCAAGTTCAAAAGAAACACTCCCAAAACTGTATCTGATGAAACTGAAAGAGCAATACTGATAGGAGTCAGCTTAAAATCAAAAACTGAGATATTGGATATTGAGTCATCTATGGATGAACTAAAGGAGCTTACTTTGACGGCAGGAGTCATTCCTGTTGACATGGTTGTACAAAACAAAGAAAAAATAGATTCAAATTTTTATATTGGAAAAGGCAAGCTTATGGAGCTGAAAGAATTGGTTCAAATCAAAAATGCAAATATAGTAATCTGCAACGATGAGTTAAGTGCAGTGCAGCTGAGAATTATAGAGACTGTATTAGGTTTAAAAGTCATAGACAGGACAGCCCTTATTTTAGATATATTTGCAAAGCACGCTACATCTGGAGAAGGAAAGCTTCAGGTCGAATTGGCCCAGCTTAAGTACCGCCTACCTAGACTTATGGGGATGGGCAAGGTGCTTTCTAGAACAGGTGGAGGAATAGGAACGAGAGGGCCTGGTGAAAAGAAGCTTGAAACAGATAGAAGAGCTATTTACAAACAGGTAAATATCCTTGAAAAAAGGATAAAGGATATGCAGTCTGCCAGACAGATTCAAAAAAGCAGGCGTGTAAAAAATCAAGTACCTGTAGTATCTTTAGTGGGATACACAAATGCAGGAAAAAGCACGTTATTTAACTTGATTTCTTCAAGTTCGGTTCTTGCTCAAGATAAGCTGTTCGCAACCCTTGACTCAACTACTAGAAAGATAAAGATGGAAGATAAAGAGTTCTTGCTGTCCGACACAGTTGGATTTATAGAAAAACTGCCCCATGATCTTGTTGAATCCTTTAAGTCAACACTGGACGAAGTAAAAGATGCCGATCTCATAGTGCATGTAATAGATAGCTCCAACCACAATTGTCTTCAACATATTAAGGTAGTGGAAGAGGTTTTGGAGTCGATTGATTGCAAAGACAAGGAGATCATATATGTCTTTAACAAAATAGACTTGGCAGGCAAAGAATTTGAACAGACCTATTCCATGGTAAGGGAGGAAAAACTGAGGACAAGCGCATTGACCGGGCAGGGTATTGACGAATTGTTGAAAATAATAGTAAAAAAAATATTTGGTGAAATAATTGAAAAAGTCATAGAAGTTCCTTACTCTGACAGCAAGTATTCAAGTTATCTTCACAGCCTTGGAGTTGTAGCGGATGAAAAATATCTGGAAGATAAAATCCTTATCACTGTTAGAATCAGCGAAAAAAATGAACACCTTCTTAATATAAGAAAGGCATGAAATGATGGATTATTTTACAGTAAAAGGTGAATGTAAAAAAGAAATTACCGTTAAAAAATCTAGATTTATCGCTTATTGTTTTCATATAGAATCTATAGAGAATGCTGAAGAAAAAATCAAAGAGGTTCAAAAACTTAATTATAAAGCAACTCACAACACTTATGCTTATGTGTCAAATCCCAAAGGAGATGTATTTAGGTACAGTGATGACGGGGAGCCCTCTTTGACTGCCGGAAAGCCTATATATGACAGCATCTCTGGGAGAAACTTGACATATACGCTGATAGTCGTCACTAGATATTTTGGAGGCACAAAGCTTGGAACCGGAGGACTTGTCAGAGCATATGGACAAGCTGCCCAAGATGTTTTGGGTGAAGCCTTGATTATCAAAATGCAACATAATGCTCTATTTGAAATCGTGGTTGATTATAGCTCGCTGGGTTCGGTTCAAAACTACTTTTCATCTTTTGATCATATTATAGAAGGAATGGAATACGAAGAAAAGGTAAAAATAAAAATATGCATACCTTATGGACAGAAAGAACCATTTATGAAAGGTTACACTGAACTTACAAATGGAAAACAAGAAATCGTAGAATTAGATGAAAAATTTATTGAGAAAAAAATCTTTTAGCATGTTGTTTATATAAATCAACTCAAGACTGTGTTAAAATATTTATGCTGAAAATTTCTAAGGAGGAACAAACATGGCAGGACATTCAAAATGGGCAAATATTAAACATAAAAAAGGCAAGGCTGACGCGGCCAGGGGGAAGATATACACCAAGCTGTCAAAGGCTATAGCTGTTGCTGTAAAAGAAGGTGGATCTGACCCGGAAATGAATTCCAGGCTGAGAGATGCGGTCACAAAGGCAAAGGCCAACAATATGCCAAATGACAACATCGACAGGGCAATTAAAAAAGGTGCTGGAGAGTTAGGGTCATCAAACTATGAAGAAATAACTTACGAAGGCTACGGCCCTGGAGGAGTAGCTGTAATCGTTCAGGCATTGACTGAAAACAAGAACCGTACAGCAGGAGATGTAAGACATGCTTTTGATAAAAATGGCGGAAATTTAGGAACATCAGGTTGCGTGTCCTTTATATTTGAAAAAAAAGGTCAAATAATGATAGAGAAAAATGAAGATGTAGATGAAGATGAATTGATGATGATAGCACTAGATGCAGGAGCACAAGATATTAATGTGGAAGCGGAAGGATTTGAGGTCGTCACTGAACCGGAAGAGTTCCAAAATGTCTGTGATGCTCTTAGCAAAGGCGGATATGCATTTGCATCTGCAGAAATTGCCATGATCCCAACGACGTATTCCAAGCTTTCTGAAGAAGATGAAAAAAAGATGAACAAGATGCTTGATATGTTTGATGACAATGATGACATTCAGGAAGTCTACCATAACTGGGAAGAAGAATAAACCGAATATATGTTTGCTTTAATGGCAGTGTTTGTATATAATATTTAAAGAAGACTTCAAACTCAGATGTCAGAGATATCTGAGTTGCTGTTATTTTTAAATATGCTGGGAGGAACGGGTTTGTACGAGTATCTTAAAGGAACTATTAAAGATTATTATGATGACAAAATAGTACTTGAATGCAGGGATATAGGGTATTTGATAACAGTGTCATCTATGACATTGAAAAATCTCAGTCAAGATTCAGGTCAGATAAAGATATATATACACCAACATGTAAGGGAAGATGAAATGACCCTTTATGGTTTTGGAGACAAGCAGGAAAGAAAGCTGTTTCGGGATTTGATAAGCATATCCGGCGTAGGGCCTAAAGTCAGTATAGGCATACTCTCTAATTTCACATTTGACAAGTTCACATCCTATTTATCCTCGGGAGATGAAAAGGCTATTTCCACGGCGCCTGGAATAGGAAAAAAGACAGCAAATAGGATTATTTTAGAGCTAAGAGACAAGTATAAAAACATTATAGCGGTTCAGTCAGATGCAGGCAATATTATCTCAGCAGACAATTTAGATGTCAAAAAGGAAGCAGCACAGGCATTGGAGAGCTTAGGTTATACTTATTCAGAAGGGCTTGAAATGGTCGATAAAATATTTGAAGAAGGCATGACCATCGAAGATATAATTAAAAAAGCGCTTTCACAGAGTGCTTTTGCCACATCTTAACAGAGGTGATAAATTGAAAGACAGGATCATAACCACCCAGGTAACGGAATCGGATTTTGATATAGAAAAAAGCCTTAGGCCAAAAGAGCTTAAAGATTACATCGGACAAGAGAAAGTCAAGGAAAAGATGAGCATATTCATTAAGGCTGCCATGGAAAGAAATGAGACTTTAGACCACGTGCTATTATACGGTCCTCCGGGTCTTGGAAAGACTACTTTGGCAAATATCATAGCCAATGAGCTTGGAGTCAACATAAGAATAACTTCAGGTCCCGCTATTGAAAAACCGGGAGATTTGGCTGCGATACTTACCGGGCTCAATAAAGGAGATGTTCTATTCATCGATGAAATACACCGGCTTAACAGGAATATAGAAGAGATACTTTACCCGGCGATGGAAGACTTCGTTATCGATATAATCGTGGGAAAAGGTCCGGGAGCGAGATCCATCCGCTTGGAGTTGCCTCCTTTTACACTGGTAGGTGCAACTACAAGAGCAGGACTTCTCACATCTCCGTTGCGTGACAGGTTTGGAGTGATATCAAGGCTTGAAATTTACAATACTGCTCAACTTTCGAAGATAATCACCAGAAGCGCATCAATACTTGATGTAGATATACTATGCGATGGAGCGGAAGAACTAGCTAAAAGGTCTCGGGGAACACCAAGGATAGCGAACAGGCTTCTTAAGAGAGTACGGGATTTTGCACAAATAAAGGGAGAAGGCATAATAGATAAAGAAACAGCCAAAAATGCTTTGGAGTTGTTAGAGGTTGATGAAATAGGGCTTGATGAGGTTGATAGAAAAATGCTTGAGAGCATCATTATCAAGTTTTCTGGGGGTCCGGTAGGGCTTGATACTTTGTCAGCTACGATTGACGAAGAAAAATCAACTATTGAAGATGTATATGAGCCATATCTATTGCAGTTGGGATTTATTCAAAGAACTCCACGGGGAAGGATTGCGACCAAAAGGGCCTATGAGCATATGGGATATCCCATCGATAGTGAGAATATAAGTTTCTTTAATAATCAAGAAAATTTCAAGGCATAAATATAGAATGGAATGAATAATAATTAAATATGAAAACAGTTTCAAGAAAAAATTGTTTGCATTAGATTTTTTCTTGTGCTAATATCTATTTAACAAGAAAATTAACTTGATAACAACGACGTTATCCACATTGTGGGTAACGTCAATTTTTTTTATAAAAGTTAATAAAAGATGACGCTGCCGTTGTTCCACCCAATATGGAACAACGGCAGTTATTTTAAGCAATCATTTGCTTGGCTCGATAACAAAGATGTTGGTCGATATTAAATATCGTCCAACATCTTTTTTATAAAAAAGGAGGATGAATGAAATGAGACAAATTGCAATCTATGGTAAAGGTGGAATCGGTAAGTCAACCACCACTCAAAATTTAACTGCCGCACTAGGCGAAATGGGAAGAGAAATCATGATAGTAGGCTGTGACCCTAAGGCGGATTCAACAAGGCTTGTACTTCATGGGATGGCTCAAAAGACAGTCCTTGAAACATTAAGAGATGAAGGTGAAGACATCGAATTGGATCAAGTGCTTGTTAAGGGCTTTAAAAACATAAGATGTGTAGAGTCAGGTGGACCTGAACCTGGAGTAGGATGCGCCGGAAGAGGAATCATTACTTCAATAAATCTTCTTGAACAACTTGGAGCTTATACTGATGATTTGGATTATGTATTTTATGATGTTCTTGGAGATGTTGTATGTGGAGGTTTTGCAATGCCCATACGAGAAGGAAAAGCTGAAGAGATATACATAGTCGCCTCAGGTGAGATGATGGCCATGTATGCTGCAAACAACATCAGCAAAGGTATTCAAAAGTACGCTGCGACAGGCGGAACAAGACTTGGCGGAATAATATGCAACAGCAGGAAAGTAGACAATGAGTATGAAATGATTGAAGCTTTTGCAAAGGAACTTGGAACTCAAATGATTCACTTTGTTCCAAGAGATAACATGGTGCAAAGAGCTGAAATAAACAAAAAGACAGTAATAGACTTCGATCCCTCTCAAGTACAGGCTGATGAGTATAGAACTTTAGCGAAAAACATAGAAGATAATGACATGTTTGTAGTTCCTAAACCGATGGAGACGGACAGACTTGAAGAAATATTGATGGAATACGGAATTTTGGGTTGATTGAAGGACAAGCTTAGCTTGTCCCCCAATCGGTAATTAGTAGGCTAGGGACCTACAAATTAATTTTATCAAAAATAAGAGAACAATTCAATTTATAAATACGTTCATCTGTGATCAGTAAATTTGATCATGGAAGAAAATAGGAGGATATGAGATGAAAATGATAAGAGCCATCGTCAGACCTGAAAGGGTTTCTGTTATATTGGAAGAATTGCTTGATGCCGGTTATCCGGCTGTAACCAAAACCGATGTTGTAGGCAGAGGAAAGCAAAGAGGTATAAAAGTAGGAAACGTAAGGTATGATGAACTTCAAAAGGAAATGTTGCTATTGGTAGTAGAAGATCAGGATAAGGACGAAGTGGTTAAGCTTATTTCCAAGAATGCAAAGACTGGAGAAGGTGTTTATGGAGACGGCAAAATTTTTGTAACACCGGTTGAGGATGTTTATACAATAAGCAGCGGCGCACAAAAGCTGTAGAGGAGGCTTCTTATGAAAGAGATAATGGCAGTAATCAGAATGAATAAGATGAATGAAACCAAAAGAGCGCTTTCTGAGGCCGGATACCCGTCCATGTTATGTAAAAAAGTAACAGGGCGAGGTAAAAAGATGGTTAATATGGATATATTGGAGGATTTGATTGAAGGAAAAGATATAGACAATCCCCACCTAGTTGAAACTATAACCGAAAATAACAGATTTATTGCAAAAAGGCTTATTTATTTGGTAGTTCATGATGAAGACGTAAAAAACGTAGTAGATATACTAATTGATGTAAATCAGACAGGGAACATGGGAGACGGAAAGATTTTCATTTGCCCAGTAGACGATGCCGTGAGAGTCAGAACGGATGAATCCGGAGACCTGGCAATTTAAAGGTAAAAAACAGGAGACGAAAGCAGGTGTTATGATGAAAGATATGAACAAAGTAGTTGATAAGATATTGGATGCATATCCTGCAAAGGTTATGAAAAACAGAAAAGAACACATCCTTGTAAAAGATTCAGATGATATCCCTAAAATCGGAGCAAATACCAGGACTGTTCCGGGGATAATTACAAACAGGGGATGTTGCTATGCAGGATGCAAGGGGGTAGTTATAGGACCGATAGTTGACATGGTCCATATAGTCCATGGTCCGGTGGGCTGCTCATATTATGCATGGGGAACAAGACGTAACAAGGGAAGAGCGAAAGAAGGAGGAAAAAACTTTCTGAATTACGCATTTACTACAGATATGCAGGAAAGCGATATCGTATTTGGTGGAGACAAAAAACTGGCTCAAGCTATCAGAGAAGCAGTAGAAACGTTCAATCCAAGAGCAATTTCGGTTTCGGCTACATGTCCAGTTGGCCTTATAGGAGATGATATTCATAAGGTAGCAAAGGATGCGGAAAAAGAATTTGGCATACCCGTATTGGCATTTAGCTGTGAAGGCTACAAAGGAGTCAGTCAGTCGGCAGGTCACCATATCGCTAACAACAAGCTGATGAAGGATGTAATTGGAACAATTGATATTCCACAGCCCAAAGAAAAGGAATTTACTTTGAACATACTTGGCGAATACAATATAGGCGGCGATGAATGGGAGATATCTAGAGTTTTAAACAAGATCGGCTACAAGGTAGTGGCATGTATGACCGGCAACTCTGAGTATGAAGATATAGCCAAGTCCCATAATGCAGATCTAAATTTAGTTCAATGTCACAGGTCAATTAACTACATCGCTGAAATGATTGAAATCAAATATGGAATGCCTTGGATGAAGGTGAACTTCATAGGCATGGAAAACATGTCAAACACTCTTAGAAATATTGCAAAGTATTTCGGAGACGAGGATCTTATTAAAAGAACAGAAGCTGTCATAGCGGAAGAAATTTCTGAGATAGAAGACGAAATGGCTTATTATAAAGAAATGTGCGAAGGAAAGACTGCCATGCTTTACGTGGGTGGTTCAAGAGCTCATCACTATCAAGGTCTTCTAGGTGAAATAGGCATGGACACAATACTTGCCGGATATGAGTTTGGACACAGAGATGATTATGAAGGAAGAGATGTAATTCCGGATATTAAGCTAGATGCTGATACTCGAAATATTGAGGAAATCACTGTGGAAAAAGACGAACAGAAGTATAGGTTAAGAATTCCTGCTCATAGGTTGGAAGAACTTAAAAAGGAACTTCCTCTAAATCAGTACAAAGGCTTGATAACCGATATGAAGACTAATACTGTGGTAATCGACGATTTAAACCATTTTGAAACCGAGGTTGCGGTAAAGGCATTAAAACCTTCATTCTTCGGTTCAGGAATCAAGGACAAGTACATGATTCAAAAAATGGGCATTTACTCCAAACAAATGCATTCATATGATTATTCAGGACCTTATGCAGGCTACAAAGGTGCGGTTAATTTTGCAAGAGATACTGCGGCGGGCATACACACTCCGGCATGGAGCTACACTATTCCCCCATGGAAGAAAGAACCTATTATAAAAGGTAAAGTGGAAGGAGTTGAAAAGGTATGCTAGACCATACACCAAAAGAGATCAATGAGAGAAGCGCATTAGTTGTAAATCCGGCCAAAACCTGTCAACCAATAGGAGCAATGTATGCGGCCTTGGGCATTCACAGATGTCTTCCTCATAGCCACGGATCACAAGGATGTTGCTC
>DMAW01000115.1 GCA_003446375.1 Eubacteriaceae bacterium | reverse complement strand
AAGTTGTAAAATGAAATGACCGAATAAATAAAGAAAGATTCATTTGAAGAAATCTGATATAGTGTAAATCACCACAATCCCACTATAAAGGAAGTCGACAAATGAATCTAACTAATCATACTACAAAATCAAAGAAAAACAAATACTTAACTGAAATAGATAGATATAAAATTGAAGTATTAAAAAAACAAGGGATATCAAATGTTGATATTGCAAAAGCACTAGATAAGTCTGATCGTACCATAAGACGAGAAATAGCAAGAGGAACTATTAAAATACTTAATAGTGACCTAAGCGAGAGAACTGAGTACTGCGCAGATGTTGCCCAAGCGAAGTACAGAGAAAATGCGGTAAACAAGGGACCTGGCTTAAAAATTGGTGCTGATCATGAATTAGCTGAATATATAGAAAATAAGATAATCAACGAGGATTATTCTCCAGATGCAGTTATTGGTGAAATCAAAGAACAAGGTATTCAGTTCAAAACGACAATCTGTACGAAAACTGTGTATAACTATATTGATAAAGATATATTCCTTAATCTAAATAATAAGCATTTGTTAATAAAAAGAAATAAGCCAAAGAGAAAATATAAGCAAATAAGAAAGGTATCTATTACCAATACAGCAAGTAGGCGTATTGATGAACGACCTGAGGAGGTCAATAACAGAGAAAGTATTGGTCACTGGGAAATGGATTGTGTAGTGAGTGGAAGAGGTTCTAAAGCAGTATTGTTAGTTTTAACAGAAAGAAAATCAAGAAAAAATCTAATATACAAAATGAAAGATAAAACTCAGAAAAGTGTAGGTAAGGTTCTAGATAAATTAGAACGAAAGCACCAAAACAAGTTTGAAAAAATATTTAAGAGCATAACAATGGACAATGGTTGTGAGTTTGTGAACCAAAATCTAATTGAAAAGTCAGTATTAACAAAGAAAAATCGAACAACTGCATATTACGCTCACCCTTATAGTTCGTGGGAAAGAGGAAGTAATGAGAATGCAAATAAGATAATCAGAAGATTCATTCCTAAAGGATCAGATATCAGCTTGTTCACAGAGAAAGAGATAAGACGAATAGAACATTGGATAAACAATTATCCACGTAAGATACTTAAATATAGGAGTGCTATAAAAGTATATGATATAGAAATGGCATCTTAGGAAGTACAACTAAACATGTTAAATATTTACACTATAGAATCTTTTAAAAATTATCGGACATTTAATGTTGCAATTATTCAAATTATCAAATAGCATAAATATGTATTGAATATTTATGCTATTTTATATAAAATATATTTAATAACCATTTTTATATTATGGATATTGAATACATTATGAGGAGCTATATATATGAATATGAAATTAATCAAAAGACTTCCTTCAAAAGAGGAAGTAAGAGAGCTGCTGCCTGTATCTCCTGCCAGTCAGAAAGCTAGGCAAGACAAAATTGAAGAAATCAAGTCTATCTTTTCCGGAAAGGACGATCGTTTTCTTTTAATTATCGGTCCCTGTTCAGCAGATAATGAAGATTCAGTGTGTGAATATATCGATAAACTTGCACATCTCCAGGAATCTGTAAAAGACAAAATATTAATGGTTCCTAGAATTTATACAAATAAGCCAAGAACGACAGGCGGTGGATACAAAGGGATGCTTCATCAACCAGATCCCAATAAAGATCCCGATATGTCTGAGGGCATAAAGGCTATGCGAAAACTACATATCAAAGCTTTAGAAAATTTTCACATGCCTGCGGCGGATGAGATGCTTTATCCGGATAACTATTCTTATCTTGATGATATCTTAGGCTATATAGCTATAGGAGCGCGTTCTGTAGAGAATCAACAGCATCGTTTGACATGTAGCGGCGTAGATATTCCAGTTGGAATGAAAAACCCCACAAGCGGAGACTGTTCAGTAATGCTTAATGCTATAAATGCTGCCCAGCAGCCTCATAGATTCATTTATAGAGGATTTGATGCTGAATCTTACGGAAATCCATTTTCTCATGCCATACTCCGAGGTGCTGTAGATCCATATGGAAAGAACGTTCCAAATTACCACTATGAAGACCTTAAGTTTTTCTCCGAGCTTTATGAAAACACTGAATTTGAAAACAAGGCAGTCATCATTGATACCAATCATGCTAATTCAATGAAGAGATTCAAAGAGCAACCTAGAATCGCCAAGGAAATACTCTGGAGCAGAAAATACGATCCATTGCTAAAGAAAATGGTTAAAGGACTCATGATAGAGAGCTATCTTGTTGAAGGAAGTCAAGATATTTCAGAAAATACTTACGGCAAATCAATTACTGATCCATGCCTCGGCTGGGAAGATACTGAAAAACTGGTTTACCACATAGCTGAAAATTCTTAATCTCTTATATAAGGGACAAGCCAAATGGTTTGTCCTTTTCCTAAAGGAGTTGCATTTATGAATTCAAGGAGCAGGTACATAAAGACAGCACCATCTAATTCAGGCGAGAACATAGTATACTGGATGAGCAGGGATCAAAGAGCCGAAGACAACTGGGCGCTGATCTACGCTCAAGACATAGCCATAAAACAACAAAAGAGCATCAGCGTTGTATTTTGCCTCTACAGCGATTATCCTCACGCCCAAAAGGAACACTTCGATTTCATGGTTGCAGGTTTGTTTAAATGTAAAAAAAAGCTAGAAGAGCACAATATACCGATGCATATCATAAATGGAGATCCTGTAAATATTATACCTACATATCTCAAAGAGACGAACGCATCTTTGCTTTTAAGCGATTTCTCCCCATTAAAAATCACTCTGCAATGGAAAGACATAATAAATAAAATCATAATGGTACCTCACATTGAAGTTGATACAAGAAATGTTGTCCCCTGCTTCGTCGCTTCAAATAAAAAAGAGTATGGGGCATATACCATAAGGCCTAAAATCCACAAGCTTCTCGATTCATACTTAACCGATATCCCTAAACTTATTAGGCACGAGATAAATTTCATGCCTAAGGAAGATTGGGACAATTTATTTAATCATGTCAGATCCGATAAATACGACCTTTCAATTTCCAGCGGCACAAAAGCTGCCTTAAAAACTTTTGAACATTTTATTGAATGCAAACTTGTTAACTATGACCAAAAAAACGATCCGAATTCTGAAGTTACATCCAAGCTTTCTAAATTTCTTCATTTCGGTCAAATAAGCAGTCAGCGTATCGCTATTGAGATCCTAAACTCCGGCATCCCAGATAATGGTTTTTTAGAAGAGCTGATAGTCAGACGAGAGTTGTCAGATAATTTTTGTTATTATGAAAAAAACTATGATTCATTTGAAGGATTCCCTAGTTGGGCTCAGTCAACTCTTCGAATTCATGAAGCTGATGCAAGGCAATATTTGTATGATATATTTAAATTAGAATCATCTGCAACTCATGATGATCTTTGGAATGCGGCTCAAAATCAGATGCGATATACAGGATACATGAATGGGTATATGAGAATGTATTGGGCCAAGAAAATCTTAGAATGGACTCCTAATGCCGTAGAAGCCATGAAAATTTGTATTCTATTAAATGACAAATATCTATTAGATGGTAGAGAATCAAACGGATATACGGGCATATCTTGGTCTATCGGTGGCGTTCATGATCGAGCTTGGAAAGAAAGATCTGTTTTTGGTAAGATCCGTTATATGAATTATAACGGGTGCAAAAGAAAATTTGATGTAGATAAGTATATAAAAACGCACATATAAAAATGGCGCTGCATGATGCAGCGCCATTTTTTATATCATGTCTCTTTTTACGTAGTGAGTGTGAAGCAATTGGTGAGCCTTTTCACCATATGGTTCGCCTAAGAATTCTTTATACAATGATTTAATATATGGGTTTTCATGAGATTTTCTTAATTCTTTGCCTTGATCTTCTTGATATATTCCTTTTGCTCTTTCTTTTAGAATATTCAAATCCCCATGATGGAATGGTTGGCCTCCTCCGCCTATACATCCGCCCGGACAAGCCATTATCTCAATTGCATGATAGTCTGCTTTTCCGTCTCTGATATCTTCTAAAAGCTTTCTAGCATTTCCAAGGCCATGAGCTACGGCAATTTTAACATCAATATCATTAACCTTGACTGTAGCTTCCTTGATTCCTTGCAAGCCTCTTAAGTCTTCAAAATCAACTTTTTCCAAGGTTTCTTTTGTCAACCATTCATAAGCTGTTCTTAAGGCAGCTTCGATAACTCCACCAGTTGCACCAAATATTACTGATGCTCCAGTTGACTCGCCAAGTGGGTTGTCAAAGTCTGCATCTTCTAGGTTAGGGAAATCAATTGTAGCTTCTTTAAGCATCTGAGCAAGCTCTCTTGTAGAGATAACGTAATCTACATCTCTCATGTTATCATTGCCTAGCTCAGGTCTTGCAGCTTCGTATTTTTTTGCAAGACATGGCATTACAGACACTACGACCATATTTTCAGGGTCGACTCCCATTTTTTCAGCAAGATAAGTCTTTGCTACGGCACCAAACATTTCGTGAGGTGATTTACATGAAGATGGTATATCAAGCATATCTGGGAATTGATGTTCGAAGAACTTAACCCATCCCGGACAACAGCTTGTCAAAATCGGAAGTTTTCCTCCATGCTCAAGCCTATGTATAAATTCAGATGCTTCTTCCATAATTGTCAAATCTGCAGCAAAGTCTGTATCAAAAACTTTGTCAAATCCAATTTCTCTAAGCGCTCTGACCATTTTGCCGGTTACCTGGGTGCCAGGAGCCATTCCAAACTCTTCCCCCAGTGCTACCCTTACAGCAGGAGCAGTTTGGACTATGACTACCTTGTTTTTATTTTGAATTGCTTTCCACACTTTTTGAACGTTATTAGCTTCTGCAAGTGCTCCAACCGGACATACAGCGACACACTGTCCACAGAATGTGCAAGTAGTTTCATGCATAGGCAAGTCATATGCCGGTCCAACTACAGTCTCGAATCCTCTGTTAACAGCCGACAAGACATTTACCGTCTGCACTTCATTACACATTGTCTCACATCTTCTACATAAGATGCACTTGTCCAAGTCTCTAACTATAGAATGGCTGGAAACATCTTTTCTGTATGTAGACATTTCACCTTCAAAAGGAATATCTCTTACATTTAGTTCAGCTGCTAAATCTTGTAGCTCACAATCTTTATTTTTAACACAAGACAGGCAGTCTTTTGGATGATCTGATAAAAGCAATTCTACTACTGTTCTTCTTGCCTTCATAGCTCTTATGCTATTAGTAGTAACAACCATTCCCTCGTCAACAGGTGTAGAGCAAGCCGGAGCAAGGTTTCTTCTTCCTTTTACTTGAACTACGCAAACCCTGCACGAAGCAGATTTATTTACAAATTTAATGTCATGAAGATCCAAATGACATAGTGTTGGAATGTTTATATTTAGTTTTCTTGCCGCATCCAGAATGGTGGATCCTTTTTCAACCTCTACCTTCTGTCTGTTTATCGTTAACGTAACCATTTCCATACTTCACACCTCACTTATATTTTGACAATCGCATCAAACTTACATCTGTCGTAGCAAGCTCCACACTTGATACATTTAGCTTGATCGATTACGTGCACCTGTTTTGGTGCTCCTGCAATACAGCTTACAGGGCATACTTTTGCACATGCTGTACATCCGATACATTTTTCCTCAACTACTTGATAGCTCAGTAAGGATTCACATACACCGGCTGTGCATTTTCCATCTATGACATGCGCCTCGTATTCGTCCCTGAAATATTTAAGAGTTGATAAAACAGGATTCGGAGCTGTTTGTCCCAAACCGCAAAGAGAAGTGTCTTTTATTATCTTCCCTAATTCCTCTAAAGTGTCTAGGTCTTCAGGCGTTCCCTTGCCTTCAGTTATCTTTGTAAGTATCTCAAGCAGTCTCTTGTTTCCGACACGACATGGCGTACATTTTCCGCAAGATTCTTCAACTGTGAACTCAAGGTAGAATTTAGCTATATTTACCATACAGTCATCTTCATCCAAAACGATCATACCACCCGAACCCATCATCGATCCGATTTGCGTTAAAGAATCATAATCGATTGGAGTATCAAGGAAGTCTGCTGTTATACAACCTCCTGAAGGGCCACCTGTCTGTACCGCTTTGAATTTCTTTCCGTATTTTATTCCTCCGCCAATTTCGTAGATAATCTCCCTAAGGGTTATTCCCATTGGCACTTCTACCAATCCTACGTTGTTTATCTTACCTGCCAATGCAAAAACTTTGGTGCCTTTGGATTTTTCAGAACCGATGCTGGCAAACCAATCTGCACCTTTAGTGATGATTACAGGAATATTCGCCAAAGTTTCCACGTTGTTTACACATGTTGGTTTTCCCCATATTCCGCTTTCTGCCGGGAACGGAGGTTTTGTAGTAGGCTCGCCACGCTCGCCTTCTATTGAGTGTATAAGAGCAGTCTCCTCACCACATACGAATGCACCTGCACCGTATTTGATCTCTATATCAAAGCTAAATCCACTATCAAATATATTTTCACCTAGCAAGCCCATCTCTCTCGCCTGGTTGATAGCTATCTTAAGTCTCTCTATAGCAAGGGGATATTCCGCCCTTATGTATATGTACCCGTAGCTGGCACCTATAGCATAACCTGCTATGGCCATTGCCTCAAGAACTGAATGAGGATCTCCTTCAAGGATAGATCTATCCATAAATGCGCCCGGATCTCCTTCGTCAGCATTACATACGATGTATTTTTGATCTGCATCGTATTTCGTAGCGAAGTCCCATTTTAATCCTGTTGGGAAGCCACCGCCGCCCCTGCCTCTTAGGCCTGATTTTTTCATAGCATCTATTACATCTCTTGGAGTCATTTCTGTCAATGCTTTTCCAAGAGCAAGATAGCCTTCTGATGCTATGTATTCATTTATGTTTTCCGGATCTATAAAGCCACAATTTCTAAGAGCTACCCTTAGTTGTTTCTTGTAGAAAGGCATCTCTTTGTCTTCTGCAAGCTTAACTTCCAAATTTGGTTCTTCATAAAGAAGTCTATCGACTTTTCTGCCCTTGATCACATGTTCTTCAACAATCTCTTTTGCATCATCGGGAGTTACTTGAACATAGAAAACATTATCAGGGTACACCTTTACTATAGGTCCTTTTTCACAAAAACCAAAACATCCTGTTACTAAAGCCTGAACCTCGTTTTCAAGACCATTGGCTTTTATTTCATCTTTTAGATTATCTAGAAGCTTGCTGCTTTCTGATGCTTGGCAACCAGTTCCGCCGCAAACCAGCAAATGCATTTTATAACTCATCAAGATTCCTCCTATTCTCTCACCGTATCAAAGGATTTGTTCATAATTGCGTTTTCCAAAAGCACGCCTTCTTTAATGTGCTTCTGAACTATTTCTTTTGCCCTGTCTTGATCTACATGAGCGTAAACAACCGAAGGCTTGTCAGGGAAAACCACTTCCACTATAGGCTCTTCTTCGCAATAACCCATGCAGCCTGTTTGAGTGACGCTGACATTTTTGATATCTTCTTTAGATAATTCCTCTATTAGAGTATTCATTGTTTCCCTTGCGCCAGAAGCAATACCGCAAGTTGCCATTCCTACTCTGAGTATAATTCTGTTTTCGTCTCCTGAAGTAGCTCGCAGATTGAATGTCTTTTCTGCTTCTTTTCTGATTTTCATTAATTCATCAAGTGATTTAATCTTATTCATTACTATTCCTCCTACTCAGAATACTCAACTAGTATTTTATTTACTTCTTCAGGCTTAATCCTACCGTAAACTTTTTCATTTACCATTACAACAGGAGCCAATCCACAAGCACCAACGCATCTTAATCCGTCTAATGAAAAACGTCCATCTTCAGTAGTCTCTCCTACCTTGATTCCCAGCTTTTTTTCAAACTCATTTACAATTTTATCTGCTCCTCTGACAAAGCAGGCTGTGCCTAGACATACGTTGATTGAGTATTTGCCTTTTGGAACTGTTGTGAAATAGGAATAAAATGTGATTACTCCATATACTTTTGATGAAGGTACATTCAGCTTTTGAGATATAAAAAACTGTACCTCTCTTGGCAGATAGCCGAAAATGTGTTGAGCTTTATGAAGCACGGAAATTAGAGCATCCTTCTTATCCGGTATAGCTTCGATAAATTGTTCCAGCTCGTCAAATTGTTCTTTTGTAAACAGACTGGTTTCCATACAAATCCTCCTTGTGATTAAATATAATTATATTAAGAATATAACTTTTGAATAAGCTGACCTCTTTATAAGCTTAGTCAGTGTCCAATAGACATTTTTAATATTATATCACCTGTTGTCTTTTTTGTAACAAATTTTTATCTGCAATCGTATTCAAGTTTTGAAAAAAATAATAAAAACAATCCTTCAACTACCATTATAACTCTAAATCCATCATTTTAAAACTGTTTATGACTAACTCAGCGGTCTAAAGCTTCTGCTATCTTTTGTTTTTCATATAGTTGATTTTTTATTTGTAAGGCGGCCAATTGGATTTAATACTCAATGCCATCAACTTTATGCACACTTATATTATAGGAAGTGCTGTTAGAATATAAATAGTACAAGTTAAAATGAGAAAGTCCTAAATAGAAAAACATGATACAATACAGAATATCGTACTATAGGAGGATCTCATTATGGCAAAGCAATACGACAAGCAGTTCAAGCTGGATGCAGTTCAGTATTACATAGATCACAAGGATCTTGGACTGCAAGGGTGTGCAAACAATCTTGGTATTAGCCAACAGACCCTATCCAGGTGGAAGAGAGAGCTGAGGGATACCGGAAATATCGAATGTCGAGGTTCAGGCAATTACTCTACTGATGAAGAAAAAGAAATTGCCAGATTAAAACGTGAACTTCGTGATACAAAGGATGCACTTGACGTACTAAAAAAAGCCATCAGCATTCTGGGAAAATAACAGAAGCCATATATCTTGAGGTTTCTGAAAAGACAGAAATAGCTAACAAGGAAAACCGCCGGGTTTCTGTCTCTGGAATGCTGAAAATCTTAGGCGTTTCGCGGTCTGGTTATCGTGCATGGCTCAAACACGTGCCTTCAGATAAGCAAAAGCGTAAAGAAGCTGTGAAAGACAAGATCAAGGATATCTACGATGATTCAAAGCAAAACTACGGAGCACCCAAAATCACCAAGCAACTACAAAAGGGTGGCGAGGTAATTGCTGAACGTACGGTTGGCAAGTATATGAAAGAAATGGGCATCAAAGCCCAGTGGGTAAAACCGTGGACCATTACAACCAAAGACTCCGACTTTAGTAACGAGCTTCACAACATCCTTGATGAACAGTTTAATCCCGATCGCCCAAATGCTGTTTGGTGCAGCGACATCACTTATATCTGGACAATGGAAGGTTTTGTATATTTAACCAGCATTATGGATCTGTTTTCTAGAAAAATCATCGCATGGACTCTTTCCAAAACAATGGAAGTCTCGTGCGTGATTGATACTATAAACAAAGCTAAGGCAAGGCGTAATACCGATTTGCCACTGATTCTGCACAGTGATCGGGGCAGCCAGTATGTCTCTAAAGAATACCGTAAAGCAACGGCAAAAATGCAGCGGAGTTATTCTAAGAAAGCCTTTCCCTGGGATAATGCATGCATAGAATCCTTCCATGCGCTCATCAAAAGAGAATGGATTAACCGTTTCAAAATCCGGGATCACACACATGCGCACAGGCTTGTATTTGAATATATTGAAGCCTTTTACAACACAATAAGGATTCATAGCCACTGCGATTATATGTCGCCAGATGATTTCGAAAGACAACATGCGGATGCAGACAGAGGCTGTATGCCATTAGCAGGTTAAATTGAGGATAAACTTCTCATTTTAACTTGTACTAAATCTTGACAGAGGACCAAAGATTTTGATTATAAGTAGCTTTGCAATTAAAATGATAAACATATTGTAACCCTTATCATTGTTTAAATTTTGTATTTTGTGTTTAAGATAATTATACTCGTGGTATAATTTTAACATAAGTATACAGGTGCTTTAAGCACTATATTTTTTCAAGATTGATGTATACAGGATACAATATTACAAGGAGGAGATACAACTATGACAAACCATAATTTTAATGGTGGCAAATGGACTAAAGAAATCAATGTGCGAGATTTTATCTTAAGCAACATCACTCCCTACAAGGGAAATGACTCGTTTCTTTCAGGCCCTACAGATAGAACAAAAATAATTTGGGAAAAGATTTCTCAGCTTTTATCAGAAGAAAGAAACAGCGGAGGCGTTTTAGATGTAGACACTAAAACTATTTCTACTATAACTTCACACGATGCCGGCTACATAGATCAGGACAACGAAGTTATCGTAGGCCTACAAACAGATGCTGCTCTTAAAAGGGCCATCATGCCTTTTGGTGGCATCAGGATGGTTTTAAAAGGATGTGAAGCCTATGGCTTTGATATAGATCCTTCAATTGAAGAGATATTCACCATCTATAGAAAAACTCACAATGCCGGTGTTTATGACGCTTACACTGAAGAAATGAGAAAAGCAAAAAAAGCCGGTATAATAACCGGGCTTCCCGATGCATACGGTCGCGGAAGAATAATTGGCGACTACAGAAGAGTAGCTCTCTACGGCGTAGAGAGATTAATTGAAGAAAAATACAAAGAACTAGAACAATGCAATGTCAATTTATCAGAAGAAGCTTCAATAAGATTGCGCGAAGAAATCTCTGAGCAGATCAGATCCCTGAAAGATCTAATAAAGATGGGTGAAAAATACGGTTTCGATTTATCCAAGCCTGCACAAAATGCCACAGAGGCAGTTCAATGGGTATACTTTGCCTACTTGGCCGCCGTAAAGGAGCAAAACGGTGCGGCGATGAGTCTTGGCAGAGTATCAAGCTTTTTAGACATATATATTGAAAAAGACCTTAACGATGGGATTTTGACTGAATCTCAGGCTCAGGAACTTATGGATCAATTCGTAATCAAGCTAAGAATAGTGCGGTTTTTAAGAACTCCTGAATACGACAACCTATTTAGCGGAGATCCTACCTGGGTTACAGAAAGCATCGGCGGAATGGCCACCGACGGCAGAACCTTGGTTACTAAGAACTCTTTTAGATTCCTTCACACCTTGGACAACCTAGGTCCAGCTCCTGAACCTAATATGACGGTTCTATGGTCGGAAAAGCTGCCGGTAAATTTCAAGAATTATTGTTCAAAGCTTTCTATTAAAACCAGTTCCATCCAATACGAAAGTGACGATATTATGAGAGATTACTACGGTGATGACTATGGAATAGCCTGCTGCGTTTCTGCAATGAGAATAGGAAAGCAGATGCAGTTTTTCGGTGCAAGATGCAATCTGGCCAAAGCTCTTTTATATGCCATAAACGGTGGAAGAGACGAAAAAACAGGCCTTCAGATTGGACCTGAATTCAAAGGTGTTTCCACGGAACATCTTAGCTACGAAGATGTTCTCAAAAGCTTCGAGACTACGCTTGACTGGCTTGCAGGCCTATATATCGATACTTTGAACATCATACACTATATGCACGACAAATACTGCTACGAAAAAATCCAGATGGCTCTCCACGACAAAGATGTGTTAAGGACCATGGCTTGCGGAATTGCCGGTCTTTCAGTAGTAGCAGATTCTCTTAGCGCCATCAAGCATGCCAAAGTAAAAACAATCAGAGATGAGACCGGTCTTTTCGTCGATTATGACATCGAAGGAGATTATCCAAAATTCGGCAACAACGATCCATTGGTTGACGATATAGCAGCCGACATAGTAAAATTATTCATGGACAAGCTTAGAAAGCACAAGACTTACAGAGAATCAGCCCCTACGATGTCCATTCTTACAATTACATCGAACGTTGTTTACGGAGAAAAAACAGGAAATACCCCCGATGGCAGAAAAGCAGGAGAGCCGTTGGCTCCCGGAGCCAACCCTATGCACGGCAGAGATAAGAACGGAGCATTGGCAGTGCTTAGCTCAATTGGAAAGCTTCCTTACGAGCACGCTCAAGACGGCATAAGCTACACATTCTCCATAATTCCAAAGGCTTTAGGCAAAGACATGGACAGTCGCATCAACAACATGACAGCTTTGCTTGACGGCTATTTTGCTAATGGCGGCCATCACATAAACGTAAATGTATTTGAAAAAGAAACGCTTTTAGATGCTATGGAACATCCTGAAAAGTATCCTCAATTGACAATAAGAGTTTCAGGATACGCCGTTAATTTCATAAAGCTTACCAGAAAGCAACAGATAGATGTCATAAACAGAACATTCCACGAAAAAATATAAACGGGAGTTGATCCTGGTGAAGAATCAAATAAAAGGAAGAATAAGCTCTGTGGAGACTTTTGGCACAGTTGACGGCCCGGGAATACGTTTTATCGTATTCCTCCAAGGCTGTCCCTTAAGATGCCTTTACTGCCACAACAGGGATACTTGGGATCCTAAAGGAGGCAAAGAAACTACAGTAGATGAAATTTTCAATGAAATACTGAAATACAAAGATTATTTTCGCTTTTCCGGGGGTGGCGTGACGGTTTCAGGAGGCGAGCCAACTATGCAGGCTGAATTTGTTGCCGAACTTTTCAAGAGATGTAAAGAGCATGGCATAAACACCGCGTTGGATACTTCAGGATTTGCCGATGCTCAGCAACTTGAATCTTTATTGAGCCTAACTGACCTTGTGCTATTGGATATCAAGCAGATAGATGAACAAAAGCACAAAAACCTTACAGGTGTTGGCCTAGAAAAAATACATCGTTTTACGGATTACCTTAATGATAAAAAAATTCCCGTATGGATAAGGTATGTTCTAGTCCCAGGTTATACAGACGATATTAAAGACTTGAAAGGCGCTTCCAATTTCATAGCAAGATATGAAAACATACAAAAGGTCGAAGTCCTTCCCTACCATAGCATGGGGCAATGCAAGTGGGACGAATTAGGCGATGAATACAAGCTTAAGGAAGTGCAGACCCCCAGCCAAGAAGAAGTAGACAGAGCTCAAGAAATTTTGTCTGAGGGCTTAAATAAATAAGCAACCCGTTTGGGTTGCTTATCTTATGAATTTTGGCTATTTACAGGTGAGTATTCCGGTTCTTTATTTACAAATTTTTGATCTATAAGGTGTGCTCCATGACCCATTGGACAAATCTGACACCAGCTTCTTGGTTTGAAAATAATTCCCATTAATATTCCAATTAAAAACGATATGAACATCATTCTGAAAAGAATTGTCGCAATTTCAGTAAATCCTCTTCCTTTTAGAATCATCATTGCTGTAAATGCTGAAATCATCAATATCAATACACCGTTTTTCACCTTCGTAGTCCTCCAAGATTTCGGCAATGGATTATTTAATGATATCTTAGGCAAAAACTTTCCGAAAAAAGATCCCCTTGGACAAACTTTTGAACAATGGGCTTTTCCATGACCTTTAAAGGATAAATATATCGGATGCCCCATACACATAAGACCAAATATTCCAAATCTGTGATCTATAAACGACAATACGAAAAAACCCATAATAATAATATAACTCCACGATTGAATGTTTTTAATTTTTTTTGTATTTCTCATAATTCCTCCAGATAATTTGTTTTTTGTTAAGATTATTTTACATGCTTTTCTGTTGAAATTATGTGATATTTGTCACTTATAATAGATTGTATGCAAATTTATTTCAAAACAACCCTCCCTCTTTTGAGTTCGATTTTGCCTTCGTTTTGCAACTTTTTCAAATTCCTAGTCACCACTTCTCTTGATGTGCCAATATCTCCTGCAATTTTTTCATGAGTTGCAACAACTACGTCATTTGAATCTTTATGGTTGGATAAGTATTCTTCCAGCCTGGTTCTCACATCGTAAAGAGCTGATGCTTCTACCTGCTCATAAGCGCTTATCAGTTTGCCCGTAAGCTGTCTAAATATATATTTCTGGATTTTTTCATCTCTGTGATACAAATCAAAAAACATATCCGTAGGCATTACGATTATCCTGCTGTCTTTCTCAGCATACGCATTAAAGCTATATTCCATATCGCTTAGAAGGCACATGGCCGCCAAAAGGCATACCTCGCCTTTTCCCAATCTAAAAAGAGTTTTTTCTTTTCCATCCTCAGTGGTTCTGTAGAATCTGATGCCGCCTTCCAAAACAAATGGAACACCGGTGCAGCCTTCTCCTTCCATTTGAAGAAACTGGCCTTTCTCAACATCTTTTATGACTCCATGGCTGTATATTTCCGAAATTTGTTCATCAGTTAAATGAGCGAACATTTCAAAGATTCTCCTTGCTTCTTTTTTTGACATAATATCACCTCACGTATTCATATTATTCTATTATAAAGCATTAACATTCAATAAAGCTGTTAATATGATATTTTCAAATAAAAAAATTTGTAAAGGTTTACCTCTCTTTGCCCTCTTGACCTTTCTTTTGCAGAAGAATAAAATGTAATTGCGACACTCGTTAATATATTAACAGGAGGTGCATCATGCATACAATAAAAGTTTGCGTCGGAAGCGCTTGTCATCTTAAAGGATCTTATGAAGTTATTTCGATAATTCAGCAAACAATCAAAAACCAGAATCTATCCCACGAAATAGAGCTTCGGGGTTCTTTTTGCCTAGGCCAATGTACCGATGGCGTGTCCGTTCAAATCGACGAAGGTGATATATTGTCTATCACTGCTGCTAATGCTGAAAGCTTGGTATCCAGCATAATGGAAACAGTATAGTGGATATTATAAATTTTACCCAGGCCGACTGTAAAAACTGCTATAAGTGCGTTAGAAGCTGCAAAGTCAAAAGCATAAAAGTCAAGAACGGACAGGCTCAGATAGACAATGACTTATGCATTGGATGCGGAACTTGCCTTGCAGTATGTCCGCAAAATGCCAAGACTATCATCAGCGATCTTTCACTGATCAAAGAATTTTTATCTAAAGGCAAAAAAATTGCGGTCAGCCTAGCCCCTTCATTTCCCACAGCTTTTGCTATTGATGAACCCCTTAAACTTATTTGTGCTCTCAAGCACTTGGGCTTTGATATTATTGAAGAGACTTCCGTAGGTGCCAAAATCGTTTCCAGAGAATATAAAAAGTTATTCATTTCATCTAAAGCAAAACATATCTTTACCACATCATGCCCAACTGCCAATTATCTTGTAGAGACATGCTATCCAGATAAGATACCCTACTTGGCGCCGGTGACATCACCTATGATTGCCCACGGCAGAATATTAAAAAAAAGATATCCTGATCATAAACTGATATTTATTGGACCTTGCATCTCAAAAAAATTTGAAGCCAACAAATCTCCATGCCATATTTATGACGGGATCATGACCTTTGATGAATTGCGCCATTGGTTGGATGAGGAAGACATCGATGTAAGCTCTTTTTCCCCCACTCCTTCTGACAATGAATACATGGGTCTTTTCAGGTGGTATCCTGTAGCTGGGGGAATAATTAAGAGCACCTTTGATGATTCTGATCATATCAGAAAAATTTTGAAGGTTGATGGTTTAAACGATGCTATAGATTTAATAGAAAATCTTGATGATGATTTCAATGAACCAACTTGGGTGGAAATCAACGCATGTGGAGAAGGCTGCATAAACGGTCCCGGAAATCTCCTTAGCCCCTACGGAAAGTCGAAAAGAAGCGATAAAATCGTCGAATATATCAATCAAGAAGATGCTTTTTCTTCTTATCCTGAGCAAGAGATAATAGATGTAGATTTATCCTGTAAATTTTATGATCGAAAAAAAAATCTTCCACTTCCCGATGAATCTGAAATACTGGCAATTTTGTCCGACATAGGAAAACATAAGGAATCTGATGAGCTAAACTGCGGCACATGTGGCTATGATACTTGCAGACAAAAAGCTATTGCCGTTTACCAAGGAATGGCAGAAAAAGAAATGTGTCTTCCATATATGCGAAACAAAGGTGAAACTTTATCAAGCCTTATTATTTCAAGCACCCCAAATGGTGTTTTCGTAACCGACAAGTACTTTAATATTATTGAATCAAACCCTGCAGCTGAAAAAATATTCTCTAAATATTCAGGCAAAATGCTTTATTCATCTGCATTATCTATTCTCAAGGACCTTGATTTCGATTATATTAAAAGAAACTGTCAACATATAGACGAAGAAATCGACTATTTGGCAGACTTTGACTTATACATAAAATATACCGTTAGATATATGGAAAAACAAGAGTTGTACATTTTTATCTTCAACGACATAACACAGCAGACCAAGCACAGAGAACAGATAAAGACCATGAGAGACAATACATTGGACATGGCTCAGGAGGTCATTGACAAGCAAATGAGAGTAGCCCAGGAAATAGCTAGTCTCTTAGGAGAAACCACCGCTGAAACCAAAGTCACTCTTACTCAACTTAAGCGCCTTGTACAGGAAGAAGATGGTGAGTGACATGGGTGTTTTTTTCGATGTAGCTTATAACAGCATAAATAAATATTTAGAGGAGCTCTGCGGCGACCACGTCGAAATACGAAGATGTAAAGATAACGTGATTGTCGTCCTTGCGGATGGATTGGGAAGCGGAGTAAAAGCAAATATCCTTGCCACACTTACATCAAACATCGCCGCTACGATGTTAAAAAACGGAGCTGATATCAAAGACGTTGTCGACACTATAACAATGACTCTTCCGGAATGCAAGAAACGTGGTCTAGCGTATTCAACTTTCACGATAATTCAAGTTTTTAAAAGTGGAGAGGCATATGTTGCCGAATTTGATAATCCTAAGCTTATTTTATTGAACGGACATGATAAATCAGGCTTTGCGAGAAAAAAATTGACATATGGCGGCAAGACTATTTTTGAAAGCCGATTCAATATTGAAGTCGGAGATGCCCTTGTCACATTTAGCGATGGCGTGGTTCATGCCGGTATTGGCGAGGTTTTAAACTTGGGCTGGGGATATGACGAGATCTCTAAATTTCTTTTAGGAAGATACCATAAAGAAATCTCAGCAAAAGCACTCACCAAAAACCTTATGGATGCATGCAATGACCTTTATGACGGCCGTCCGGGAGATGACGCCACTGTTGTCAGCATAAAAATCGTCAAGCCCAAACATGTCACCCTTTTTACCGGCCCACCTAAAGAAAGACATAAAGACGAGAAAATATGCAATCTGCTTATTAAAAGCGATGGGAAAAAAATAGTCTGTGGAGGCAGTGCAGGCAATCTAGTGGCTAAATACTTAAATGATACTGTTCGCACTGATCTTTCTACAATGAACAAAGATGTCCCACCCATTGGATACATCAAAGGAATCGATCTAGTAACCGAAGGCGTTTTGACGATGTCTGAGACGGTATCGATTTTAAACAAATATGTCAATATGATCAATCAAAAAAATCTTTTATCAGAAAATAATGGCGCCGCCAAGCTTGCAAGCATATTAATAAACGACTGTACTCATTTAACTATAATTATGGGCAATGCAATTAACCCTGCACATCAAAACCCAAATTTCCCTGAAGATCTAAGCATTAAATGGCGCTTGGTTCATCAACTGATTTCATTAATGAATGAAATGGGCAAAGATGTAGATACCGTATTTATATAGTATCTTCCTCTTTTATTTTTCAAGATTTTTTGATACTCTTATAATACGAGTGGAGGTGCCAAATGAAAAAAACAGACATATCAGAAAGCGTCAGATCGCTTATAAATGAAGATGCATTATGTCTATTTGTTTTCTCATCAGAACATTGCAGCGTATGCTATTCAGTAAAAGAAAATATCAAAATTCTTTCCAATAAATTTTCTCGCCTAAAGGTTCATGAGATTTCAATTGATGAGATTCCTTCAGTTAGTGGAGACTTTATGGTATTTACAGTACCAACTTTATTGATATTTCATAACGGAAAAGAAGTCTACAGAGCATCTAGGTTCATATCATTTAAAGAGTTGGAAGAAAAATTAACTTTTTTCCATCAGATAATATAATATTCATTAACAGCAACCAAACGAGGAGGTTTACATGAACAACAGAAATTTCAATTACGACATTATGCCGGAAATCAAAGAACGCTGGTCTTCTAGAGCTTTTTCTGATAAAAAAATAAAAACAGATGACTTAATGGCAGTGCTTGAAGCTGCGTCATTCGCTCCTTCATGTTTTAATGAACAGCCATGGCGTTTTGTCATTGGAGATACTAAGCAGAGCAAAGAAAAGCTCTGTGGACTTCTCTATGAGGGAAATCAAAAATGGGCTTGCAACGCCCCAGTGCTCATCCTTGTTTTATCCTACAAGTATTTTAGCTCAAATTCCAAGGACAACTACTGGCATATGTTCGATACAGGCACATCTTGGGGGTACTTAAGTCTTGAAGCTTGGCGAAGAGGTATTCTCGCTCACGCCATGGGGGGATTTAGCCGAAAAAGAACTCGGGAAGAGCTTAATATAAGCGAAGATTATGACATAGTCACTATCATAGCAGTGGGTTATCCAGGAGATAAAACGAAATTGCCTGAAGATTTGCAAGACAGAGAACACCCTGCAGTGCGCAAGCCATTGAGTTCTTTAATTCTAGATATAGATGAGTCCGGCAAACTAAAATAATTTATAAAAGTCCTTGCTTTTTAAGCAAGGACTTTTACTTTCAATCAAGAACTGATGTGCAATGTGGACATCTTGTCGCATCGATATTTACATCCTCAAAACAAAAATTGCATTTTTTAGTGGATGGAGGAGCAGCTACAGGCTCTTCTTTTCTTTTTAGTTTGTTCAGCTGTTTTATCACTATAAAAATAGCAAATGCAATTATTAGAAAATCAACGACATTATTTAAGAACAATCCATAATTCAATGTCAGTGCTCCGGCAGCTTGAGCCTCTTCTAAGGTAACATATTGACCTTCACCTAATACGACGAATAAATTTGTGAAATCAGTGTCTCCTAAAAGTATGCCTACAAGAGGCATTATCATATCATTTACCAATGATGAAATGATTTTTCCAAAAGCTCCACCAATAATGATGCCTACTGCCAAATCTACCATATTGCCCTTCATCGCAAACTCTTTAAATTCTTTGAGCACTTTTATCTCCTCCTCTAAAATTTATGATATAAAACTTAGATATTATTCCCTACATTTATATTATAACTCTTTTTCTAAAAAACAAAAACTGATAAAAAACTGCTGCATATGCATTATAGCACTTGCAGCAGTCTCGTTTTAATTAAAATAATCTTTAACTTTTTCCCAAAAACTTTTTCCTTGCTCATGTATTTCGTGTTCCCCATCAATAGACGCAAACTTTCTTAAAATATCTTTTTGCTCATTATTAAGCTTTTTAGGAATTTCAACTTTTACTTTGACGTATTGATCTCCTTTTCCATAGCCCATTGGATTGGCTACACCTCTGCCCTTTAATCTGAACGTCTGATGAGATTGTGTTCCTTCGGGTATAGTGAATTTAATCTGTTCTATTTTCTTTTTCTTATCATTGAGCGAAGGAATCATGATCTCATCTCCCAATGCTGCTTGGACGAAGGTTATAGGAATTTCGCAGAATATATTCGTCCCTTCCCTTTCAAAGAACGGATGTGCTTTTACGCTTATATAAACATATACATCCCCTCTTGGTCCTCCTAATGCTCCGGGCTCACCTTCACCTCTTAAAGGCAGCACATTTCCATCTTCAACACCTGCCGGAATATTTATGGATATGGATTTTTCCTTTCTAGTCGTGCCTTTGCCACCACATGTTTTACAAGGTTTCGATATGATCTTGCCTTCACCCTGACACTTGTCACATGTTCTTACGGTCTGCATGACACCAAATGGAGTCCTTTGATTAACCCTAACTTGTCCTGATCCGTTGCACTTATCGCACGTCTTAACATCGCTATCTGATTGCGCTCCGGTTCCATGGCATGTCTTGCACTCTTCTTCTCTAGATATCTTTATATCTTTTTCAGTCCCAAATACTGCTTCTTCAAATGTGAGATTTACTCCTACCTTTATATCGGCACCTTTTTGCGGACGCCTCGCTCTGCTTCCGGAAGCTCCTCCACCAAACATATCGAAAATATCGCTGAATATGTCGTCAAATCCTGCACCTCCGCCGAATCCTCCAAATCCGCCGGCTCCATTCCCCATTCCTGCATGTCCAAATTGATCGTACTGTGAACGCTTTGAGGAATCGCTTAACACCTCGTATGCTTCGTTGACTTCCTTGAAGTTATCCTCGGCTTCTTTATCTCCGGGATTTCTGTCCGGATGGTACTTCATGGCAAGCTTTCTATATGCTTTTTTTATCTCATCCTCAGATGCACCTTTGCTTACACCAAGGACATCGTAATAATCTCTTTTGCTCATATTTTCTCTCCTTGCATTTAATTCAAGGTTGTATCATATCATAAATAGGCAACCAAAGCAATTGCCTTGGTTGCATGTTTAATATTATTTGCTTTCATCCTCGTCATCTACAACTTCGTAATCTGCATCGACAACATCATCTGCATTATTTCCTTGAGTCTCTTGTGAATCTGTCTGAGCTTCTTGCGAAGCTTGCTCGTAAAGTTTTTGAGCTATAGGATGAAATACTTCATTTAGTGATTCTGTAGCCTTTTTAATGGCTTCGATATCAGTTCCTTCCATTTTTTCCTTGAGCTCTTTTATTGCATCTTCAACTTTTTGCTTTTCATCAGCAGATACTTTGTCTCCTAAATCCTTAAGAGATTTCTCAATTTGATATATTGTAGAATCAGCAGTGTTTTTAACTTCTACCTCTTCTTTTTTCTTTTTATCCTCTTCGGCAAATTTTTCTGCTTCTTTTACTGCTTTTTCTATTTCGTCGTCACTCATATTGGTTGATGACTGAATTACTACGTTTTGAGATTTTCCTGTTCCTAAGTCTTTGGCGCTTACATTAACTATGCCGTTTGCGTCAATATCGAATGTAACCTCTATTTGAGGGATTCCCCTTGGCGCCGGTGCAATACCGGTTAATTGGAATCTTCCCAAAGTTTTATTGTAGGTAGCCATTTCCCTTTCACCCTGAAGCACGTGTATGTCTACTGCAGTCTGGTTATCGGCAGCTGTAGAGAATATTTGGCTCTTTTTCGTCGGTATTGTCGTGTTCCTTTCGATAAGCTTTGTAAATACGCCGCCCATGGTTTCTATACCCAATGACAATGGAGTGACATCAAGAAGCAACACATCTTTAACTTCTCCTGCAAGTACTCCCGCTTGGATAGCAGCTCCGATTGCTACGCACTCATCAGGGTTGATTCCCTTGTATGCATCTTTTCCTGTAATTTTCTTTACTGCATACTGTACGGCAGGAATCCTTGTCGACCCACCCACAAGTATTATCTTGTTGATCTTGTCTGCCGTAAGCCCTGCATCCTTCATAGCGCTCTTAACCGGCCCTACGGTTCTTTCAACTAAATCTGATGTCAATTCATCAAACTTTGCTCTAGACAATGTTAAATCTAAATGCTTAGGGCCTTCTTGTGTAGCCGTAATGAACGGAAGGTTGATATTAGAGCTCATGACTCCCGAAAGCTCGATTTTTGCCTTTTCTGCCGCTTCTTTAAGTCTTTGAAGCGCAATTTTGTCATTTCTGAGATCTACACCATTTTCTTTCTTGAATTCCTCTGCCAAATAATCTATAATTCTTTGATCAAAGTCGTCTCCGCCAAGATGGTTGTCTCCATTTGTTGCGAGCACTTCAAACACTCCATCTCCAAGTTCTAGTATAGAAACATCAAATGTTCCGCCTCCAAGGTCATAAACCATTATCTTTTGATTTTCTTCCTTGTCAAGTCCGTAAGCCAAAGATGCCGCAGTGGGCTCATTGATGATTCTTAGTACTTCCAATCCTGCAATTTTACCTGCATCCTTTGTAGCCTGTCTCTGGCTATCGCTGAAATACGCCGGCACGGTTATTACAGCCTTTTCTACTTTCTCTCCTAGATATGCTTCAGCATCAGCTTTAAGTTTTTGCAAAATCATTGCAGATATCTGTTGAGGCGTATAATCTGTTCCATCTATAGATACCTTGTGGTCAGTTCCCATTTCTCTTTTAATTGAAGCAACAGTTCTATCAGGGTTTGTAACGGCCTGTCTTTTTGCAACCTGGCCCACAAGCCTTTCTCCATCTTTTGTAATAGCAACTACAGAAGGCGTAGTCCTGTTTCCTTCGGCATTAGGAATTACGACAGGCTCTCCACCTTCTAGCACAGCTACGCAAGAGTTTGTTGTTCCCAAGTCAATTCCTATAATTTTTTCTTTTCCCATATTTTTTTCCTCCTATCAAATTTAGCTTTTTTTGCAAATCTTGACCATTGCTGGTCTTATCACTTTTTCTTTAAACTTGTATCCTTTTTGAAATACTTCAATTATTTCATCTTCTTTATGATCATCAGAGTCTTCAACCGTTACTCCATGGTGCAGGTTTGGATCAAACTCTTGATTTTCACATTCTATTTCTTTTAGTCCTTCTTTTTCAAGTACGCCTTTAAGTTGAGCTAAGACCATCTTTACTCCGTTTGCGTACTCATCTTCAATCTTGCTTTTTTCAAGAGAGGATACTGCTCTTTCCATATTATCTAAAACCGGCAATAATTTAGATGAAAAATCCTCTAGGGCATACTTGTAGATATCTTCTTTTTCCCGAATAGTCCGTTTTCTGAAATTATCAAAGTCCGCTTGAAGCCTTATCAACTGATTTTGAAGGCTCTCATCTTCTTTTTTGGCTTCAGTGGGCTTTTCTTCTGCGCTTTCATTTTCTTCGTTCAGCTTTTCTTCTTGCTGATTTTCATTCTGATCAAATTTTTCTTCCTGAATTGCTTCATCGTTGTTTTTTTTGTTATCCAATATCATCACCCTTTGCCTTTTCTTCTTTGTTTAGTTGCTTATTCAGTTCAGAGCTTAAGAAATTCATAACCGAAACCACATAATCATAATTCATCCTTACAGGGCCTACTACCCCTATGCTGCCGATATTTTTGCCGTTTAAGCTGTATGTAGCAGTTATCAAGCTGCACTCTTTAAACTCACTTACAGTATTTTCAGATCCAATTACGATATTCAAAGACCCTTTGCTTACTTGATTTAAGACTTCTGCAATCTTGTTTTTCTTTTCAATAATATCTAAAAACCCCTTAGCCTTTACTATATCGAAAAACTCCGGATAATTTAATATATTGGTAACGCCGTTTGAATAAACAGAATTTTTTTTTCTATTTAATAAAATTTCTTTAAACAGCGGAACCACTTCCTGCAGCAATTCGTTTTCCTTTAGCGTCAAGTCATTTATCTTCTGTGTCAGATCCTTGCCGATATTCTCAAAAGCAGAACCTTTTACTATGTGGTTCAATATGTTGCTTAGCTTGTTAAGTTCACTGTCATTAACTTTCTTGCTAAGCTTCAACTCGTAATTTTTGATTATGTTCTCTTTGGTTACCACTACCATAAGTACTCTTTCATCCTCTATTGGAACTAACTGAACATGCTTGCAGTTTAAGGTGTCCATCTCAGGCAAAGATACTATCGATGTATAGCTTGTCAATTGAGCAATGACTTTTGCCGTATGCTTGATGGCTTTGTCAATTTCTTCGACATATTGGCTGTAACCGTCTCTGATTTCATTTTTAAGCCCTTGATTAAGATTGCTTATTTTCATCAGCTCATCTACATACAGCCTGTATGCCTTTTGGGAAGGTATCCTCCCTGCTGATGTATGAGGCTGGATTAAAAGACCCATCTCTTCAAGATCTGACATTTCATTTCGAATTGTAGCCGCACTTATTCCGAGATTATATTTTTTTGCGATTGTCCTAGAACCTATGGGCTCTGCTGTCTCAATATAATCTCTTATGATGGAATTTAAGATTTTTAATTTCCTTTCTCTTTTATCATCCATGTTATCATCTCCATTGTTAGCACTCTTTAATCATGAGTGCTAACCTAATATTAAAATAACATCTAATTTGGCATGAGTCAAGTCCATTTTAGTG
>DMAW01000057.1 GCA_003446375.1 Eubacteriaceae bacterium | reverse complement strand
CCCTTTTCATGGCTTCTTCTAGTTATTACAATTTGTGAACATATGCTTGAGTCCCCATAGCAATCACCACATTCTCCGGTTATGGCACAAGGAGTCTTTCTCTCCAATCTTACCGTATTTTGTGGAGATGCCACGTTTTGCACCCTCCAGATTCCGTTTATTCTATCTTCTGCAAGCTTGTTCATCCCTGCTATGACTATTATATTCTTAGGGCCGTAACATAGAGCTGCTACCCTGTTTCCATTTCCATCGATATTTACAAGCTCTCCTTCCGCCGTAAAGGCATTAGTGCTCATTAGATAGTAGTCGCAATCCATCGCCTGTCTTGTTATAAGCGCTTTTTCCTCTGCATTTTTTGCTTCTTCTCTGTCTATGAGCTTATACTCTCCCTGTCGCAAAGCATCTGCAAGCCCAATTTCCTTTATAGTCATGGTACCGCCAAAAGAAACCACCGAATCTTTCGGAATAATTTCCAAAGCTTTTTTCAATGCATCATCCTTAGTCTGGCAATAGTAGGCTTCGAATCGTCTTTTTTTGAACTTTTCCAACAAGGTTTTTGATAAATTTGCATAGTAATCTCTCTTAACAGACATATAAACCCTCCTCTAGTTTTTCTTATGTATATAATTATACAACAGTTTAGGCTAATTATCTTTGAATTATATAAGATACACTGTATAATAAGATAAAAGACGAACACGTCTTTTGACAAACAATTAAAGATAATTTATAAGGAGAGGTTCAAAATGCCATATGTTGCTATAAAAACTGACAACCTGATGGAAAATATAAACGTTAAGGAAATAAATGAAAAAATTTCTACAAAGATGTCCTTGCCTAGAGACAAAGTAAAGATTTCTTGGGAAATCTTCCACGAAGATCACTTCTATAACCATCCACCGGAAGGAATTATTTCAAAAGCCAAAAAACCTCACCGTCCGGTAATCCAGATAACATTGTCTAAGCGAAATCCTAGAGAGTTTATGGAGGAATTGGTTTATGCTGTTACCGATGAGGTAAGCGAAGTGCTCGGCATCGACAGAGATGCATTTTTGGTCCTTATTTACTATTTAGAAGAAGGCAATATATTTTTAAACGGGAAGTTCGTATAGGAGCATACCCTTGAAGATAACAATAATAAGCGTAGGAAAGATCAAGGAAAAATTTTTTTCTCAGGCAATTTCGGAGTATGCAAAGAGGCTTAGCCGTTATTGCAGACTCACAATGATCGAAGTTCCTGATGAAAAAGCTCCTGAAAACTTAAGCATAGCGGATATGACCGCAGTTAAAAATAAGGAAGGACAAAAGATCCTTGAGAAGATGCCTCAAGGTTCTTTTGTCGTCACGTTGGAAATAGACGGTAAACAGATGACTAGTGAAGAGCTTGCCCAAAACTTTGAAGAGCTTGCCCTTAGGGGATCTAGCCATATATGCTTTATAATCGGAGGCTCTTTGGGCCTTGGAGATGCAGTAAGCTCCGCAAGTAACCTAACGTTGTCATTTTCCAGGATGACATTCCCGCATCAGCTCTTTAAAATCATGCTCTTAGAGCAGGTTTACAGAGCCTTTAAAATAATAAAAGGAGAGCCTTACCATAAGTAGCTCTAAATAATAATACAAAATAGAAATGGAGAACTAAAATGACAAATTCTTTGCCTTTATGTCCCAAGTGTTCGGGTCAATATACCTATGAAGACGCAAACCTGCTTGTTTGTCCTGAATGTGCCCACGAGTGGACTTTAGATTCTGATGGAATGGATGCAAACAAAAATGAAATACTCGACTCAAACGGAAACGTATTGCATGATGGAGATAACGTGACAATCATAAAAGACTTGAAAGTAAAAGGCGCTTCGTCAAACCTTAAAATAGGAACTAAAGTAAAGAATATACGCCTGGTAGAAGGTGACCACAACATAGACTGCAAAATTGACGGTTTTGGTGCCATGAAGCTTAAATCACAATTTGTCAAAAAAATTTGACGAGCGGCAAAAATTCAAAACGAGCTTGACAGTCATGTCTTTTTAAAGTATAATCCTGAATACAGCTATTTTTAAATTGTTTTTTTGTTGCATGCATAAAATACAATCTAGTTAATCTAAGGACAATGGCGTCCATATCTTACTTTAGGTAAGGTATGGACTTTTTTATTGCCTAATCTAATTCAGGAGGAAAAAATGAGTACAGTAACGGTCAATTCTTTGTGGGTTTTAGTCGCAAGCATATTAGTGTTTTTGATGCACTCCGGTTTTGCTATGGTGGAGGTCGGCTTCACCAGATCTAAAAATGCAGTAAATATAATCATGAAAAACTTTGTAACAATTTCCATAGGCGTATTATGTTTTTACTTTATAGGCTACGGCTTGATGTATGGAAAAGATTTTGGTAGCTTTGTCGGCACCGACATGTTCATGCTTTTAAACTTTCCAGGGGAGCTTAACGGCATACAATTTGAAGTATTCTTTTTCTTTCAGGCAATTTTTGCAGCGACTTGTGCTACCATAGTATCCGGAGCCATGGCGGAAAGAACCAAGTTTTCTTCGTACATCATCTTTTGTTTTGCCGCCACTCTTCTTATATACCCTTTGATAGGACACTGGATTTGGGGAGGCGGTTTCCTAAGCGAAAAACTAGGCTTTATAGATTTCGCAGGCGGAACGGCAGTACATGCCGTAGGCGGTTTTTGCGCATTAGCCGGAGCATGGCTTGTGGGCCCTCGAAGCGGAAAATACAAAAACGGAAAACCAAAAGCAATTCCTGGACACAACATCCCCCTAGGAGCGCTAGGGGTTTTGATACTTTGGTTTGGATGGTTCGGATTCAATCCCGGCAGCACTTTGGATATAACTTCACCACAAACTGCCCATGCTGCAATAACCACTCTTCTCAGCGGTGCGGCGGCAACTTTTTCTTCTCTTGTAGTCAGTACTTTAAAATACGGAAAATCAGACTCCGGCCTAACATTAAACGGAGCCTTAGCCGGATTGGTGGGAATTACGGCGGGTGCAAACATAATATCTTTCCCCGGAGCCATAGCAGTTGGAGCAATAAGCGGGATACTTATGATATACTCAGTTGTATTTATTGACCATTATCTGAAAATAGACGACCCGGTAGGCGCCATCTCGGTTCATGGAGTGTGCGGGGTTTTCGGCACACTGGCAATCGGCATTTTTTCTACAGCACCAGGCTCAGAAGGACTTCTGTATGGAGGAGGGCTTTCTCTTTTAGCAACCCAATTCATAGGTGTGACAATCGCTGCATCCTCTGCTTTTGGACTTGCTTACCTAACTTTTGCTGCTCTTAAAAACACCCTAGGTCTTAAAGTGGAAGATCATGAGGAAATTCATGGACTTGATGAAATGGAGCATGGAGTTTCGGCCTATTTGGACCTCGAATAAACTTTCAAAAAAGTCTTAAGGGATAGGATCATAATTTTCATTGATCTACTATCCCTTAAGATACTGATTCATTAGTCATGTACTTTCCTTTCTTATGGCTAATGTATTTTTACAAAGTAGATTTGATTTTAGAACCCTATTTTTTAGACATTTTTTGTAATTTTTTATTTGAGTTTCTCTTTATTGCTTACAGATAAAGCTTCTGCAGTTCAACAAGATTCATCTCATTACATTAT
>DMAW01000050.1 GCA_003446375.1 Eubacteriaceae bacterium | reverse complement strand
AGTTGGCGGATCTCTTTCACGCATTCGGTATCGGCGCTGCATTTGCCAATCAAGAAAAGGTCGTTGATGAACTTTTCAGGAAAGCCGTCACTGTTTTTAACAGTATTAAAGTAGTCGGGAAGGGATTCTATAAACTGGGACATAATATAAACAACTTATTGTAGGGTATGGTTATTAGCCTGTTGGCCGCTGCAAATGCTTGACGCCGTAGTTTTATCGTTCTGATTAAGTTGGGCTTAGGGGGACACAAGTCCTGGATTTGGCTAGATTTGCTGTCGATAGTGCGCCGGAAGGTGTGGAACGAAATGGATTGCAAGATGCCCGGTAGAGTGCATCGAAAAGTGCACCGAATATGACATCGACAATTACAGATGGAGTAGCAGCATAAGATGCTGCGCAATGCGAAGAGCTGACTAATTCCATTTACCGATTTTCCTTCCAGTGACCACAAAAGTAGCCCGCACTCAAGCTTGCTACCGGATTTTACAAGAGTTGAAGACCCTGTACAATCAATGGGATAGATATAGGCCAGTAATACTGGAATGATGTTTATGCAGATAACGGCCTTACAGGCGGTGTGACCGAAAAATCCAGTCAGGGCAGCTTCTAGGACCGGATCAGTGAAACCTGCCAAGAATTATGGGTGTCCCCATTTCCTCAGAAGCTGACAGCCCCTGATGCAACATCGACATCGCCATCAGACGCCTGGCAAAGCGCTTATCATTTTGGTTTTTTGAATCAGTTTTTGCATGCGCTAGCACTCAGCGCGGCAAAGTGGTGCGAAGATGGCCATTATCAGTCCTTGGACGAGTGGTGGGTTTGTTTGGCGATAGATCTGAACGCTCAAACAGGACTGAGTTCCCTTCCTGTGATCTACTATTTGAAACAGTTATTTAGTTTTTAACTATACCCAACGTCCTTTTTTCAAAGTTAAATTCAATAAGGTTTTCATATAGAAAGTCCATTCCTAAGAAAAAATCACAAAAAGACGTTGGGGAGTACTTTGTTTGGACAGGTACATTTTCTAGAGAAAAATTTAGATCACCTTGCTGGAATTCGATGTTGCTCAAAAACTTAACAAATGAACTGGTAAAGCCTTGTGAAGTTTCAATCCTAGCCACATGAAGTTTAGAATGATTTAGTCTATCCCTAACTTTTCTATAAAACACTGATGTTCCTGAACTAATTTCTGAGCCAGTATCTAAGCATAAATTAATATCTAAGAATTTTTCATTGTCAAAAAAAACATTGGACTTAAAAAAATAAAATCACCATCACTTAACATGTCTATTGATTTCATTCTACTTTGATTGCGTTTAAATATAACCTTTTCAAAACTAGATAAATATGCAATACCAATAATGTCTTTACTGCTACTAGTAATTAATGGTATAGCGTCCCCTCCAATGAAATCATAATTGCAATATGTCACTAAACGCTTATCTCCATTTATAAGTGTAATTAATGAATTATTGGCATTTTTACACTTGTCTCGTAAACTACCAAAAACAGCGCCAGTATCCACATTAAATGCAACCCACCTATTGTTAACATAAAGACTTAATTTGTAGGAGTTGTTTGTCGAGCGATTTACATTTAAGAATAAGTTCTTTTTAATTATTTTAGTTTCTTCGATTTTTTTTATTTTCTCATAAAGCAATTCTGTAAAACCTTCTGACTTCATAAGCCCATCTTTAATTGATTTTAGATAGTGTGCAGCAGAATAAAATTCAGACTGCCAGAAACTATTGTTATATCCAATCTGTTTGCATATATAACCAATATTTTTATCTTGCAAGCAACGTTCACATCTAGAGAGCTCTTTGCTTGAACTTGAAAAAAAGCCTGATATAGATAAGTTATGGGAACGTAGTACACAGTCATCAATTACAGATGGAGAATAACTGTTATAGAATATGGATTTTACTACATCAAACTCATAAGAACTTGAATCAAATGTAATAATTAAAAATAAAATCAAAAACTTTCTGATTCGCACCATTCAATTATTTCCGCATAATTTTCGGATTTTTTTGTCCACTTCAAACTTTTAAATAGTTTAAATGCTTCATTGTGGAATATGTTAGCTCCAAGAGCTGGAGATATGGACTCTCCTTTCGGTACATCTTTTATACTTTGGTACCTAATTTTTTTTGACGGAAAAATATCCACGGATAAAATCTGTTCATTTTTCAATATTGAACAATAACTGAGTTTAGTGGCCAGATACTCATTTATATATGCTGGTATATCTTTGAATTTTTCAGACATAAAAATTTCAACATGTTTACGTTCATGCTGGACAATAGAGTATGCAAAAAAAACAACGGCGTGGTAATTAGCACAACTTTCTAGACTAAACACAAATGCAAGTTCTTTTACATCTATATCAGAAAAAATCTTATAGTTGAATTTTTTTTCTAAAGTCAAATAGATACTAGCATTATATTTTTTATTGTCACCAGCATCTTCCCCTATAACTAAATCCCTAAGGAATTTTGCAATGTCTTCCGAATCAATTCCATTAACTCTGCATTGTTTAAGTAAGCCATTGTTAATGTAAAGTTTAATGCGCTTACTTTTGGTTTTTATTATTTTTGATTCTAAAAAGTCACCACTATTTATATCAATCGCCTCTCGACTTTGTCCAATAGATGAAATAGATTCAAACATAGTGTCATTAAACTTTATAGCGTATTTATCATACGACGCAAAGTCAGTCATTGAACAAGCATTTAAAAAAAAGATTACATATAAAATAGTGGCGACTCTCATTAATTATCACCTATATCAAAGTGGATCTTTAGGGAATTGGCCTCCTGGCCTTTTAGGGCTTGAGTATGTTGTCATTGCTAGAACTTTATTATCTAAGATTGATGATACAGTTGTTGATACACCATCCCCATTCAGGTTGGTTGGTTCAAAGGAAACTGTCACACCATCAATTATATCTAAATAATTTGAAGACCAGCTTTTGAAAGACTCTGGCTCAAGAATTGAATATTTACCATCTACAAGCTTTACTGCAAAAACTTTTGAGGTGATAAGTGATTTGTACTCATCATATAGCTCAACATTTACCTGGTTATTCTTAATAGTAGAGCCGGAAGTACCTTCAATCTTGATTTGAAACTTCTTAGGATCAAAAGCTAAAAATTCTTCATAAGTAAAGTACTTTGAGTCGGCCAAAATTTCAGCCACTGGCTTCAAATAGCGCTGTAAGCTTTGTACTTTCCACTTGCCTTCAGCCACAACTCTACATGAACCACCTGTGGAACATTCTGCACTAGTACTAATTTCTCCACTAGTAACAGTACACCCTCCCATTGATAAACTCGCTAACATCCCTAAAAACAACGTATTTACCTTCATAAAATTATCATCCTTAATACTAATAAAACATAAACGCCACACCAAATATCATGGTGAAACGCGTATGAGTATCACAGGCGTTGTTGATCAAATCATTCG
>DMAW01000156.1 GCA_003446375.1 Eubacteriaceae bacterium | reverse complement strand
ATGCTGCCGATTAAAAGGTTGAGCATTTCTCCTTCCACAGCTTCTCCGATTTTTTTACCCATCATGTCCTTGGATAGATGTGGCAGAAGATCAGTGATGAAAAACACCGGATCTTTCTCATCTTCGCCTATGCAGACTTTAACTGCCGATCCGTCTTCCTTTACGATAGTCCCGTGCATTGCAAGAGGAGTGGTTATCCATTGATATTTTTTTATCCCGCCGTAATAATGCGTCTTAAAAAAGCTCAGCTTTCCGTCTTCATACAGCGGAGACTGCTTTAAGTCAAGCCTGGGCGCGTCGATGTGAGATCCAATCATTAAAAAGCCTTTTTCCGGATTGACGCTTCCCATCTTGAACAATACGACTTGCTTTCCTTTATAAACAGAATACACCTTATCCCCTGTTTTTATCTCCATGTTATTTTCAAGATAATAATCTATGCATTTGTATCCTTCTTTTTCTGCAAGAGCTGCTATGTTCTGGGCAGCTTCCCTTTCGGTTTTCCCTTTATCCAAAAACAACTTATATCCATCGCAGAATAAAAACGCATCGTTCTTTTCTTTGAGCAAAACATCCCAAACATTTCTGCCTTGTTTTTTAAGTTTCAACTTATCAGTTTCCATCACAAGCCTCCTCAATCAACTATTTCGATATTTTCCAACTGTTCTTTGAAGTTCTTCCTGAAATTATCCAAGTACTCTTCTCTTAGTATCTTTTGTTCCTTCGCTTCTTCTTCAGTCAGCCCCTGGGTCTTTTTTTTATTGGCCAACTCGTTTATCCTTTTTATCTTATCTTCGCTTAACATAACGTTCCTCCAAAATTATTCTTATCTATATATGATATCATATTGAATTGTTTTTTTGAATCCAAAGGTTTTATGCAACAAAAAAACCAAGCCCATAAATCGGAAACTTGGTTTCAATTACTTTTAAATGCAAATTCATCAACTTTCAAAACCTGATTCTATTAAAGCACACAAAGCATCCAGTGCCTCTTGCTCATCTGAGCCACTGGCTTCAATTATTATTTCAGTCCCCCTGTCAACTCCCAAAACCATGACGCCCATTATACTTTTTGCACTGACTGTGGCAGTGTCTTTTTTAATATAGATGTCGCTTTTAAACCTGTTGGCAAGTTCAACAAACTTTGCAGCCGGTCTTGCATGCAACCCCAGTTTATTGGTTATCACCACGCTTTTGTAAACCATTACACCACCCCTTCTAAAATTATGTCGTTTTTTTATCCGCTATATTTATTATACATGTTATTTAAATTTTATCAATTATTTATTGAAAATTTAATAACGATATTTTAATTTTACCGTATTGTGGTATAATAATAGCATGAATTTGGAGGTGAACAGCAATGAAAATCACAAAAGATATGGATATCATGTCTGCGGTTAACAATTTTCCGGAAACCGTTGACGTTTTTCAAAGATTTGGAATGCATTGTTTTGGATGCATGGCTGCTAGATTTGAAAATATCGAACAAGGTGCTGCCGCGCACGGAATCGATGTAGATGTATTGCTTGAAGCTTTAAACGAAGTTGCCAAGTAAGTTTTAACTCTGCAAAAATAAAGTACACCCAGGCATCATACGCAAACTGATGTCAAAGGTGTACTTTTTTTATTTATATATCCGAAGGCAATACTTTGTTCAACACTATGCCCAAGAAAGCTGCAATAGCCAAGCCCGAGATCGATAATGTTCCCCAGACAAATATATTGTCTATTGCTATGCCTGTTACCAAAATCAAAGATCCTATTATTAAGTTTCTGCTGTGGGCAAAATCAAGTTGGGCTTCAACCATCGTCCTTACTCCTACGCTTGCTATCATACCAAATAGTATTATGCTCACTCCTCCCATTACAGCAGTGGGAATGGAATTTATAAGTGCACCGAACTTTCCTATCATGCTCAAGATTACTGCAAAAATAGCAGCGAGCCTCAAGACCGAAGGATCATAAACTTTTGTCACTGCCAATACTCCTGTGTTCTCACTGTAGGTAGTATTTGCAGGACCTCCGAGAATTCCCGCAGTAATCGTGGCAAGTCCATCTCCCAGCATGGTTCTATGAACTCCTGGATCTTTGAAAAAGTCCTTTCCTACTACCGATCCATTTGTTACTATATCGCCAAAATGTTCAATAAATATAACCATTGCTATAGGCGCTATCGCCGTAATCCCCGCCATGTTGAATTCCGGCATGGTAGTTATGGTCTGCCATGATCCTTGGGACATTCCAAACCATCCTGCCTGAGTTATCGATTCAAAATCTACGGCGCCCATAAAGCTTGCTGCTATATATCCTACGATGACTGATACCAATATCGGAACAAGCTTGAAAAACCCCTTTGCAAAAATCGAAACTGCTATCATAGTCAAAATTACTATAGAAGCGATAAGTATCGCCGTTGTATCCACAGATCCTGTCTGAGTCGCAGCGTCATAGGAATACCCTGCCATGCTAAGCGCCACCGGGCTTAACCTAAGACCTATAACGATGATTACCGGTCCTGTCACGATGGGAGGAAAAAATGACCTCACTTTGTCTGCGCCTGCAATTTGTATTATCAGAGACATTATTACATAAACTATTCCCGCTCCTATGACTCCGCCTTTGACAGCTCCTATCCCGTATTGTGACAGCGTCATTGCCAAAGCGCCTATAAACGCAAAACTAGAACCTAAAAATACCGGCACTTTTCTCTTTGTAACGTAGTGAAAAATCAATGTTCCCAAGCCTGCGCTCAAGAGAGCTACTGAAGTATCAAGCCCTGTAAGAATAGGAACTAGCACAGTCGCACCGAACATTGCCAATAGGTGCTGAAAACCGAGTACTGCTTTTTTACCCCTGCTGATTGTATTCATCTTTTCCTCCTTCTTTGGTCAATATGACCACGTCTTTTCCATCCTGTTCCTTAAGCAACACATGAATCATCTCTTCCCGGGAAGTAGGCACGTTCTTGCCCGTGTAATCCGGTCTTATAGGAAGCTCCCTGTGTCCTCTGTCCACTATGACAGCCAATTGTATCTTTTGCGGCCTGCCTGCATCCATCACTGCATTTATAGCCGCGCGACAGGTTCTGCCGGTATAAATGACATCATCGACCAATACCACGTTCTTGTCCTTCACCTCAAGATCTATTCGACTGATCAGCCTGCCGTTTTCCTCTTTGATAATATCGTCTCTATACTCGGTAATATCCACCGACCCCAACTCCACATTTGAATTCTCAAAAGATTGGATATTGTCTGCAATACGCTTTGCTATAGGCATTCCCCTTGTTTTGATCCCCAGTATGACAAGGTCTCTGGTTCCCTTGTTTTTTTCCACTATCTCGTGGGAAATTCGGGTTATAGCCCTGTTTAAAGCGCTTGAATCCATGATCTCGATGATATTTGACATGTGCCATCACCCCCTTTCGCGCATAAAAAAATCTTTCTACGGCATGGTAAAAAGATTTGTGCAAACAAAATATGCATCACCTTGCCAGCCTCACGGGACTAATTTAAAGGTAAATTCCTTTTAATAGTTTACATTAAAAATTAACGCGTGTAAAGAAGCAAGATTCAATTCGGAGCAAATAGTGGATAGGCTCAGGCACAGAGACGTTCCCCTACGGCTTGAAGATACAGTCTAGCGGTCGTAGGGCAATTGAGAAACGGTTGTTGAACAATCGTAAAGGCTTTTGATTTTCCAATCGTTTAACTACTGTTTGACCATCGTTCCACTATGGTTTGACGATGTACCTAGCAGTCGTGGGGCAATTGGGAAATGGTTATCTAATATCGGTAAAAAGCTGATTTAATAAAATTCCTAAGAGTCCTTATACAATCGTATTTATTACATCCAGCATTTCATCTGCCGTAGTCACTGATTTTGCATTTACCTGGTAGGTTCTTTGGGTCACTATCATCTCTGCCATGGCTTTGCCTATATCGACATTGGATCCTTCGAGCATTTTTTCTCTGATTTCTCCAAAACCTTCATTTTCTGCCGAACTGTAAAGAGCAAGGCCCGGCTGCTGAATGTAAAGCCCTTCGCCCAACGAAATTAGCTCGTCGTTATTTCCCGGGGAATAAAGAAGCACCTGTCCAAGCTCCAACAAATTGCCGTCTTCATCCAATCCGCTGATCACTCCTTGGGAACTTACAGAAAAATCCTCGCTATTTGGCCACTGTTCGTAGGGTATATACAAATCCACGTTAAGGAGATTGCCATTGTCATCGGCAATAGAATTATCCGAGTTTTGATGAAAGCCTCCATTTCTAGTCAGCATTATTTCTCCTGTTGAAGACGTCACTCCAAAAAAACCTCTTCCTTCGATAGCCATATGAAAATCACCTGATGAAGGCTTTAAAGTTCCCTGGTTAAAATCAGTTTTTGAGAATACGGCTTTTGAACCTGCGCTTATTCCTGCATTTTGAGCATTCGGAGACACAGCTACTTGATTTTCCCCTATCTCGTTCATAAGCAGCTGATTGAAATTCACCTGCTTTTTTTTATATCCGTCCGTAGATGCATTTGCTATCTGATCCGCAGTATTGTCCAAGGCATTTTGGGCGCCTCTCATCCCTGACTTTCCTATGCTTAGCCCGGTGTACATATTTTATCCTCCCTAGTTTCTGCCAATCTCGTTGACAGTTTTTTGCAACGTATCGTTCAACACCCTCAAGGTACGTTGATTTGATTCGAATTCCCTTGAAACTTCCATCATCTTGACTATCTCATCTAGTATATTGACATTTGAGGATTCTAAAAAGCCTTGGCTTATGTTGGCTTCATTCAGCTCATATTCCATATTCCCAGGTATAAAAACTCCCTCTCCGTATAATTCCATTCCTCCGTAATCAGGATAATCCACAATCATAAGCCTCATATCTCCACCGGCTATCAAGCCTTGTCCATCAACAGAAAACTCATCGCCTTGAATAAATATCTCAGAGATATCACCCTGGCTGTCCATTCCTAAAACCGGATTTCCCTCTGTCGTCACCAATCTTTGCTGATTGTCAATTTTAAAATTCCCGTTTCTGGTTATGCCCATGCGTCCATCATCCAATTCAATGGCAAAAAAACCTCTGCCGAATATTGCCAAATCAGTGGCCAGTCCTGTTTCATTCAAGTTGCCTTGAGAAAATGACGTGTATCCTCCATCGATTTCAGTACCGAAATTAATCGTCCCAAGCTCTACCCTTTGGTCATTTTCTCTGCCTCCTGCGCGGTTGTAGAGATCGTATTCCTGCATGGTTCGCTGCACAAGGTGCTGGAATTTATAGCCCGGCGTATTTGCATTGGCTGCATTGGCTGCATTGTTTTCCTGTTTTTTCTGCAGAACATTCATCTGTCTGCTTACATTGTATAAACTTCTTATTATCATGCCTCACCTCTCCTCTCCACCAAGGACTTTCACTTCTTCGGGATATACCATTCCCATTGCCCTGGCTTTTTCTTCGATTTTAAAATTCAGCCCGGCCATATACGCTGAGTTCATCAATATGGCCGATATTATTATGCCTGCTCCCAATGAAATCAAGATTTCAGGTTTTATTTCAAATAATTTTTGGATAAATCTTTTAATAGTAAAACCTCCCCTTTGTTCATTCCGGTTTTTTTAACTATCTGTTGGATATCAAGCCCTCGTTTTTCATAATCGAGAATCAATTTTATATTATCAGGCATGTTTTTTTTGATATTTTCGGATTCTTCCTTGTATTTTTCATTAGAAATCACTTTAGGTTCAGAATTTCCTTCAGGTGATTTTTGACTTTCAGTCATAATGCTTTCAAACAAAATCGCTTCTATGGCTTCCAGCCTTTGTGCAAGCCCCGCATCTTCATATTCTTTGGCGTCATTTGGTTTTAAGTTAACCGTATTTTTTTTATTGTAAAATCCCAGGCTCAAAGCTCCTGCACCAATTAAAATCAAGATATAAAACATTAAATCAGCCCTTTCCGTCATAGGCGTAATTTTCAAGCTCTTGCCTTAGTTTTAAAATTATCTTCCCATGTATCTGAGACACTCTGGGAATGGATATCTCCATTGCGTATGCAATCTCCTTAAGAGTCAGCTCTTCTACATAGTAAAGATTCAGTATTGCTCTTTCGCGCTCTGACAAGCTTTCTATGGCCTTGATCAAGAACACTCGCCTTTCGCTTCTTACATAGTCTTCTTCCGGATTTATAGCAGTTTCATCCTTGATTAGATCCATAAACTGCATATCTCCACCTTCCGAGCTGAAAAGGGTCGATTCAAAGGATACGCTAGAGAGATAATGTACTGTTTCATGGAGCTTATAAAGCTCTTTTTCACCTATTCCCAGTTCTCTGCATATCTCATGCTCATCAGGGTTTCTCATTAACGATTGTTCGAGTTTTTCCTTCGCGCTGTAATAACGATTAAGCTTGTTTATCCTATCTCTTGATACTCTGCCTGATTTTCTCATCTCATCGATAATCGTCCCTTTTATCCTGAGGGTTGCATACGCTTCAAAGGGAACTGATTTTGTTCCGTCGTATTTTTTTATGGCATCTATCAGGCCTATTACGCCTATTGAGAACAGATCGTCCTTGTCCATATCGGATTCTACGCTTTCAATCCTTGCAACTATGCGTTTGACCAGCGGTATGTACTTTACAACTAACTCATTGTCGGTGCTTTGATAACCCAAAGGACTACCTCCCATTGTTATTTTCTGGTCTGCTTTCTCATAATGACAAATACGTGATTGATAATAAGCTCTTTAACATCTTCATCAATTTGATCAAACTGCACTCCGTAAAAATACTTGGTTGAATTTGGATTTACAGTTATTTGTTTATGGACTACTATCCCTGTTACGATTAACGGTTCACCTTCTAAGCATATCTCAAAGAGAATCCTTTGACCGTCATTTAAATTTTCATCACAGGAAAATTTTAATCCTCCTGCACTTAAATCTATCATGATGCCCTCTTTCATGTATTTTGAGATCGTGGCAATAGCTTGAGCAGTATCGGTAATTGTTGGGATCAGATCTAAAATAAATTTATTGATCGTATATTTAAGGGGCGCGCTGCATGATACCCTGACATTTTCTCTCCTCTGAATATTTTTAAAGCCGGAAAGATTCGTTAGAGTGTATGTGGGTACCCCACCCTTTATCCTGTCGGCTATGACCGCCTCAAAAATCACAGCTTTATTTTTGTCGAACACTACAGCTTTTACCTTTTCTCCTTTATGAAAAAGCCTAAATTTCTTGTCGTCTGCAGGAATGGAAAAATCTACGGAAGAGTCTGTCTTATCCATTACCATGCCTTGGGTCGCATCCCCATCCTCACTGATGATCTCGATTTTTCCATTTAGCTTAATCATGTCCATAATATCACCTGCTATGATCCGAATATTTTTATAAACCTGTTGCTCAGTTGCTGTATCGTAGATATGTTTTTCTTGTAGGAATTTTCTTCGATCATTCCGGCAGCTATGTTTTTGATGTTTCTGCCGGCTAATGAATTGGGATGGGATATCACAACGGGTATCTGTTCCATAATAGCTTTTTCCACCCTGGAGTCGTCAAATATGTATCCGCAATTTTCAATATCTATATTTAAAAACTCCTTCGATGTCGTGTAGAGCTTTTCAAACGCTTCATCCCCTGAGGACATATCGTTGACCTTGTTTATTATCACTTTTGCCGAAGGTTTCAGTTCATAAAAGCTTATAGCCTTAAGCACTCTGTAAGCATCTGTTATAGCCGTAGGCTCAGGGGTGGTGACCATTATAACTTCGTGGGCAAACGTTATGAAGCTTAATGATTCTCTGCTTATCCCTGCACCGTTGTCGATTATAAGCACGTCAAATTGCCCCAGATTCATGAGTTGATCTATAAACTTATGCTGTTTGTCCCGGCTGAAGGTCTCCATCTTCAAAAGTCCTGCTCCCCCGGAAATAACTTTGATTCCCCCAGGCCCTTCGTAGATTATATCTTTTAAGTCCAAGCCTTCCTCTATATGGTCAAATAAATCATAATCGTACTTGATCCCCATAAGGATATCCGCGTTGGTCATTCCTATGTCCGCATCCAAAACAAGGACCTTTTTCCCCATTTGAGCCATGCATATTGCAAGATTTACGCTGACATTGGTTTT
>DMAW01000170.1 GCA_003446375.1 Eubacteriaceae bacterium | reverse complement strand
CTGAAAATCTCTTTTACTTTTGTCCGTAATGTATTATTAAAGCTATTTACTTCTTCGTTAATATGAGCCTCCATTGTTCTTAATTTCTCTACGGTTGATTCGTAATCTCTATTAATTTCTTCAATACTATCTCTAAACTGAATTCTTCGAAAAATTAATTCTGATTTGTCTATAAACATTTCTTCCGTCCATAAAAGTCTGGTACTTGGTGTATAAGTAAGAAGTTTTAGCTCTCCTTCAACTGGTATATGGAAATAAATTACCATTTTGGGATAAGATTTACCCGCATATACAAAAAAATCGTTAGGAAATAACTCTGCTGGAATAAGCTCTTCTTTTTGCTCTGCATAAGCCTGTTCGTATTTTAGTCTAAGAGGTTCTATTTTATATTCATTAACTTTGTATTCAATGTATTCTACTTCATTAACATTCAATAAATAGTTTTCTGATTCCTCAAAAATGCTTTTTCTTAAGGCTTCTTGTATTTCTTGTAAATAAGATGATAAGTCACCGTTTTCATAAAAAACGCGGATTTTTCGTAATCCGTAAGACATTTTTCCGCCTCCTAATCTAATTCCCCAATTATCTACTAAATAGCCTTTTAAATACAACTTTACTTACCCAATTAATCACTATTTGTACCAATTTCACATCCTAATGGCCTCTATGAAAAAACAGGGTACATAAATATTGTCCACATGGCCTTTCATATTTTTCAGTATCAAAGCATAAGGTATTTGAATGGCAGCTTACTCTATTAACATATCTTGGAATATGCTCTTCTTACCTGCTTTGTTATAAACCTATTTGTTACACATTTCACTAATACCACAAAAATAAAATGTTCCTGAAACAGTCATGATTTCTCTCGTTAAAATTTTTATTTTTTAATAATGATTCTAGTAGTGTAGAAACTCAATTTTAGAATCTGCTTTTCTGTACTTTGACAAATTTATTTAGGTAAATTGTGGTAATTTGCACCTATGATAACAAAAATCCAGTGTAAAGTCTACCAAGAAAAGCTTATATTTTACCTTTATAATACGTTATTACCATTTATTGAGCCAATATGGGCACGCTTCCCCTTTGGATCTTTGGAATAGCTTTTTTAGCTCGCTCCAACATATATCTTGCAAAACGCTTAAAGTTCTGGGTCAATACCTTTAAGCCTACGTTTACTCTACATTTTACAAGTCTCCTTACTCGAAGCTTCGAAAAACCGTGACCCCTCTTCAAGGCTGAATTGGTACCTTCTATTGCAGCTCTTTTGCTCTTGTCTTCCTCACGCCTACATTCTATCTTTTCCCGCTGTTTGGCTGCTTCTATCGATTTTAGATTTATCCTTACCACGTAATCTTTTTTCTGTTCTTTACAGTAACATTGATTTTTCAATTTACACATCGCACAGGCTTCTTTTGGAAAATGGGCCACCGTCTGCCCCTTCTTAACACCGGCATGGATGGGTATTATTCCCTTTGGGCACTTCGTTATCACTTTCGTTTCTTCATCTATTTCATATTCGGTCACTGATATCCTAGAGATGGGCTTCCTACCGCTTAAGTCGGTAAAGTGAAGCTCCACCCCGTTTTCTTTTGCAATTTGCACTGCTTCTTCGGAGTAATAACCACCGTCTACATAGACTTCTTGGCATTCGGTATTTTGTTTTACAATAGGTAGTCTTTCTTTTAAAAGTTCTACATCGCTTTTTATGTTTTTTTCTACCGTATAGTCTGTTATGAGCTGGAAGGGATTTTCTTTTGAACAGGTTTCGCTGAGGTTTAAAACGTATCCGCTTTCAGCTTTGTTCCCTTTCTTGCGATAGGTAGCATCCTCATCGTATGCTGACTGAAGGGAGTCGCTGGGTATGCTTTTGCTGTCTTTGGCCTTGAGCTTCCTGGTTTTTTCGTCGTAGTATGCCTGTTCTGACAGGAATCTTGTGAGGATTCTATATGCATCGGATTTCCCAAGTCAGGGAATGTTTTCGATTGTTTCCTTTGCTTCCTGGCACAGATTCAAGAGCATTTCGAGCCTGCTTTCGCTTTCTGAAGGCTTGGTTTTATGTATCACTTCTGTCTTGAATTCAGGGTTAAGGACTTCTTTCAGGTTCTCTGAAAGTCTATCCTCAGGGATGGATTTTACTGCCCTGTAAAGTACATCAAAGGCAAGAGCAATTCTTCCTGCTTTTTTTGATGTTTGACATGAACATGGTAGAGTCCATGCGCTGTTCTTTCATGGATATGCCTGCTTCTTTAGCAAAAATCCTGGTAAGATTTAAAAACTGCCCGAATATTAAGTCTTCTTGTTCAGGATGTTTTATGAGGTATTGGTATATCCTTGCTCTAAAGTCATACAGGGTTTTCTCTGAAAGATTCATGCCTCCTAATGTTCTTATTCCTACGGCATAGTTTATCAGGTAATTGAAGTTAAAGTTTTCAATAAGTTCATCATCAGAGTAGTTTTTAAGGTGTTTTATGTATTCCAGGGAAAGGAGTATGTTAACCGGGAAGTTAGGCCTTCCTGTATCACTGTATAAGACTGAAAAGGGTTTTTCATCGATGTTGCAGAACACGTATTTATAGAATATGGGTGCCCATGATTTTTCGAGTTCGGTCTTTATTCTTGAGTCCATAAAATTGGTGCTTCCAAATAATGTTTCCTGCGGTTATGATTGTTTTCTCTGAACAATTGTAACACCCCTATTTACTGTGGTTTTTTCTTCCTTAATTTTAGCATAAGTTTGGGAAAATTTGTATACCACCTATGTATCCAATGAGTTTTATTTATTCGCTGTTTCGTATATTTATGCTTTGTGGGAAAGGAAAAGGGGTTTTTACACTAGAATCAAATTTTCTTTTTTTGTACAAAACAAAAAGTACCTAGTATTATTATCATAACCAGGTGCCTTCTGTCCAAGTAGATATACCTTCAAACAGCCTGTATTTTGGGCCAACATGGGGATATACCTACTTGACATATGCTTCGGCAGCCTGGCAGGGATAGAAATCATTTTTTACCTTACTTTTTTACTCCTCTGCCTTTTAGCATATGTCAAGTTTATTTCCTTCTTCTTCTTTTAAATTTTTCCTATAGATGAGAAAATTCAATAACAAATATTACCATCACATAGTTAAACTTTGCCTATGCCAGCTTTAACTGTGTAAAAATATCATCAATATGGCGATTTATGTAAGCAAATCTTCGTATCTATAAGTATAAGTTTAAATGTCTTTCTCTAAATTGTCAAGGACATAACATGCTTTGGATTGTAAATGAGCCACAGTTTCGTTCACACTACTTTATTAAAGTGAAAAAGACATTGCAAAGGGTGGGTATCCCTGGGGTATTATGGATATGGCACAATAAAAACCCATTAAGGAGGGAACCCACCCAATGACATTATACCAAAAACTTAAAGCTTCGGGTAATCCCCAGGCTATTGCTCAAGTTACTATCTCTTTGCTTGAGTCTCATTCCGTTAAAGAAACCGCTAAAATCTTGGGTGTTACTCCAAGGTGGGTGTATAAATTAAAAGAGCGTTTCAGGCTTTCTAACGGCGATATATCAGCCTGTATCAAAAAACGAGGGCCTAAATTCCGCATGCCTACCAGAACTCCAGAACATATCGAAAATTTGGTCGCAACTTTAGCAAAAGAAACTAATCTAGACTCTAAAAGATGGGCTTTGTTCATCAAAAATACCTTCAATATCCAGCTTTCTCCTTTTACCATCCGTAATATCAGAAGACGTTACGGCATCCGATGCCAGAAACATATAACAATTACAGACTCTCGCCGTTTCGCTGCGGATTTCTCCGCTTTTGAACCTTTGCAGTTCTGGCAGTTCGATTCAAAGCATATCGCCGATCAATCGGCTTTGCCTCCAGAAGCATATGCCTCTATTTTTAAAAATAAGCTCCCTCTTTATCAGTTCACTGCTATTGATATTAAAACAAGATTGCGCTTTATCGCGTATGCCGATTCCCTCGATTTCAAAAACAGCCTGACTTTCATGCTGCTTGTGGCGGCATGGCTTAGAGCTTTCAGTGTAAAACATCAACTTTTCTTCCAAACAGATAACAGAGCAGAGTTTGGAGGCAGTGCCACTTCTCGCAAAAGAAAACTCATTCAAAAACTTATTTTCGATCATTGGAATGTATCTTTGCTTAATATCCCGGAGAGAAACAAGAAGACAAATTGCTTCGTTGAGCGTTCTCACCGCACTGATGATGAGGAGTTTTATGCTTTAAACTTGAATAAGGCAACTTCAAGGAGTTCGTTTCTGAACATGGCGCAAAATTGGATACTATATTTCAACTACAGACGGCCGCATTTCGGCAAAAACATGAATGGAATGACTCCTGTTGAGGCATTAAAGTTTTATCGCTGCCTTTATCATCCTACAATTGGTTTCATGCCTGTGGTTGTTTTGGATCAGCTTTCTAATTACGTTTCTTTACTTTTTGACATTTCTTCGTTGCCCTGGGATAACCTGCCCAAAAATAAAAAGCTATTGAATGAAACTATGACACATTACAATTTAGCTCACAGAAGCTCTTTTGTAGTGCCTGCTCTGTCCCTTCCCCTGCCCGACCTTCCTGCCCACCGAAACAATGATTGACTCAATGCATCCTCTGCACTTTGTCGCATCCTCATTTATGCAAATCTTGCCAGGATACAGCTCATATTTGAGCTTGTACTCAAGCCTGTTGACGTTCGGCATTACAATGTTTGCACCACACATGAGCCCCTTTTGTCTTCCCAGCGGGTCTAAAGTGCCAAGTGCAGTTGTTGCCGGAATATTAGCATCTGGATTCAAAAGCCTCAAAATGGCAATGCTCTTGAGCGTCAAATCAACTGAACCTTCTTTTGCATCTTTTAGAGGCGTTTGGGGATGAGGAATAAAAGGTCCAATGCCTATCATATCTGCATCCAATTCCTTTACAAGAATTATGTCCTGTGCCAAATCATCCAACGTCTGACCTGGAAGGCCTATCAAAAAACCTGTCCCAAGTTCATACCCAAGTTTTTTGAGCCACTTAAGGCACTCTATCCTGTTTTCAAAGCTCATGCCAGGATGATACTTTCTATATAGCTTTTCATTTGAAGTTTCAAACCTCATCAGAAACCTGTCCGCCCCGGCATCTTTAAACACCTTGTACTCATCATACGACCTTTCACCAATCGAAAGTGTTATAGCAACGTCAACCACCCTTTTCATCTTCTTTATGATTGAACACAGCCTGTCTTTGGTGTAATACATGTCCTCACCAGACTGCAGCACCACAGTGCGGTACCCCATTTGATATGCTCTTTTTGCAACTTCTACTATCTCATCTTCCTGCATTCTGTACCTTTGAGCATTCTGGTTGCTGCGCCTCAGTCCACAGTAAAAACAGTCGTTTTTGCAATAGCTTGAAAATTCAATAAGTCCCCTCAAAAAAACCTCGTCGCCAACGTGCTCTTTCCTTACCCTGTCTGCTGTTTTGAAAAGAAGATCTTTATCCTCACCTTCTGCCATCAGCAAAAGTTTTATCTCATCCTTTGTGAGATTGCTCTCATGATACGCTTTTTCTAAAATCTCTTTCACTTTCATCTTAAACTCTCCTGTCATAAAGCAAATTTTGAGTATTTCTATCTACTTTGCCGGAATTGATTTTATTATACCACATTTTAAAAGGGTTTAAAAGCATTTTGCCATCCACGTCTGCGTCAAGATTCTGTAGGTAAAAAA
>DMAW01000046.1 GCA_003446375.1 Eubacteriaceae bacterium | reverse complement strand
CGTGTCTCATAGCTTATCAATAAATCGCAAGATGTAAATAGTGAAATATCACTTCAAAAACCCGTTTTTAGACCACTTATCACGGATTCAGGAGATATTAATCTTGCTATAGAGATGAAAAAAGTCGCCTTTCAACAAGCGACTAATCCATTTATAAGCTTTTCAGGTACCATTTCATGCTGTCTTTCTCATAACCTATCTTTACGGTACTACCATTGCCTTCGATTACAGTATCGCATAAATACTCAAATATTTTATTCCCCATCCTATTATCCAGTTTCATATCTTTCACTTTAACCACTTTACCTTTGAACATTTCTTCGCCCATCATGAATCTGAATGATACAGGTCTAGGCGGTTGGCCAGGTTTATTATAAGATAAGACTTCCACTTCTAAGAATTTTGATTCCATAACATACACCCCTTCTTGAGATATATTATAGAACATTTGTTCTTTAAGTGGAAGTCTTTTGATGGTCTATACATTATTCTTTTCTTCTAGCTCAGCCATATATTCCTCACGTAAAACATGTAACGTTTTCCCGCTATTTTTATGTTATGTACTGCAAAGACATAAGTTTGTATACTAGCCCAACCATAAACTTCCTTGAGCCAGACTTGCATTGATTTTTCAACTCCATTCACATTCACGTTCCCATTAGCTAGTAATGTAGCTTCGTCTTCTTTGCCTTTTGCGATAATAATATCTCCTGGTTTTACTAGTTCCCATTCCAGAAGCATGTCGATCTTGGGTAGGGAACATCTTGTAATCTTCTTATCAGATTTTCGAACTGGGTCTATTTTCTTATCTAACAGGTTCACAAAAAAATCATTATGTTTAGCAACAGACAATACTTTTTCGATGTAGAAGAATATGTCTTCAATGATCTTATAAGGTATTATTTTGAAACAGCTAATATCAACATCGTTACTGTTTAACCAAGCCACAGCTGAAAGTGTTTGCTCATCAAATTCCGAAGCTACTAGAATAATTCTCTGCTTATCATTAAATGATTTTTCAGCTTCATTGACCACTAAAAATTCATTTAGTTTTCTTATTCCTAGTTCGTAGGATGTAAGCATCCCTAGTTCAAATTCTTGTCTGTATTTTTCAATGTATGGTGCATACACTTTTTTGACTAAATCATCTGTAGATTCAATTGTCGCATAACTTGCAGCATATCTAATCGCCTGAAACTCAAAAGCTTCAGATCTGTTTTCTATATCTCTGCGATCTCGTTTTATCTCTATCAGTACAATATTTCCATTGTTATCAACAGCAGTTAAGTCACTTCTTCCGCGCTTTTCATTTTTTACTTGTTTACCTACAATAAGCATGGATTCTTCATCATCACAAATCATATCAATACTGTTCCTTAATATTTCCTCGATGTCATTCTCTAGCATATTCAATTCTGAAAGGTAACTGGTTCAATCCTGGCTGCTCCTTTCCCCTTTATACTGTACATATTATAATCCTCCTAGAGTTTCATCTCATTCAGTAAATCCCTCAGCTTTTTAAGCTCTTCTACACTTAAGGTTACACCTTTGCCCATTTTCTCATGTTCTGGTGCCCAATCCCTGATGTCATATTTAGGCTCTCTGTCATTCCAGCTGATTAAATTCAGTTCCTTTGACCAGCCTTTATTGTTTTCTGAAAGAGTACCCACGGTTTCCTTGATTTCATACTTTATATCTGCCATGTAATTCAATCCTTCCATTAATCCGTTTTAAATTTTTCATGCTCTTCTGCAACTCTGTCGGACCAGATAACTTCTTCATAAACATTTCCAGCCATTTTCTCTGCTTGCCTCATGACAATATTCATCGCTTTTAATGCTTGATCTGGTGGATAGTCATACTTGCTAAGAAGCCTCTTAATTACACGTCTCATGCTTGCCCTAGCACTTTTACGAACACTCCAATCAATGGTGATGTTGTTTCTTATAGCCAAAGTTAATTCATGAGCGATTTTTTTAAGTGTTTCATCTTCCATAAGTTCTTTTACGATATCATCTGCAGTCAGTGCATCATAAAAAGCAATTTCATCGTCGCTTAGACCCAGTTCAGCCTCTTCCTCACGCATCTTTTTAATGTCATGGGCCATTCGAATAAGTTCTTCAATCACTTCAGCATTTGTAAGTGCTTGGTTTCGATACTTGTTTAGAGCCTTTGTCAGCCTTTCAGAGAACTTCTCTGATTTCACGAGGTTTCTCTTTTCCATAGCTTTGATGTTGCCTTCTAATAATTTCTTAAGCATTTCTACAGCTAAGTTCTTCTGCTTCATTCCCTGAACTTCTTTTAAGAACTCTTCAGAAAGGATTGAGATCTCCGGCCTTTTGATTCCCATCGCATCAAATACATCAATAACATCTTCTGAGATGATGGAGCGTTCCAGCATTTGATGAAGTCTTGCTTCAATTTCTCTTTTTGATAGTGGCGTTTTGTCCTTTTCCTTTAGCTTGACAAGGCTGGCTTTAACTGCTTTAAAATAGCTGATTTCAAGAGCCTTTTCTTTCCCTTTATCAGTTGCAGCACATAGTGCATGAGCCTTTCCTAATTCAAGAGCTGTCTTTTTAAATTCCTTTTGTTCTTCTTCTTTCTTTCCGAGAATGAAGTCCATACCACCTACAATAGTTCTCATTCTTTCCACTTGAGAGTTGCCCATATATTTTGAGTAATCATAGCCATGCATCATGTCTCTTAATATTTCCAGTTTTTCAAGCATAACAGCAACAGCAACATCCGTATCAATACCAGTATTCTGACGATCCGTATTGGTGTATTGTTTTAAGGCGCTCTTTAAACTTTCTAAAATCCCGATATAGTCAACCACTACACCGCCTGATTTTTCTTTAAAGACCCGATTAACCCTTGCAATGGCTTGCATCAGGTTATGCCCTTTCATAGGTTTATCAATATACATGGTGTGCATGGATGGCACGTCAAATCCCGTGAGCCACATGTCACGAACAATCACTATTTTAAGCTCATCACTGTTGTCTTTCATTCGTTTGGCCAGCAAATCCCTACGCTGTTTGCCACCTAGATGCTTCTGTAGCTTTTCATTATCTGCAGCGCTGCCGGTCATAACAACTTTGATTTTTCCTTTATCAACATCATCGCTGTGCCAATCGGGTCTCAATGCTGTTATGGCATCATAGAGCTCAACGCAGATTCTGCGACTCATGCAGACCACCATAGCTTTGCCATCGATGCTCTTAGCCTTTTCTTCGTAGTGATTTACTATATCTTCTGCAAGCTTTTTGATTCTATTTGGAGATCCTACAATGGATTCCATCCTAGACCATTTGGCTCTGTTTTTATCCTTCTCAAATTCTTCCTGGCCCTCTGTGATCTCTTCAAATTCATCATCAATTTTCGTCAGTTCTTCTTCATCTGTTTCCAGCTTAATGATGCGGTTTTCATAATAAATCCGAACCGTTGCTTCATCTTCAACTGCCTGGGTCATGTCATATGTATCAATGGTATGACCAAATATTGCAACAGTTGATCGATCTTCAAGATCAATCGGTGTTCCTGTAAAGCCGATAAAAGAGGCGTTGGGTAGTGCATCTCTTAGATATTTTGCATAGCCATAATTCACTTCACCGGTTTTAGCATCCACTTTGGCCTCTAATCCATATTGGCTTCTGTGGGCTTCATCGGCGATGATAATGACATTCTTACGATCTGTGAGTACTGGCATCTCGCCTTCTTCTGGTTTGAACTTTTGAATGGTGGTAAAGATAATCCCACCGGACTCTCTATCGTTTAAAAGATCATAAAGCCCATTAACCTCGGTACTATTACCGTTAGCATAATTCGTTCTTTGGTTATCTGAAAGTTTTCTTACCGTTGCTTGTTTTGGTGTCTGGCGCAGAATATCTTTCGATTTACTGAAGGTTGTAAACAGCTGATCATCCAGGTCGTTTCTATCGGTGATGACCACGATCGTTGGATTGTTCAGTTCTCTCACAAGTCCACCGGTATAGAACACCATGGAGAAACTCTTACCAGAACCTTGTGTATGCCAAATAACACCGATCTTCCGATCGCCGTCTTCCTTCGTTGCTTCTTTTGTTTTTTCAATGGCTTTCTTAACAGCAAAGTACTGATGATAGGCTGCCAAAATTTTAATGATGGATTTTTTATCCCCTATTTTCTTTCCATCAATGTCCTTCTCCGGTTCTTTAGACTCCTGGAAAAGAATAAAGTTTTGAATGATATCCAGCAATCTGTCCTTCTGGAACATACCATTTAGCAGCACTTCATACTGAGGCTGTGATAATGGTGCGATATCATCTCCGTCAACCGTTCTCCAATTCATGAACCATTCTTCATTGGAAGTAATGGTTCCAGCTTTTGCATTGATTCCATCCGAGATGATGCAAAAAGCGTTATAGTTAAATAAAGACGGAATATCTCTCTTATAGGTCTGTATTTGATTATAAGCTCCATCTATCCCTACGTTTTCATCACTGGCTGACTTTAGTTCTATAACCACAAGAGGTAGACCATTTACAAAAACAATGAGGTCCGGTCTTCTCTCTTCATTTTCAATAATGGTAAATTGATTGACGACCACGAATTCATTGTTGCTCATATTTTCAAAGTCTATAATATAGGCTCTTTTGGTGCGAATGTGTCCACCTTCATTAAAAGATACTTCTATTCCTTCTGTCATTAACTGATGAAAATATCTGTTGTTTTCTTCCAGCATTGGGCTATTGAATGTAATCAGTTGGCGAAAGGCGTCATCAAGCGCCTCCCTTGGAAGATCTCGATTAATCTTAAAGAGTGCATCTTTAACTCTATGTGAAAGGATCACCTCGCGATAATCTTTTCTTTCTTCATAGTCTCCACCTAAAGAAAGGTCCGGGCCAAAGGCATAATCGTAGCCAAGACTTTCTAATATTTCAATAGCTGCTTCTTCAAGCATCGCTTCTGTAAAAATACCATTTACACTACTCATCACTACCACCTCCCAGACAATTCTTAATTTCGATTAGCACATCCGAAGTCGTCATTTTATTAATTACTATTATTTTATTGATCACCCCGCACCTCCACTTCTTCATTCATCTAACTAACCTTGAATGAGTGATTATTTGAACAGCTTTTTAAGTGTCTTGAATATATCAAAGGATGTTCGATTATATACTTTGTTGTAAACTGCTTTCTTGAGATTCCTCAGAAATCCATATCCCTTAGGCATCTTTATTCCTGCTCGGTGCACAACCTGTCTTTTGATGCTAGTTCTTGCAGAGATTCTTCTCTTTAAGCTTGGTTTTCTAAAGCCAAACTTCATGATGCATCACCTTCTTCATCCAAGGGAACTCTGATTTCTCCTGACATGAGTTTGGGGATGAGTGA
>DMAW01000127.1 GCA_003446375.1 Eubacteriaceae bacterium | reverse complement strand
CAATCGCTCACAGGCTCAAGCAAAGAGCACCCGACAACCGCGAGACAGACATTGTGGTATTTTTAGCCACTTTTGGTACACTGCGTACCAAAGTTTGTCACGATGTTCAGTAGGGTCAGCCTAAGTTTGCTTAACCTTTCGCCCCTCTATATGAGTTTAGGCCTCTTTGTAATTTGGGCTACTACATGCATTGGTTAATTAAGTCATCATGGGTTTCCTCATTATGAATCAATTTTGGGGTAACGAAGATTGAATCAATTGCATATCTTGTTTATGCTAATCAAGCATACGATCTTTAAGGATTTACAGGTTGAAAAAGCAGCAAGATACATACGAATATTTGAGAGAGATTAGGACTCGAAGGCTTCTAAAAGGAGGATTGAAGTCCAAACAAAAAAAGAAGAAAAAAAGTGTCCCTTATGTATCTTCAGACATGATGAACCTTTCAAGTATGTCGAAAACGCACAAAAGCGTAGTTCACGATAAAAACTGTATCAAAGAATGTCCTCCTAAGTTCTCTTTAATCGAGCAACCTGAAAATACACTGAATTTCATCGCAAATGTCGCACAAGTTGGGCGTAGCTCCGAGATTAGGCATATAAGCTTGGATCACTCTCAAATCGATTGTCATGATTTAGGTGCAGAAGTGTTACTAGGAATGGCTGTAAAAATCGTTAAAAACTCAGCGTCAGGTAGAAATAGAAACATTTCTGTAAGAGGTTTTTTACCAAAATCTAAGAGAAAGCAAAGACTTATTCGGTCTATGGGCGTCGTAAAACAACTTGATATTGAGCATGAAGGTGCTACTGAAGACCGGCTAGAGTTGTTTGATTTCGAGGGTAGTAAAAGTTCAGTAATTAAGTATCAAGATCAAGACCGTAAAAATCTTTGTACGAAGAAATTTGTCGATTATCTGGATAAATGCTTGAGTTACTCTGAACGCCAGCTAACCGAAGAGTCTCGTCGACAAATGGTAAATTATTTGGGAGAAATAATCGGAAATGCTGAAGATCATAGTGGAAAAAGTAAATGGTATGTATGTGGCTATCTGGATCATGTTGAAGAAGATCAAGAAAATGAAGAAGACGAGAATTTTCATTTTTGCGAGATAGTTATTTACAACTTCGGTAAGAGTATTGCTGATACATTTACAGATTTAGATCCTGGGTCATTTACTATGAGACAGGTTTCCCCCTACATAGAAGCACATAAAAAAGGTGGCTTTTTTAGTAAAAATTGGGAAGCAAGTACTCTGCTGACTCTTGTTGCTTTGCAAGGGTACGTTAGTTCCAAAAATACGGATGAAACAACAGATCGAGGGCAAGGTACTGTTGATTTGATCGAGTTTTTTCAAGGTGTCGCAGATGAATGCTTACCTAGTTCTGGCCAAAAAGCTAAAATGGCTATAATTTCTGGTGATACTCACATAAAGTTTGATGGGACGTATCAGATTGAAATTGATGATTCAGGGAAGGAGGTGATTGCATTCAACGCGTCCAATGATCTGGGGGAAAAACCAGATCATAAATACGTAAGGAAGATGAAAGGCGTCTCTTTTCCTGGTACAATTATAGCCGCTCGTTTTCCTATTAGTGAAAGATATACTGAAACTGCTTGATTTCTAACAAATTGTTAGATAGGTGGTGAACATGGGTAAAATTGTGAATATAGATTTCAAGAAACTTGGTGGGCCTACCTACATAGGACGTGACAAAGGTGAGGCTGCTAGAGAAAAACTTAGGCTAGATGAGCTTGAGGGGGCTGGTGTGCTCGATAGAGTTTTCGTTGATATCCCTCCGGAAACCTACAATATTAACAGCTCATTTTTCCTTGGTTTATTTGGAAAAAGTATTCGAAATGCTGGTTCTAAAGACAAGTTTTTATCGTTGTTTGAGTTTCGTACTCATGGGAAAACTTATCAAGTTATCAATAGAAGTATCGAAAGAGCTTTGGTTGCGAATAAAGAACTTGGTTTAAGGTGAGAATGAAACGGCAAACTATTTGGTTATCTCTTTTTTTAACTGCATGTAGTGTTAATGGAGAGACAAATTGGGATACAGAATATTTTGAGTGGATGTATCCTACATTTGCTACAAATGGTGAAACGACGTTTAACCATTTATCTGTGAGTTTAGACAGTTCGCCTTATCCTGAAGTATTATATGAGCCTGATGTATCTTTAAATGTAAATTTCCCTTCTACTATATTAAAGGGTTCTACGACGTCCAAAGATGGCTCACAGTATTTCTTTGATTCCGGGTTGATACAAGTTGATCATTCGAATAGTGTAGTAGAGTCAAAGTTTGATAAAAACCAGACTTCAATATATATACAGTCAAAAAATAGCAATATCCTCTATATCTCATCTTTGATTTCTGCTTTTGGTCTAATGTTAAGTGCATTAGCTATAATTTTAGGCAGGCGAGATAAAGGTCGAGAGCATAAGAAAGAAGTTATTGACGAATTTTGGTATAGAAAAATATTGATTCCAGAGCTAAGAACTAATGCTAAAAATTTTGTTACAGAGAACTTATTATTTTGGGGAAGCATAAGAAAAAAACCATCTTATTCCTTATCTAAATCTAAAACTTTTATTGAAGAGAAATTTAACAGCCATTACCACAAGGTGTTAATGGTTGTTGAAACGATTAAATTAATAGATTCACGCTTCAATCAGGGGGAAGAAGTACAAGCTCTGTTTGAAGAGGTTGAAGATATCGTTGTAGATGCAATATATAGTATGACTAAATTAAGTTTTGTTGAACGTCAGCAAAAAATAAAAGATATTGTAG
>DMAW01000052.1 GCA_003446375.1 Eubacteriaceae bacterium | reverse complement strand
ACCATCAACAAAAAGATCTTTCTTCAACGCTCCACCTAGATTGCCATGCCGATATATATACAGACCGGCATGCCCATCAGAAGGAGTAGTAAACTGTTTAGCTTTATTTGTAACTTCAGTACTTTCAGTAGGTACAGAAGCACATCCAGCAAACAGCATAGACACACAAAAAATCAATAACAGCTTAAATTTCATTCTACACCTCACAAGACAACTAATTACCTAAAACTAAATCATAATGGTTTACTTCATAGTGTATCGTATTCCCACCGGATAAAAATACACCGTATACTCCTTTCTCCCTGAATCATCTATAAATGGCAGATTAATAGTGAAGTATCCATCATCCCCGACAAAATTGATATTCATAGCAACTAATTCACCACAGAGTATATCAGGGTCTACCCTTAGCATTCCGACTTTGACCAGACTTAAGCCTGTCTCTCGATAGGGCAACTCGATACGCTCCCCTTGATAAAAATCAGAGAAAGCCTCTTCGGAATCAGAATATCTACAAACCAATACCCCTTCCTTCCCTTTCTCCAAACTTGGGTAACGTTTCTTCTCTAGGAATCGAAGGGGAGTCTTTCTGCCGGTTCGATACTGGTCCAACACCATATTTTGTACATCCAGAGAAATCCCTGCTTTTCGTGATGTTATAAAAATCTCTATGTTAATATCATCCAGATAGTCAATACCCGTTTTCTTTCGTGGATGATTATATATACCAGGGATCATGAACTTAACTTGCACACCATTATCAAAACTAAGTACCGGGCTGGTGAACGGAGAGTCGTAGCCGGTATCTATTGGCCCTAAGTACTCCTCCGCATCAACCCTGTTCAGGCCATAAGCGGTATGAGTATCATAGACATAATAGGCACATCCTTGTAACCAATATCCCATAAGAAAACACATAGTCAGAAATATATTTCGCATTATGGCCCTCATTCCTGATTAATCAAATAATAACGGTGATTCTCTAGCCCAAGGAATAATATTGAACGACTATGCAAGGAAGAATAGAAAATTTTTAAATCTGTCACCATTTAGTTCGATGAAGTCCACTTAATCAGCTTTTTATGGAAATAAACAACCTTACTATTCAATGGCAAAAGAGACTCCGAGAAGTCGAGCGCGAAATCAACATCCTTGACCTTTTTAGGCAGCTCAAAATACAAATTGTAACAATTATCTGAAAAATGGCTACCCTTCAGCAAACTCTCCTTCTTATTCCCAATATCTATACTTCGCCACCCCATCCACCAATAGAGTTATCAAAACCACAAAATAGAGTATCACTTCTATTATATTTCATAACTTTATGTGGTTTAACATACATATCGCCACCATCGACCTTCATGATTAAAGCTATCCCCTCCCCCATTAACTCCAAACCGTTTTTTAAGGGGGTTACTCCCAATGCAAGAATAATCTCATCACTATCAAATTTACTATTTGGCCAACGTTCCAGCTCAACACCCAGCATTGCTAGCCCCCTGTATTGAGTTTCGTAATTTGTCAGCGACAACGAAATGTTGACATCAGAAAATTCAACAATATCATCAAGGCTTTTATTATATGTATACACCTTTTTATCAGGAACAGAATCCCACGGCTTAATTGAAGGAACACTTGCGACTTCCAGAGTAATGGTTGTACAGCCACAAACCAACAGAGTAAGTGATAACCAAAACTGCTTCATTAGTTTCATTAGTTAATCCTTTATCATATATCTTATAAAGATATGGCTGTCCTGTTTTCAGTCGTGCGAAACATCAAAAAGATATGGCTGTCCTGTTTTCAGGCCAAGCCATAACATATATTTTACTTAACAGTAAGGCCTACTCCTATTGCTGCAATACTGCCAACCAGCTTTTCTAATGTCTCATTTTTCAAGTCGAACACATATAAATCGATACGTTCTTGCATGAAAGTATCTGACCAAGGAGCTAAGGAGACTGTCAACGTTTGAAGTGTAATAAATCTGCCATCATCACTTTTAGCCTTAAATAAAAAATTTCCAGTAAAGGCCAGTTTTTTTGTTTTTAAAACTTTCCCATCAGAGAGACGCAACCAATACAACGTACGACCATCAACAGCCAATACTTTGTTCTCACCCAAATAGATCATATCTGTATAATCTTTTAATGAAAATTTACTGAAAGATAAATCACTCCCATTGACGAGGTAAAAGTCACCATTACTGAGATAAAAACTTGCCAAATTTTCAGGATAGGTATATATATCAGGTGGACTCATAACAACACTCACCTTATCTATCCGACAAACCTCTTCCCCATCATTAATAAAAAAAATTTTTCCATGATTTTTTACTACGGAAAAATACATATATGAGTCTTGGGAAAAGAAAACAGTACCTCGGCGTTCAGGGAAATACTCAACTGAAGCATCATTAAGATTAAGTATGTATTCACCAGAGTTCAATATGCCGTTGGAAACTGAAAGTTTTTCACCATACACCCGCATAACAGGGCTATTACCAGCATTTACATGGTATTCTTTCACGGTAGAACGGCTCTTGATATCAATAACACTAATTAGACCTGTCCCATTACCTTTATTAAATTCCAGGGTCCGAGAAATTATGACCTGTGTTGGTATGGCTGAAACCATGAAGCTTACCCCCAATAGTAAAAATGATAATAGACTATTCCTTAGAACCATATGTCACCTCAATTTGCCGCCTTACGCTATCAGCATAAGTTTGACAGTTGTTCACTGACGGCCCTCCAAGAACATAATTACTCCAGTTACCAGGGACGTTATTAAACAAAGCTTTAACATCGACCCCACTTGGTAAGACATAATAATCAGTAAAGGCGTAAGAATTATGACCAAACCCAGTAAATTTAATCTTTGTTTCAGTAAATAAACCGTTACTTGAAAAGCCACGATTATAAACAATATCTCCATCCTGGATTGCAAAGGCATGTTCATGGACTACCTCATGATTTAGAAAGTCTGTAACCGGTCCTTCCACACCTAGAAAGAAATCTTTAAGGCCCCGCTTCCCAAAAACAATCACAGTTTTGCCCTCCATCCCCAGGCTATCAACCATATCTCCTTTATTTGCATATTTCTCACCTCTACGGTACCAACTGCTTAGCTTATTTCTTTGGCCTTCTTTAGGCTCGGCATGCACACTATCATTCAGCATCCGAGAGAACATGCCTGTCACTGCGCCATTTGCAAATTTGCCCCCACTTAAAGCGGAGGCTGTCCCCCCCACAATAGCTGCAGCAATGGCATTATCCAAACGCTCTTTAGCACTTGCAGCCCCAATATCCGGTAATAGTCCCATCTGACCTGCTAATTGGGTAAATCCAGCACTAGCGAATCCATGACCAAACTTACCACCACTGAGCTCAGAAGAAATCCCCCCAGCAACACCATGTGAAGCGACTTTTCCAACACTAAATCCTTGTGTATTTTTAAAGTAGTCTCCAATGGCACCGAACATCGCTCCAGTTGCCGCCCCAACTAAAGCTCCTTTCAAGGATCCCGTCGCAATACCTCCGGCCACAAACCCAGTTGCAGCCCCTCCAATGATAGGCCCCCAGAGTTGAGCAGCTATTGGTCCTAAATATATGGTGGCAACTATTGCTAGGGCAACACGCCAATACTTCTTAATCTCTTTCCAAAGCTTATCGAAGAAGAACCCGCTCGGATCGGAATAACTCATAGGGTTATTCAAAACATAACTATA
>DMAW01000054.1 GCA_003446375.1 Eubacteriaceae bacterium | reverse complement strand
GCATTGTCGACATTCTGAGACTACTTAATAGTAGTCTATTTTTTTTGTAATTTATCTGAAGTCATATAATAGAAGCTCTAAAAGTATTTTAGGATCTGTTTTTGTGCTCTTCAACATCACATCGATATTTGCGCATCTTTTATAAGCATTTCTCAGCCTGTTAAAATCAAACTTTTTGGATTGTCTTATAGCATTATTTACCATAAAGGTTCTCAATCCTGTCATCGATGCAATATTTTCAGCTGAATAGCCTCTCTTTTTTAAAATTTTGCATTGATACATTATCCTGAACTGCCTTACTATCATGGAAAGTATTTTTATCCCAGGCTCTCCACTTTCAAATAAGTAGTTAAGTATTTCCAATCCCTCTGTCAGATTACCTGTTCCAATGTGATCTAACATCTTAAAAATATTGGATTCAAAACTCTTAATCATTATTTTCTCAGCATCATCTTTTGATACAAATCTTTTGCTTCCGCTTATCGCAACAAGCTTTTCTGTTTCATTGTCAACGTCGCTCAAAGTAATTTTGCTATCTTTGGATAGATAATCTAATCCTTCGATAAAATAATCCATAGTTATCTTATCTACCGTTTTCCCTGCCATCTTTATGCGCTTAGCTATCCATTTTTCAAGATCCTTTTTTTCAAGCCTGGAACATTCAACAATCTTACCATTCTTAGAAAGATTTTTATACAGCTTTCTTTTCTTATCTACTGTTCTGTTCAAGAAAACAAGACATGTACTCTTATTTGGAGCATTCATATACGATATAAGCCTATCCGAGTCTTTATCATTGCCGCCAGAAGATGTAAACAATGGATAATCCAATACTAATACCATCCTCTTTTCGCTCATAAACGGCATTGTCTCACATTGGCTTATTATGTCATCAGCTGTAATGTTTTTATCATCAATCTTGTGAAAATTCAGTTGTTCAAAGCTCTCTTCAATTATCTCTTTCTTCAAATTTTGAACCATCATTGAAGAAAGAAGATATTCCTCTCCAAAAATCAAGTATGCTTCCCCTATTGCCTTATCCTTTATATCTTTTAAAAGCTCTTTATAGTTCATGGTTGCCCCTCTATGTATGTTTTAATATCGAGTTTCTTGCCGTCTGTAGAAAACACCACGGCACCGCTTAAGTCTGTACGGTAATATTGTATACCTTCCTGTGATAATCTTTCAAGTGTTTTGTCCGAAGGGTGTGAAAACCTATTGTTTCTTCCCACGCTTATTAATGCGTAATCCGGATCTACTTTTGATATAAATCCTTCCGTAGTAGATGTGTCACTTCCATGATGAGATATTTTTATCACATTGCTATTCAGATCTTTTCCCATTTTATCCAGCTCAATTTCAGCTTTTGATTCAATATCCCCTGTAAATAAAAATGATATCTCATCATAAATCAATTTTAATACTATTGAGCTATTGTTTCCATCTACATATACAGAATCTTTTCCCGGATATAATCCAATAAGTTTAACGCCATTAGATAGCTCCAGCTTCATATCTTCTACAGACTTCACGATCTGGGTTCCTTTATTGACGGCTTCTTCGGTTAACGGAAGGTACTCTTCGCCTTCCAGTGGATTAATCATGATATAGTCAATGTCCATAAACTCCAAAACCTCTATTATCCCACCCATATGATCCAAGTGCGAATGAGTGCAGACAACAAGATCGAGTTTTTTTATATTTTTATTTAATAAAGCCTTTAATATTATATCTTCACCAATATTTCGATAATACGATCCCCCACCGTCGATAAGTATGTTCTCCCCTCCGGGAGCCTCTATTAGAATGCTGTCTCCTTGACCGACGTCTAGCGCTGTTACATGCAGCTCTTTGCTTAAAAACAGTTCCGGTACTATCAATATCCACAAAGCACAAACCCATGCCGCCAACGCCAATTTATTTGATTTTTTATTAAGATAAAAGTATCCCGCAGCCATAAACAGTACCGTGTAGTACAATAAAACAAGTTCCACAGACATGGCGGGGACATTAACATATGAAAATTTTCCATCGATAAATGATTCTGTAATAATAAAACATAAATCTGTTAAAATGTTCATTAAAGACAGAACAATAGTCGCTCCCGAATCCCATAAAACCATAACAGGCATCAAAGTCATGTAGCTCAAAAGCATAAAACCTGCAATAGGGACTACTACCAAGTTCAAAATAAAAGAAATCAATGATACTCCATTAAAGATAAATGATATGATCGGAAAAGTAAAAGCCTGAACTGCAAATGTAATAAGCAACGCATCCAAAGTTTTTTCTAATATCTTAATTCTCAATTTAGAAAAAAAACCTTTAGTAAACGGATAAAATACAGTAATAGAAAAAACTGCAGAATAAGACAACAGAAAAGAAGCCGTATAAACAGTCAACGGATTTATGATAATATTGATACAACCTATGAAAAAGAGCGCATTCAAAGTATCGTAATGAATCTTTAATTGCTTTGCCGCTTGATGAATAACCGCCATCGCAGATGCCCTTGTTACCGAAATAGTGAATCCACAAAGAAATGTATATAAAATCAATATAAGGCATATGAAAACAAAACTAGTCCTGTCGGAAATTTTTGCTTTTGCTGCCACAAGCATCAAAAATCCGTATATAAACCCTACATGAAGTCCTGAAACTGCTAAAACATGAGATATCCCAGCCTCTGCAAATATCCTAGATTGCTCATCATCCATCTCTTTTATACCAAAAACCAAGCCTTTTAAAAAATCTTCATTTCTTTCGCTCATATTTTTTTCAATCAAATCGATAAGTTTCTCTCTAAAGTCTACAAATGGTTTCAATATAGGGTTTATGTTACTTCCTATAAATTCAACCGAATCAGCATCTGCATAAAATACCGAGTAAATCTTTTTGGCCCTAAGGTATAAGTTAAAGTCAAAACCTCCGGGATTTCTCTTTTTATCCGGAGCGTAAGCTGTTCCTGAAATCTCCAGAACATCTCCATTTTTGATCTCCATGTTTTTTTCGCTTATGTTTATATAACACTGCACTTTTTCTTTCAAATTCGGCATATAAATTTCAAACCCGATTCTTTCGTTTTTAGTTGCCGGAAAATCCACGACGACACCTGTTATGGATATATCTTGGCTTATTTCTAGTTTAGATTGTGCATTGACTAAAATCGTCGTCTTATTTAAAATCAGCAAGAAAAACAATATTGCTACCGATGCTACAATTATTTTTTCTGCTTTTTTTTCACACGCTCCAATCATCAACGTTATTATAGGCACAATAAATATCAGTAGCTGCACATTGTTGTAATACGCTGAAGCTGAGATTGCTATCGATCCAACAAATAAATAAACAAATAAACGCCTCAAAAGACCACCGCTTCCGCTCTGTCTTATCTGTGCTTTAAATCAATTTACAGATATCAGGTTTTTTATCATTTCGAATGTCTTGTCTCCTATTCGATTGACATTTTTTATTTCATCTATAGTTTTAAAGCCATTGTTTTCTTCCCTGTATTCTAAAATTTTCTGTGCGATAGCAGCTCCGATGCCCGGCAAAGTCTCAAGTTCAGATTTATTTGCAGAATTTATATTTATCATATTATTTGATTGGATTGTCACATTCCCATCATCAAGAAAATTCTCATCACCTTTTTTATCATTGATATTTCCAATTTTCACCTTTTGTTGATCCGCTACCACAGATGCTAGATTTACGCTGTCATAATTACCTTCTTCCGTGATGCCTCCCGCCTTTTCTACAGCTTCATAAAGCCTTGCGCCATTTTTCAACTTAACTACCCCCGGATTTTTGACCTCCCCTGAAATATGAACATAAATATCTTCTTTCTCTTCAGCACTCTTTTTTGCCTCATCACTGACATCTGTTTCTTCCAATTGAAATTCTTCGTTTTGATCCGTAGGAAGTGCCGTTTCCAGAGATATTCCTTCCTTGGATTTATCTAAGTAAAACAAGCCAAGCGCACTAAGGATCAATATGCTTATTCCAATAATCCACAGGCTTTGTTTGTCAATTTTTCCTTTTATCACACAAACACCTCCTTCTATCTTTTTCTACATATTTTTACATTAACCTTTTTTTATTTTTATTTTGATTTTCAACCTTTAATTTATTATACTAGTAAGAGATAAAACTTCGGAGGATACTCATGTTTAAAAAAACTCTTTTCGCATTGACCTTATTATTTCTTTTATCAGGTTTAAATACTGTAAATGCACAACCTTCCGTAGGGTCTGATGCCGCCATTTTAATAGATGGTTCTACAGGGCAGATTTTATTTGAAAAAAACAGCCGTGAAACACACTATCCCGCCAGCATAACTAAAATTTTAACCGCTCTTCTTTTAAAGGAAGCAGCCAAATTTATCTAATCCCTGGCGAAATACTTACTGTCGAGCAGATCCTCGATGCTTTAATGATTGAGTCGGCAAACGATGCTGCCGTTGCTATCGCTCAACACATCAGCGGATCTGTAGAAGACTTTTCAAAGCTTATGAACAAGAGGGCAAAAGAGCTTGGAGCCGTACAATCAAACTTCGTCAATCCCAACGGGCTTCATGACGACGAACATTACACTACAGCATACGATATGGCCATGATAATGAAAGAAGTCATAAAGCATCCTGAGCTTACTGAAGTAATGACCAAAATCAACAGCAGCATACCTGAAACCCAATATCAGGAGAAAAGATATCTCTGGACGAAAAATAGGCTTATACGATCCTCTTCAAGTGAGTATTTCAATAGGGATGTCATCGCAACGAAAACGGGTTTTACGTCAATGGCCGGAAATACGCTGGTAACGGCTGCCGAAAGAGACTCTTTAAGGCTAATCACGGTGGTTCTAAAATCAAGTGGAGTCATGACATATGAAGATACCAACAACATGTTGAAATACGGATTTGAAAATTATACCCATGCAGTTCTTTCAGAAGAAAATCAAGTTGTCGAAACCTTATCTCTGGAAGGAGAAACCTTAAATCTTATTGCCGGAAACAAATTAGTCTGCGCCATTCCTAAAGACCAATCAAGCTTGATAGATTCTCAGGTGTCACTGAAAAAAGACATAGAGCTTCCACTAGATAAAGGAGAAGTCATTGGAGAAGTAGTTTACACCCTTAATGGAATTGAACTTGGGAAAGTTTCTTTGTTATCTGCCCAAGCGATAGCGAAACCTTTCAACGTTTTTGATCTCTTAAAATCTGTCGCCGGCATAGCATTAGTCATTTTAGTTGTTTCTTACGCTATTCTTAGAACTTACGTGTATAGACAGAACAAGAAAATAAGACGAAAAAAACAACTCAAAAAAATTAAGAATGAATATTCAAAATTCTGACCTGATCGGTCAGAATTTTGTTTTTATCCATTCTTTTTCAACAAATGTGTATATATATTCAATACCCTTCGATATAAGCAGCTTTCGTGTTTCATCATAGTAAAAGTTTACACCTTCTACATCATGGCTATCTCCATTTACTGTCACCTTAACATCCATGTCTCTAATGATGTCGAGTATCCAGTAACTTGGATAAAAACACTCTATTCCATATCTGCGTATTCCGCCTGTATTTATCTCTATCACGGTGCCATTTTTTTTTGCCACAGCCAAAAATCTCTTTACTGCATCTATGTACCAGCTCTCTTCTTCATTAAACAAGATATCATCTCTATTGTTCTTCTTTATTATATCCATATGACCAACTATATCCGGTTTGCAATCCTCTATCATTTTTGATAAAATCGCATAATATTTTTCTACAGCTTTTCTACTGTCTCCATCAAAAGTTTTTTCAACCCCATTTATGACCCCTTCATAAGCATCGTCTACATACCAGTATTTTTTTCCATCGACCTTTCCCAAAGCATGTACTGAGCCTATGAAATAATCGAGTCTTTCCATATGGGCGCTCATCACAGGATTTAGACCCTGATCATAAAAATAATCTATTTCCATTCCGGCATAAATAATAATCTTATCTCGGTATTTGTTCTTAAGCTTCTCTATCTCAGCAAAGTACCTGTCCAACATGCTTTCATTCATTGTCCAATGGCTCTCCTCTGCTATGGGTGCATGAGAACTTATCCCAATGTGTTCAATTCCGACTTCTACAGCTCTTTTTATCATTTCCTCAATAGTGTTTTTTCCATCACAATAAGTACTGTGCGTATGGTAATTGGTTTTTATCATTTGTCAATCCTCCCCGTTTAATTTTGCATATCTAAGATGGTCCATCCATTTACCGTTTATTTTCAGATACTTAGGCGACAACCCTTCTTTTAAAAAACCTAGCTTTTCTGCCACCCTTACTGACGCGTTGTTTTCTTTTCCCACATTGATTTCCACCCGATGAAGCTTTGCTGTTTTAAATCCAAAATTAAGAACTCTTTCTCCGGCTTCTGTGATATAGCCTTTGTTTGCTTCTTTCTTATCAATTTTATATGACATGAAGCATGAATTGAAGTTGCCTCTTATAATGCAGCTTAAAGATACCGATCCAATAAGATATGCAGTATCTTTTTTCATTATCCAAAACCTGTATTCATTATCACTGTGGAACCTTTTAAGTTGTTCCTTCAAATCAAAATAATGATATTTTAAAGTATAAAATTCTTCACATCTTTCAGGTTCCCACTTGTTCAAAAAATCTGAGTTGTTTTTATAAAAATCCAGCACCTTGCCAGCCAGCTTTGGGTGTGGAGATTTTAAAACAAGCCTATTTGTTTCAAGAATCACTCTTAATCCTCCTCTGACAACTGTAATTTATGAGCGATTGGGCAGCTCATAAAAATTTTGCCATAGAAAGCAATCCACGCTTTTCTATGGCAAATAATATTTATTTAAAAAGCTTAGGCTGTCAATAAATAGGCTGACATTTAATATGACCTGCAAATTAACAGCTAAAATTATTTAATCAAATATCCGCATTTTGTTTCTTTTTAATAATTTTAAGTCTGAAAAAATCTTCTCTCTCTTTTTCTTCTATTGTTTCGGTTATGAATTTTATTTGATCATTCAGCCTGGGAATATGTATTTTTTCCAAAGCGTTAGCTCGTTTTTGCGTTTTTCTTATTTCCATTGCAAGTTTATAAGCCGCAGTCTCCACCCTTGCCAACTCATAGGATAAATACTTAACCTCGTTTAAAATCAAAACCGCTATATCCAATGAAGGATTACTCCTGTAGAAACCATACTGCGGCTTGATTTTTTCGCGTTTGTCGTAAATAACTTCCGGAATCTCTACTCCCATTACGCTTTTAAACCTAATTTGATAATCATCTTCTTTGTTTATCCCAAGAGTTATCTCTTCAAGATTCGTAAGACCCATAGTTATGCTGGTTTGTTTAACAGCTTCATATGCCTGGCTGAATTTCTTTTCAATCTCGATCTCAATTTTTTTAGCTGCTTCAATCAAAGTCATCATTTCCTGAATCAAGACTGTACGTTTTTTATCCAGCAATTCAAATCCCTTTTGAGAAAATGCCAAAGTGCCTTTGCTTTTTAAAAGATTTGCCTTTGTCGGTGTAACTTTCCCCGGCATATAATCACCTTCAATCCTATTTATTAATAATATTCATCAACTAAAGCCGGATTCAGTCTGTTAAGTTCTGAAACAGGAAGAGTCCTAAGTATATCCCATCCTAGATTTAATGTTTCCTCCATAGTCCTGTTTTCCTCAAATCCCTGAGATACGAACCTCTCTTCAAATTGTCTGCCAAATTCCATATACTTTTTATCTATCTCCGTCAAATCATCTTCTCCTATTATCTGTGACAGAGCTCTGACCTCCTGAACCTTTGAATAAGAAGCAAATAGCTGATTTGCAAGATCAGGATGGTCTTTGCGTGTATAGCCTTCGCCTATCCCATCTTTCATCAGCCTTGACAATGAAGGCAATATATTTACCGGCGGATAAAAATTGTTTTGAAAAAGCTCTCTGCCTAAAACGATTTGACCTTCTGTGATAAATCCTGTCAAATCAGGTATTGGATGCGTTATATCGTCATTTGGCATAGTTAGTATCGGCAAGTACGTGATAGAACCAGGATTATCTTTTAGCATCCCTGCTCTCTCGTACAAAGAAGACAGATCGGAATATAGATACCCCGGATAACCTTTTCTGCTTGGAACCTCTTCCCTTGCAGAGGAGACCTCTCTTAGAGCTTCACAGTAACTGGTTATGTCGCTCATCACGACAAGAATCTGCATTCCCTCTTCAAATGCCAAATATTCAGCAGCAGTCAATGCACATCTTGGAGTATTGATTCTTTCTGCTACTGGATCATCCGCATAATTGATAAACATCACTACTCTGTCCATAGCGTTTGCCTCAATGAAGCTCCTTCTAAAAAAATCTGCATCATCGTGCTTGACGCCTATTGCAGCAAATACTATTGCGAAATCTTCGTTAGACCCCTCTCCAAGCTTTGCTTGCCTTACAATCTGAGCCGCCAATTCATTGTGTGGCATGCCATTTCCCGAAAATATAGGCAGTTTTTGTCCCCTGATAAGCGTCATCAATGCATCTATGCTGGAAATACCAGTTTGGATAAAGTCTCTTGGGTACTTCCTTGCAACTGGATTTATGGGCCTTCCATTTATGTTGTATTTATTTCTGCTATAGACGTCACCGCCCATATCAGCAGGCCTTCCAAGACCGTCAAATACCCTCCCCAATATATCTTTTGACAAGGGCAGCTCAAAAGCCTCATCCTTAAATCTAATTGATGAATTTTCTGTTGAAAGTCCCGATGTATTTTCAAAGACTTGTATCGTCACTTTGTCCTTGTCAAGGCGTATCACCTTTCCTTTTTTGACTTCTCCGTCTTTATTTTTTATATCTACTACCTCGCCATAGGCAACACCCTTAACATTTGACATCTCAACAAGAGGACCGATGACCTTGTCGATCTTAAGATATTCTTTTTTCAATGCTATCCCCTCTATTCAAGATATTTTTTGTTCAACTCATCATAATATACGTCAATCATTGAAGTTATTTCATCGATTTTAGACAGATCCTTGTTAGAAACTGTGTACTTCATCTTTATTAATTCGTCAAAAATCTCTCTGTTTTTAATTTGTGATATCGGAATGCTAAGTGCCAAGGAACTTTTACATTTTTCATACAAATAGTCTATGATCTTTAACATCCTGTACTGTTTTTCCAAAGGAACAAACGTGTCTTCCTTGTTGAATGCATTTTGTTGCAAAAATCCCGCTTTTATGATTTTTGAAATTTCCAGTATTATCCTCTGATCATCCGGCAATACATCTTCACCTACAAGCATTACAATTTCCAACAACTTATTTTCCCTATACAAAAGCTCCAACATTTTATTTCTAAGAGGTATGGCTTCTTCAGAAAGGTTGTCTTCATACCAACTTTCAAGTACCTTTAGATAACCGCTATAGCTGTCAAGCCAATTTATCGCAGGGTAGTGCCTAGCATAGGCTAATTCCTTGTCTAAAGCTAAAAAAACATTTACATATCTTTTTGTATTCTCAGTAACAGGCTCAGAAAAATCTCCTCCTGCAGGAGATACAGCCCCTATGATTGTAACTGATCCATCTTTTTCGCACAAGGTCTCTACATACCCTGCACGCTCGTAAAACTCTGCAATCCTGGATGACAGATAAGCAGGATATCCCTCCTCTGCAGGCATCTCCTCTAACCTTCCGGAAATTTCCCTTAACGCTTCTGCCCATCTAGAAGTAGAATCTGCCATTATAGCGACATCGTACCCCATATCCCTGTAATATTCCGCCATTGTAATGCCGGTATAGATGCTCGCTTCTCTAGCAGCTACAGGCATATTAGAAGTATTTGCTATCAATACTGTTCTTTCCATCAAAGGTCTATTTGATTTTGGATCTATCAGTTTCGGAAAATCTTCCAAAACTTCTGTCATCTCATTTCCTCTCTCGCCACAGCCTATGTATATAATGATATCCGCATCCGACCATTTTGCCAACTGATGCTGCGTCATCGTTTTGCCCGTTCCAAATCCTCCCGGTATAGCACATGTTCCGCCTTTGGCCAAAGGAAAAAACATATCCAAAACTCTCTGCCCTGTTACCAGAAGTTTTTCAATTTCTTTTCGCTCTCTGACCGGTCTAGGATTTCTTACCGGCCATTCGTGATACATCTTCAGTTTATGTACATGTTCATTATTTTTTAATTCTAATAAAATTTCTTCAATCTTGTACTTACCATCTCTTTTGGCCTGCGTGACCATCCCTTCAACTCCCGGCGGAACCAAGAGTCTATGCTCTATCAAACCGGATTCTCTAACCAACCCAAAAATTTGGCCGGACTTTAAGTAATCGCCTTTTTCAACTCGCATCTCAACTTCCCAAAGCTTTTCTTCATCCAAGGATATTAATCCAATCCCTTCGGGTATGAAGTCTTTGCTGATTTGATCAATCTTTAGCAATGGCCGTTGAATTCCGTCAAAAATATTGCCTATCATGCCTGGACCGAGCTTAACTGAAAGAGGTTTTCCCGTAGGTATGATTTCCTCTCCAAGTTTAAGGCCTTCTGTTTCTTCATAAACCTGTACAGTGCCTGTATCTCCGTCAAGTATTATTACTTCCCCGATAAGTCTTTTCTCGCCTACCATAACCATTTCCCGCATTTTAAAAGCAGACATGCCGCTGCCTCTTAATACAGGTCCGTTTATCATCGTTATCCTACCGTTCATTTTCCAGCTCCTTCGCCAACATCTCATTGAAGAGTATTCCCAATTCCTGTTTATTTTCTTCGAGCCTTCCACTGAAGGTATAATCTATCCTCTCTGTCTTGTCATGGTTTTCAATTATAAATCCCCCAATTGAGTTTTCGTCCCCTGCCAAAACATTGCTCTTGGGAAGTATTTTTTTTATCTTGTCGGCAAATTTCAACTTGTCAGATTTCCTTAAATATATTATTATGTCTTTATTTTCAATAAGTTCATTGAATTTTTTAATCTTATCGATCAACCATTCTTCGTATTTTTCAGATCTGCTAAATTCTTTTAGTTTTTGCTCTATACTTTTTTCTAGCTCATCCATAAGCTTGTTTTTTAGCTCAAACTCCATGTTTCTAGCTGCGATTTTGGCTTTAGCAATTGTCTTTTGGCATTCTAGTTCTTGTTTTTTTCTATATTTTTTATCAAATATATTACACTTTTCCTTAGCTTTCAATTCAGCTTCCTTAATAATATTTCTGCTCTTCTCTTCAGCTTCCTTAATAATATTTTCGGCTTCATTTAGCTCTTTCTCATAAACGTATTTGGAAAAGGTCCTGATTTTGTCTTCAACTGTTATCATGGGTTCCCCTCCTGTCACAATCCAATAGATTCTTTTATATAATCAGTAATTTTGTCTTTGTTATTGTCATACCCATGTCTATCCGGTATGACTGTAATCAAGGGAAGGCTGCTTTTTTCTTTATGAAATATCACATCTTCCTTTATAGCATGATAAATTTTCTCAGTTAAAAATATAATCCCATAGTTATTGTTTAAAGCTTGAAAAAACACCGACTTTGCATTGTCTAAATCTTGTACATACGCACCCTCTATTCCTGCAAGCCTTAGCCCAACCTGAGTATCTCTATTGTCGCTAATTAAATAAGATTTCATTTGTCACACCTTATAACGCTCCTAAAATCATAATCGAAATTACCAGACCATAGATGGCTATTCCTTCAGCAAGTCCTACATATATAAGCGTCTTACCTAACATTTTTTCATCTTCAGAAATAGCACCTAGTGCCGCCGACCCCACATTGCCAACTGCCACTCCGCTGCCTAGACATGCTAAACCCGTAGCTAAAGCGGCTCCCAGATAGCCAAGTCCCGCACTGCTGCTTTCAGCTCCATCAGCAGCTTGAACGGCATCGGGTATA
>DMAW01000114.1 GCA_003446375.1 Eubacteriaceae bacterium | reverse complement strand
GTAGGGATAAATGCGTTCGGGTAGCAGCCATATGGAATTCAGATAGCAATATTCTGCTTTACGATATTCTCCCATTTCGTGGTAATTGCGTCCTTTCACATTGTAGAACATCGGGTCACAGCTTTTTTCAAGTCCCCGGGCAAAGATACTGTCCGCTTTTTCCCGTTGTCCGCTGGCGTTCAGTATCATTCCATATTCAAAAAGGAATTTCGGTTCGTGATTCAGCCGCGGGTAAAGTTTCGTGTAATCGTCCGTCACGCTTTCGTATGCTTTCATGGTGTATAAAGGTTGCAGTTTTTTCCATTCTTTTTTAGCCTGAAAAAATGTCTTCTGCCGGGAAGCAAACAGAATGGAAACGAAACACAAAATTCCCAACAATAATATGGAAAGGACTGTTTTTTGCAGATCATACCGATATGTCCGGGCAGTTTTATTACCAGATCCAGTTGTGCAAACGGTGCCCAACAATACCCAGACAACTGGGAATTGCCACAATTGATAGGGATAGGAGGCAAAAGCGAATACAGATAGGCCGACGAAACTACCTGCCGCTCCAATCTGTTTGCCCTGAATGCCTGCTTTGATAATCAGAAATGAAAGTAAAAGAAACAAGATGATACCGAACAATCCCTCTTCCAGAAATATCTGCAAATATTCATTGAAGGCATATTCCGGGCTTCCCGCCACTAATTTCTCTGTTTCGGAACCATTGTCTTTTTTGAAATATTCGATTTGCGCTTTTGCATAAGCAGCAGGAAAACCACCCAGTCCGGTTCCTTTCATGGGGGAATCCTGTATGGCCAAAGATGTGATCTTCCACATAAACAGGCGTCCGTCGGCTGAATCTTTTTTCAGGTGATAAATGCCGTAACCGCTTATGATCAGGAGTGCGCATAGCAGGAGAGAATAAAAAACGCGTTGTTTTTGATGCCGTTTCCAAAATTGGCGTAACTTAACAGTGATGCGTTTATCTAAGAGCAATACGACCGCACATCCCGCTATGGCCGCTATCCAAGCCGTGCGGCTCAGGGTTGCCGGAAACACCATCAAAGAGACAGCTCCGGCGAAAAGGAAAAGATAAGCAACCCATTTGTTTTTATATCTGTAAACTAACCAATAGTACAAGGTTAAAGGGAACATCAATGCGATAAATCCGCCATAGGGACCGGGATTAAGAAATGATCCGGTAGTTTTAAAGAGGACATGTTTTGCCGGTAAATAATCATACAACTGGCCCAATCCCCATAAGGCTTCAACCAGTCCCCAAACCATCAGTCCGATCAGTACAAACGATTTAGATTTTGGGAAAAACCGGTAGGTAATTTTTAAGATAAACCAAAGAAGCACTGTTTGAATAAAAAACAGGAAAGACTCAGGGGACAGATTTTTTCCATATTGATAAGTCGCAAATACTATACCTGCAAATAACAGGATTGTTATATCACTGACTATAGATCTATTTATATTTTCCTTTGGATGCATGTTTCTCCTGCTTTTCCCCGGAAAAAGTACTGAAAATTATCATTATAATTTTGTTTCTTTTCCTATTAGTCCACTTCAAGATATCAATCGCCGTTGAATCAAGTAACTCATCATTCAGAATTGGCATCGATGAATGCATAGTAGATATTGAAAACAATTAAAAAGAAACAGATTATAGATCAATTTCAAATTCTACCAAGGTAGGTTCCGGTAAGTAGGATATAGCATAAATCTTTTTATTGTCCGGATCAATTGCGATGTTATGAACAGGAACATCCAGGTGATGGCGTACAATTGGGGCCCCTTTTTGCTGTAAATTGGGGATAATATTATGCTTTTTAATCAAGTATGTTATTCATTTCTAAATACCCGAATTGGATTACATCTTCAAAATTGAATATTAACCTGTCATATTGTTTATCATAGCAGAAATCGGAAATTCTATATCCTATATCCAATGTTTTTATGTAATCGCCATTGATATTAAAAATTATTAATTTGTTGGGATAATATTCTTCTGTCATCCTATTTCCACCAGAGTAGGAGGCTATTATTTTATCTCCCCGTAAAACAATATCTCCAAAATGCTGAAGTCGGGATTCATCCCTATTATTCCAGTTGCTTCCATATATATTGTATTTAAGATTCCCATCTAAGTCCATAATCGTCATAAGGTCATGGTTACGGTAACATTCCACAAGCGTTTCATGTTCCATGGATACTGCTAATGAGATACGTTTTTTATCTACTTTGGGATGGGAGTATTTCATTTTTTTTACTTCGCCGGTTTGCATATTCCATTTTGCAGCAATTTCATTATGTCCCACATTCCCCGTAGGTTCTATAATTTTTGCATAAGAGAGGGTATCATTAATAAAAACATAACTATCGGGAAATTGTACATTATCGATCTCTTTTTTAATGACCGGAATATAATATGGATCGTTGAGGATACTGTCAATGAGATAGTTGAATATTTTTAATTTACCGTAGTCTGACACATACAACTCTTTTTTATCTTCAATCACTCCGATATATCCCATATTGGTAACCTCACCCGGACCTTGGCCTCTGGGTATGGCACTTGTTACATATGTATAATTATTTCTATCAAATAAGTGAATGAGCATATCGAGGGATTTATAGTCCATAATAATCAGGTAATTATCGGCAAGAAATAGTCTGGCAACGGAGCCGATCATCACGTCTTCTATTTCTATTTTCTGAACCCTTTCTTTCACATCTGTAATGTTGTTACGCTTATTTTGATATTTCTCTGTATCGGTACTTTTAGTGCAATTTAAAAGAATTGCACAAAAGCATAAAATTGCGAGCATATGTACTTTTCTCATGATTTTATTTTTGAAAACAGTAAAAGTAAATTCTTTACATAAGTAGAAGGATGGTTTGGAAATTTTCTTATAGCTGAAATCTAATAAGCTGTTCCGTATCATTACAGTAGGCATACAGATAGCTGTCATTTTCATCTATGGCTATGTTGCTTACAGCTGTATCCAAATTTAATAATTTAACCGCATTCCCGTCCCAATCGAAAACAAGAATTGTATTGGCAAGATATGCATCATATATATTGTCTCCAATCACTTTATTTGAGTAAAGAAAATATATATAATCCTGAGTGCAATATGAATCAATAAATTTCGTTTTTGAATGTCTGTTTATAGCTGCTGCAATTGAATTTTTACCATCACCTTCAGGTTTGTAATTTCCCAATTCTCCATAAAACTCATATATCTTATTTAAAGTATTATTTTGTGTAATTTCAACAATTTCAAGAACTTCTGAATCTTCACATGCAAAGAAAAATCTTTTGCCATCAGGTCTTACGGCCAAATCCCCTTGAAATGCCAGTGCTTTATGTGCATTGGTAAAGATTTCATCATTGGGAAATGTAGGATAGTCGAAATGATATGAGAGTACTTTCCCAGATTTATCCAATAACATATATCGTCCTTGTTCAAATAATCCAGTGGCGATGAAAAGCTCAGATGATATTGGTGTTAAGGTTATAATATTTTT
>DMAW01000047.1 GCA_003446375.1 Eubacteriaceae bacterium | reverse complement strand
GACTACGAGTTCATTATATAAGGGTGAATTAATGAAGATAATTTTAGCTGAAAGTGCGGGATATTGCTTTGGAGTGAATCAAGCGATGAAAAAAGTCGAAGATGCATTAGAAAAAGGGACTGATAAAATATACACCTTAGGGCCTCTGATTCACAATAGGCAAGTCACAGACAAGCTGGAAAAACAGGGAGTAAAAATAATAAACGATGTGAAGTCTGCTGCGGACGGAATCATCACCGTAAGATCTCATGGCGTGGGAGAAGATATTATCCGGCAGATTGCAGAAAGTGGAATTGAGTTGATCGATGCTACTTGTCCTTATGTAAAAAAGATACACAATAAAGTTCGGCAATATCATCAAATGGACTATAAGATATTCATCGTTGGAGACAGTGCCCACCCGGAAGTGATAGGCATAAACGGATGGTGTGATTACACGGCAGAAGTGATTAACGATAAAAATAGTGTGCCAATTGATCGAAAATATGATAAAATATGCGTTGTAGCGCAAACTACCATGAATCGCGGGATTTTTGAAGAAATATCTGAAGAAATTAAGAAATCATACCCGGAAGCAATAATTTTAAATACAATATGCAACGCTACAAAGACCAGACAGGAAGAGACTGCTAATATCGCAAAGATATCTGACTGCATGGTAATTGTGGGAGGCCGGCATAGTTCAAATACAAAAAAATTGGCTGATATCGCCGGAATGTATTGTGAAAATACAATTCATATAGAAACTTCTGATGAATTGAATGTAGATATTTTGAAAGACTGCGAGACGGTAGGAATTACAGCAGGAGCATCAACACCCCATTGGATTATTAAGGAGGTTATCAATAAGATGACAAAATCATTTGAAGAAATGTTGAAAGATTCAGAAATGGAAGCATCCTACGAGGAGACTTTTAGAAAACTTGGAAAGGGAAGCATCGTTGCCGGAAAGGTGATTGGAGTAAATAAAAATGAAATTTATCTAAACATCAACTATAAGGCTGATGCCATTTTGTCCAAGAATGAATATACTGACGAGGATATTGACCTGACAGAGGCTGTCAAAGTGGATGACGAGATAGAAGTCATGGTAACAAACTTAAACGACGGCAACGGAAATGTTGAAGTTTCCAAGAGAAAGATACAGCAAAAGAAAGCAGCTGAAGAGTTGTACAATGCATTTAATGAAAAAAGACTCCTTGAAGGCGTAGTGACCAAAGCTGTCAAAGGCGGTCTTATCGTGGATTTAGGCCTAGGCCAGGCATTTATGCCGGCATCGCAATACCACATGAGGTTTGTAAAAGACTTGGAAACTCTTGTAGGTAAAAATGTAAGAGGATTGATTATCGAATTCGATAAGAGAAAAAACAGAGTCATTTTCTCTCAAAAGGTAGTATTGGAACAAGAATACAAAGAGAAAAAGGAACAAGAGAAAAAAGCTAAAGATGAATTCATAAATTCTGTAGAGGTAGGAACTATACTTGAAGGACCGATAAAGTCCATCACCAACTTCGGCATATTCGTAAAAGTTGGGCCTATAGACGGGTTTGTGCATATTAGTGATTTGGCATGGAAAAGGATCAAGCATCCCTCAGATATGTTTAAATTAGGTGAAGAAGTAAAGGCCTTGGTCACTGAAGTCAATAAAGAAGATTATAAGATAAAAATGAGCATCAAGGATTTGACTGAGGAGCCTTGGGAAGCGTTTGCCAAAAAATACAATACAGGTGACGAGGTAGATGTTAAGATAACCAGGACTGCGCCCTTTGGAGCTTTTGCAGAGATAATGGAAGAGGTTGAAGGTTTGATACATATAAGTGAGCTGTCTCACGAAAAAGTCGAAAAAGTTGAAGATGTATTAAAACCCGGGGATCAAGTCGTAGCTAAAATTATTGGCATCAATGGCGAAGACAGGAAGATTTCTTTAAGCATAAAAGAGCTTGTCGAGGAGCCGGCAAAGGAAATTGAAGTAAATGAAACAGTATACGAGGATGAAGCTGATAATTCAATAGGAAATATATTGGGAGATATCTTTGATCAACAAGACAAATAAATAAAATAAGGCGGTTGCATGCAACCGCCTTTTCTTTAACTATCACATTATTTTACATAAAAAAAAACCGCATTTTGCGATTCTTGAATACTTATGGAGCTGGTGATAGGAATCGAACCTACAACCTGCTGATTACAAGTCAGCTGCTCTACCGTTGAGCCACACCAGCTTATAAAACTTGCACATCATTATTATGATGGTGCCCAAGGGCGGAATCGAACCACCGACACGAGGATTTTCAGTCCTCTGCTCTACCGACTGAGCTACTTGGGCGAAAAAAAAGATGGTGGGCCTTCAGGGACTCGAACCCAGGACCTACCGGTTATGAGCCGGTTGCTCTAACCAACTGAGCTAAAGGCCCCCACGTATATTGAAATGGTCGAGGTGGAGGGATTCGAACCCCCGGCCCCATGGTCCCAAACCATGTGCGCTACCAAACTGCGCTACACCTCGTTCGTAGTGACAAATAATAATATACAACAAATAAAAAACTTTGTCAATCAATAAAATTAAAAAGGATGTGATTTTATGAAACTTTCTTTTTACGGAGCAGCCCAAATGGTTACAGGCTCTTGCTTTTTGGCTGAAACGAAAGGTAAAAAATTTTTAATCGATTGTGGAATGTTTCAAGGAGGAAAGGAGCTTGATGAGCTTAATTACAAAGAATTTCCATTTAGCCCTGGGTCTATTGACTTTATGCTCTTGACACATGCACATATAGATCATTCAGGCAGAATCCCTAAACTATGCAAAGAAGGGTTTGTGGGGGAAATATATACCAATCATGCAACAGTCGAGCTCTGCGATATAATGCTTCAGGACAGCGGCCACATACAGGAGATGGAAAGTGAGTGGAAAAACAGAAAAAGGATAAGAAAAGGTTTAGAAGAGTTAGAGCCTATGTATACCGTTTCGGATGCAGTGCACTCTATGAAGCAGTTTGTGGGAGTGGATTACAGGCAGGAGATTAAAATTGACGATGATCTTAAAATAAGATTCATTAACTCAGGCCATATGCTAGGGTCTTCATTTGTTGAAATTAAAGTATACGAAAATGAAAGATGGAACGTATACCTATTCACAGGAGACATAGGAAATACGAATATTCCGCTTTTAAAAGATCCTGCGACTGTAGATGGAGTAGATTATCTTATAATTGAATCTACATATGGAGACAGGATGCATAAAAACGGAATCGGAAGAGGCGATGATTTATTGTCAATCATAAAAAAGACGGCTGCAAGGGGTGGGAACATAGTAATACCTTCATTTGCAGTAGGAAGAACACAAGAGGTACTTTTTGATATCAATAGATACAAGGAAAAAGGACTTTTAGGGCAATTCGATAAAATACCGGTCTATGTGGACAGCCCTCTCGCGATAAAGGCAACTGAAATATTCAGAAGGAATTGCGAGCTGTTTGATAAGGAGACCAGAACAATGATCGCAAAGGGAGATGATCCTCTACTATTTGAAAATTTGCATTTTACATTGACCAGCGATGAATCCAAGCAAATCAATGCCGACAATAAAAGTAAAGTGATAATATCAGCCAGCGGCATGTGCGAAGCAGGCAGAATTAAGCACCATTTAAAGCACAACTTATGGAGGAGGGAGTCATCGGTTGTTTTCGTAGGGTATCAGGCCCCGGGAACACTGGGCCATACATTGAAAACAGGGGCAAGAAAGGTTAGGATATTCGGGGAAGAAATTGCGGTCAAATCAAAAATATATTCAGTAGAAGGATTTTCTAGTCATGCAGATCTGGACGGATTGGTAAAATGGATTGATTCCAATGGGAAGCTTCCTGACAAAATAATTTTAATTCACGGTGAAAAAGAAGGAATGGAAAAACTCAAGAACACGTTGACAGACAAATTTGGCAAAGAAGTCTTGATTCCTGAAATGGGGGATACCGTAGAACTCACTTACTCAAGAGAAGTAATCGATCATCAGGAATTGATATCTATGGAAGAGGCCTCAAAAGAAAAAATGTTGGCAGAATTGTATGATCTGATAGAATCAGTTGAAAAAGGCCACGTGAAAAATGTGGATAAGGCTATGGAAGATATAAAAAAATTAAAAGAGCTCATATCTTGAAAGGACAATATTTTCTCTCAAAATTTAAATGAAATATGTTATACCTAGATTCTACGTTAGTACTTCAAAAAGCAT
>DMAW01000179.1 GCA_003446375.1 Eubacteriaceae bacterium | reverse complement strand
GTTAAGTTAAAAGGTCAGCAACAGTATTGATTCAGTGCGATTAGAGATATTTTTGGTCTCTATTGGTTATAACCTTTATAAATATCACAATAAACAGATGAAGCTCCGAAAGACAGCATAGACTAAATATACGATTGTCTAAGGGGGAGGGGGATTTTACGCCCTTTTATACTCAACATAATTCCTTCTTGCAAAAAAAGAAGCCATGAAAAATGATTACTCATTTTTTCACAGCCCCATTCCTTTTATTTTTATTTCTTTTCATGTAAGCCGGGATTTCCGGTAATACCGGCATCTTCTGTTTTTATTTCCATTACAGGAGGCAGGTTCCCATATTTTACAGGCGGTATACTGTTGGCCGGACAGGCCCACTTTACGGCATTGGTTATTATCTTCTGAACCTCAGGCATATGATAAACCGGAAAAACCTCATGACCCGGACGGAAATAAAATATTTTTCCTCTTCCCCTGTGCCAGCAGCAGCCGCTGCGGAATACCTCTCCTCCTTCAAACCAGCTAATAAACACCTGCTCATTAGGTTGTGAAATATTAAAATGTTCCCCATACATTTCTTCATGCGGGATAATAAACTTCTCATCCAGACCATCACAGATTGGATGACTGGGGTCTACTACCCATATGATTTCTTTTTCTCCATCTTCTCTCCACTTCAGCATACCAGAATTCGTACCCATTAATTTTTGGAATATTTTCGATGCATGTCCAGAATGTAAAACAATTAATCCCATTCCTTCCTGTACTCGGTTATAAACCCGATCCACTATTACATCCTCTACACGATCATGAGCCATATGCCCCCACCAGATTAATACCTCCGTCTCCCTTAGTACATCTTCGGTTAATCCATGCTCTGGCATGGACAAAGTAGCTGTCTTTACATCCATTCCTGCCTCTTTTAAAAAGTTACCAATACAATTATGAATTCCCTCCGGATAAACTGCTGCAACTTCCTTAAATTGAATTTCATGTAAATACTCATTCCAAACTGTAACCTTAATCTTATCCATTTCTTTTTCCTCCTTCATTTTTTACTATTCAGGTTATGGCAAAACCAACCTGTTTCTCACTTATATAAACCTGTAATGCTTTTCATTATGTCTATAATTTACCCCATCTTTCCTCTTCAAAAGATTGAATCACTGCATCCATAGAGTGTTGGTTTCGTTGTCCGTCCTCTATCGTTGTCGACATCCGTCACCGCAACCGTTAACTATATCTGCTAAAGACTGCATCTGATCCACTTTATATTGATCTTGGACCTACACCTTTGTAAATGTATTGATTTCACTTGCAACAGGTCTGATGCAAATCTCCAGCTCATCCTCACACGGAGTGTCATCCAGCTTATAAACAAAGGCACCCTTGCTCCCATAAATCTCTATGCGCTAGTAATTTCCCCTGCCGAAACCAAATCTTGTAATCTGAAAGCAGGCAGAAATTCCATCTTCCATCTAGGCTAGGTAATTATAGTAATCGTCCACATTGGAGAAGTCCATTCCTTTCCATCTGGTAACCTTCGTTCTTTCACATAGGTATCTGCATGGCTTATTACTTTTAAAATATTCTTTGCCTATTACAAAACTAAATAAACCTAATCCATGGCAACCTAAATCTCCTAATGCTCCCGACCCGGTACGTTCCTTTATAAACCGCCATACTAACGGAGTACTGGCATCCGGTAATCCCCACATCTGAAAATACTGCATATCTACTTGGTATAACTCACCCAACAGCCCAGGCTAAATCCTATCCAATGAATAAATAATGGAAGCTCTTTCATAACGATAATAATACCCATCTATTCCACTCTCACTTGTGCACCATTTTATACCTTTTTCTTTTCCTGAACAAATCTGCTCGACTCCTTCAATCATATTATCGAGATAGATACTGCCAATTGGCTTCAGATAATGTCCAGGAAAAATTAGTTCATAGGTATTACGCAATTTTTTCAGTTTTAGTAAGGAATTATAATAAACCTCCAATTTCGTAGAGTAAGAATCATACACTAAAGTTGGTGTACTGCACAAAGTATCAAGTGTAAATAATAACCTGTTCTCTCTGTCTAAAAGACAGATTGAATTATCAGTATGACCCGGCGTAAAAATTACTTCTAATCGACGTCCACCTAGGTCAAAAATATACCCCTCTTCAAAGGGTGTCAATATAAAACTACCTGTTCTTTTCATATCTTCATAAAAGGTAGGGCAACCGGAATATTCTTTTCTTTTCTCTTGCCTTAAGAAAAATTTTTCTCTATATTCAGTTGTATTCTCTCTATCAATCCATGTGACTGCGTTTTTATGACAGAATATTTGCTTGAAATTAAGATTGCCTCCTGCATGATCATAATGATGATGAGAATTTACAACAACTATGGGGAGATCTGTAATCTTCTCTGTTACCCTTTTCACATTACCAAGTCCCATACCCGTATCAATTAATAGAGCTTTATCATTACCAATTATAAGATACATCAAAGCAATTCCATATTCATCAATTGCAAAAACATCATTAGAAACCTGCTGTACCATGAATCCTTCTATTGATTCCATATTCAAATTATCTTTATAGACAAATGCATTATTTTTAATCATTATTCTACCTCATATGTATAATTGTCCCATTATATTGTTGACTATATAATAACTATTACAGGAGTAAAAACCGTATTTCTTTAATTAATTGCATAGTGGAAATTACACCGTTTTATCAAACATTTAGAACACATTCCCAATTTAAGCCATATATATATGATAGTAAAACTTATTCCAAGTATATTAGCCTAAAATTAATTCAGTAATTATATTTTCTCATCCAGTTTCCATATATCCCTGTTATATTGAGCAATAGTACGGTCGGAAGAAAAATAACCGGCTTTGCTGATATTAACCAACATTTTATAAGCCCAGCTTAAACGGTCTTCATAATCATTATATGCCATTTCCCTTACCCTTACATAGTCTTTAAAATCAAGCAAGGACATAAACCAATCCTTATTCAGAATTTCTTTATAAAGCCTTACAAGATTTTCTTCCTTACCAATGGATAACATCTGATCACTGATAATAAAATCCAAAGTATATTTAATATCTTCATCTTTCTGGTAATATTTTTTAGAAATATAATCCTCTTTTTCATAATGTTCGATTACCTGGTCACTGGTTTCTCCAAACAGATAAATATTATCCTCTCTGACTAATTCACTGATTTCAACATTGGCTCCATCTAATGTTCCCAGCGTTACGGCTCCGTTTAACATAAACTTCATATTACCGGTACCACTGGCCTCCTTGGAGGCTAAGGAAATCTGCTCCGAAATATCACAAGCCGGTATCAGCACCTCTGCTTTTGATACATTATAATCTTCCACCATAACTATCTTAAGATAAGGACTTACCTCTGTATCATTGTTAATTAACTCCTGCAGGCAAAGAATCAGATGAATAATATCTTTAGCAATAATATAAGCCGGAGCGGCCTTCGCACTGAAGATAACCGTAATCGGTCTTACGGGAAGCTTTCCCTTTTTAATTTCATGGTATTTATAAATAACATAAAGTGCATTCATTTGCTGGCGTTTATATTCATGAAGACGTTTAATCTGAATATCAAAAATAGAATTTTCATCTATATCAATTCCCTGATTTATCTTAAGCCAGGATTTTAACTTTAACTTGTTATTGAATTTGATCTCCAGAAGCTTGTTAAGCACTGATTCCTCATCACTAAAATCCATCAGTTTTTCTAGTTCCATGGCGTCCGTATGGAAGCCATGCCCGATTAGACTTTCAATATAGGAAGTAAGGTCTCGGTTACAGTGTAACAGCCAACGCCTGAATGTTATGCCATTGGTCTTACTATTGAATTTCTCAGGATAAATTTCATAAAACTGGTTTAATTCCGAGGATTTTAAAATCTCCGTATGCAGCGCGGCTACTCCATTTACGCTAAAACCGTAATGAATATCCATAGAAGCCATATGCACCTTGTCCTGGTTATCGATAATAACCACATCTTTATCTCCGAATTTTCGCCTTACCCGGTTATCCAGTACTTCAATAATTGGCACCAATTGGGGAACTACTTTCTTTAAGTAATCAATCGGCCATTTTTCCAAAGCTTCGGCAAGAATTGTATGATTCGTATAAGCGCAGGTTTTGGATACGATTTCAATGGCTTCATCCAAACTGATTCCTTGTTTCATCAATAAACGGATCAGTTCTGGAATTACCATACTTGGATGGGTATCATTGATTTGTATTACCGCATGTTCATACAAATCATGAAGATTGCTTCCCCTTCTTATAGATTCTTCCAAAATATATTGTGCTCCGCAGCTTACCATAAAATATTGTTGGTAAATACGCAGCTGCTGCCCTGCTTCATCACTGTCATCCGGATATAAGAAAAGCGTAAGATTTCGTTTAATATCTTCTTTATCAAAATCAATCCCCTCCTCTACCAGGCTTTCATCCACCAGCTCTGTATCAAATAAATGAAGTTTATTGGTTCTATTCTGATACCCTATAACATCAATATCATAAAGGATGGACTTTACTTTAAACCCGCTGAATTCTACTTCATAGGTGTGATTCTTTTTCGTCAGCCAACTGGTTTTCTCAATCCATGGATTTTTCTCTTCTTTTTGAAGATTATCCTCAAACTGTTGTTTGAATAACCCAAAATGATAATTCAGTCCGATTCCGTCGCCTGCCAGACCAAGGCTTGCTATGGAATCCAGGAAACAGGCTGCCAAACGTCCAAGGCCTCCATTACCCAAAGACGGTTCTGGTTCTGCTTCCTCTACCAGCGACAAACTCTGCCCGTTAGTCGCCAGTAATTCTTTCATATCTTCATATATGCCTAAATTAATCAGGTTGTTGGATAACAGCTTACCGATTAAAAATTCTGCAGATATATAATATAGTTTGCGTTTATCTCCTGTTACCTCCCTGCCTACCGCAAGTCGTTTCACCATTCCCAATAATCCATAAAGCAATTGCTTCTTATTACACTGTTCTATGGTTTTACCATATTGCTGTTCGAGAAGTTTTCTTAGAATTCTTTCTGGATCTTTGGTTTTTATACTTACTTTACTGCTTTCCCCGGTCCGCCCACTGGCGGTTACCGCTTCTTTAAGAAATTCCACCTGTCTGTTTAATTTCTCCAGACTGTCTAATTTCCAAACCCAGTTAGGGGCTCCTAAGGTACCGGGTGTATTAAGGCGTCCTTCATTACCTAATTCCAGAATATCCTGAACCGGTATGATTGCCATATCAGCGATGTTATCCAGAGTATAAAGAATGAATCTATGAGAAATGGAACCGGTATCGTATCCTAAGGAATACAATTCCAGGTCAGTCTCATTCTGCACCTGCCCAGATTGGTTTTCGAACCATCCCAGTATGGTTTCATTGTCATGGGTTCCGGTATAAACTATCATGTTTTCCCTGTCCACAAAATTGTTATTACCCTCTAGCGGATCAAAGGTAAACTGAATAATTTTCATTCCCTTTAAACCATAATGATCCCTTAATTTATATACTTCCGGTCTCATATCCCCTAAGTCTTCCGCTACAATATTAATATCCGGATAGGCTTCAAAGAGCAGATAAAACACTTCATAACCGGGGGCTTCCACCCATTCTCCTTCAATTGCTGTTTCACAGGAAGCTGGTATCTTCCAATAAGTATCAAAAGCCCGGAAATGATCAATACGTATAATATCAAACAGCTTGGAATTATAACCGATACGATTTAACCAAAAACGAAATCCGTTGTCTTTCATGTGCTCCCAGTTGTAGATAGGATTTCCCCATCTCTGGCCGGTACGGCTGAAATAATCCGGCGGCACTCCAGCAATAAAGATCGGGTGTCCATCCTTATCTAATAAGAAATCTTCCTGATCTCCCCACACATCCAATGAATCGATTCCAACATAAAAAGGAACATCTCCCATAATCTTAATTCCCAAATCATTGGCATATTGCTTTAATGCAATCCACTGACGGTAAAATTCATACTGAATAAACATTTCATAACGGATATCTTCTTCATAGATACTTTCATCAAAAATTCGATCCGTTATCCAGTTTTTATGTTCTTCCTGCCACTCATTCCAGCATTTCATTTGATTTTTTTTCTTAAAGGTCAGATAAACAGCATATAAATAAACCCATTCCTGACTTGCAAATTCTTCATATTCCTGATTCGGAACAAAGTTTAAAAATGCCGCTTTTAAAAATTTTTCTTTATAGCTTCTTACTTCCTGATAACTGATTTTTATACTTCCCTTTCGAAAAGCCGGTGGTATATCTTCTAAAAGCCCTTCTTCATATAATTTGACTAAATCAATGTATAATTCATCTCCTGCAAAAGAAGAATAGGGCTGATATGGTGATTCACCGTATCCCAATGGATTTAAGGGCAAAATCTGCCACACCCTCATATTACTTTTTTTTAAAATATCAATAAACTGATAGCTATATTTTCCAAAATCCCCTACTCCATAATCGGAAGAAAGGGAAGCTACCGGCATTAGAACTCCTGCTTCTCTCACATTGAACCTCTTTCCCGGATATTATATAACCGTTTTAATTAAATCCATCTTCTTAATCTACTATAGTTACTTTCACTGTACTTTCTTTCTTCTGAATTGTTAAAATTTCTTTCTCCATCATAATTATATGGATAGTCTTACATAAGGTCTCCTACACTATCACATCCTGCCTTATTTCGTCCTCTTTCATTTTCAATCAGCTGAATATATACTCCTTTCGGTTTTAACTTACCATCTTTAAATAGATTACTGAATAGTACTTTACCTTTCAGCATTGGCTTTATTTCTCTGAAGGAATAATTTAATATAACCTCCACCTGTTTCTGATTATCATCGGTTTTAATATATTGTATTACTCTAGGATCGTTGCTATCGTAAACAAAATTATAGTTACTACTTTTAAAAGCCTTTATCTTTTTTCTTAAATATAGTAGTCGTTTCACCAACAGCATTCTTTCCTCATATAAACCGGAATCTATCTGGTTCCACGGCATACATCTCCTGCAATCCGGATCATAACTGCCTTCTAAAGCTATTTCTGTTCCATAATAAATACAGGGACTTCCTGGCATTGTATATAATATTGCGAGTTGCTGGTAAAAAACATCCAGATCTTTTACTTTATCTATTAATCGGTTGGTATCATGGGAATCTAGAAGATTAAATAAAACATCATTGGTCTGGAGCATATACCGAGTAAAATTCTGATTAATTGCATGTTCAAAGTCACGATTTGTTTTATCCTTACAGATCGAGAAATCTGTAACAACCGAAGCCAAGGGATAATTCATCACTGCATCAAACTCGTCACCTCGTAGCCAGTTTATAGAATCATTCCATATTTCTCCTAACAGGTAAAAGTCCGGTTTTAATTCTTTGGTTAATCTTCTTAATTCTTTACAAAATTTATGGGATATTTCATTGGCCACATCAAGGCGCAACCCGTCAATATCATAGTTTTCCACCCAATATCTTACAACGCTGAGTAGATAGTCGGTTACTGCGTTATTGTTAGTATTTAGTTTTGGCATATAAGACGTAAAAGCAAAAGAATAAAAAGATCCGTCTTTTGTATCTTTTTTTTCTTTATCAAAGGGCCATGAATTTATCATAAACCAATTATAATAATTAGAACTTGGACCTTTCTCAAGAACATCCCTCCATGGAGCGAAATTCCTTCCAACATGATTAAATACACCGTCAAGCATTATACGAATTCCTTTTTGATGTGCGGTATCAACTAACTCCTTGAGTACCTTTTCATCACCAAAATGGGGATCGATTTTCACGTAATCTGTCGTATCATATTTATGATTGCTATCCGATTCAAAAATAGGTGTCAAATAAATACCGTTAATACCCAAATCTTTTATGTAATCCAAACGGTTTAATATGCCTTGTAGATCCCCACCGTAGAATTCTTTGTTGGTTACCGCGTGATATTCCCAGGGCAATGTATCAGGTGGGTCATTACTTGTATTTCCATTGCAAAAACGTTCCGGAAAAATCTGATACCATACGGTATCATTTACCCAGGCAGGTGTTTTATTTATATCACACAGATTCATCCAGGGAAATATAAAACATTCCAATTTATTTCCGCTATGATCCATTTCCTCTTTTGTATAGAAATGATCTTCAAGAAAATATAATTCTTCTTCATCTGAGATAAGTTTAAAATAATACTTACACCTTTTATATTCTGGTTTTACTGTAATCGACCACCATATATGATATGGAAGCTCTTTCTTATCCGTAATTTCCTCCTGCTTGCCGCTCCATTGCCAGTCTCCTCCTAATATCCCACCCCAAAAAGGATCTCCATAAATGAGATATACTCTGTCTACATCTTTTCCTGTTTTGATATTAATTATCAGTTCTTCATCATTTAATGGATAACAATAATTATCCGTTGTCCTGTGATAAATTGCATCTAACTTCATTATATCCTTTCCTTTCCATAAAACGATTTCCAAGTTTAGAATAAAAAAGTTATATCAACGTTATTCTCTTCAACTTTTCTGAATAACATCCTATATAATCAATTTTACATACTTCATATAGTTTGCAGTACCCTAGACCCTATGATTATCATCTTATTTAATAAATTTTTTCTTCTTTCCTACTATCACCTTATTAAGTAATTGCCCAATCCCGACATTTTAGTATTTGCGGTTATACAATTCCAGAGGGGAAGCTAAGCGGTAGGAACGCCCAGCGAAGGTATTTGTATAAGATATATCACAAATTCAGATAATTCATTAGGTCCGCAATTGCCTATATCACCTTATAGGTAATAACAAAATACCACCTAATCTTTTCATAAATTATTTATATCCAAAACTATATTTAACCCCAACTCTCCAGCCTCTTGATATGCTTTTTTGACAATGTCATCATAAACCTGAATAGGCTCATGACAATCTGAACCGATTATTACGGGAATCCTTGCCTCGGCAGCTCTTTTCCAAAACTGAATATGTGGATATTGATACCGTTTACCATCGATAAATTCATGCAATCCTCTACGATATCCATTAGCATTGTATTCAACAATGCAATTATTCATTGTTGCAGCTTCGATTATTAAATCGCAGGCACGTCGGCAATTATCATCCCATTTTAGGTTATTTAAAAAAATAATATCCGGATGGGCAAAAATACTAAAGTAACCGCTTTTCATCCCTTGTATGGAATAATTGGCATAATCAATATACTGTTCTGAATTACGTATATTGTATACGTTAATCATATTGCCGGAAGAATCTTCATAAAAATGCTGACCCATTATCAAATAATCACATTTTTTTTCATTTAATAATCTTTCATAAAAATATTCCTTGTCTTTAATATATTCCCCTTCAAAACCGCATAATATCTCTAATTTATTTTTGTACTTTTCCTTTATATTCTGAACGGTATCTAGGTATTCCTCTAATTCTGAATAAGGCATCCGCATTCCAAAGATATCTCCGGGAAAGGGTAGATGATCCGAAAAACCTAAAACATTCAAATCATAATCCAGTGCTTTCTCCACATAATTTTCTTCAGTCCCAATAGCATGTCTGCATCTTGCACAATGGGTGTGATAATTTACTTTTTTCATATTGTACTTTGAACCAAATCACGCATGCTGCGTGATAGCCCTTCCGATTTTTTCGCTGTGCCTGTTGCTTTGGCACAGCTTTTCTTTTACATTATTCTCATCTTAAAAAAGGAAAAACCCTACAGATGATAGCATAGTTTGGCGACCGCGCAACTCATTCTGTAAGGTTTAATCACATATATGAGTATAGAGTCTTTTCATCTTTTTTTCAAGTTTATTCGTGCTCCACCTGCAAGGATTTTGTAACCATGTACATTTATCACTTACAGGAGGGCTCATTTCATGAATGATGCAAACACAAACTACTTAAAACAACATATCGATATTCTTTCGTTCCGCGACCTTGCGTCAGGCACTATTACTACCTACACTTCTTATATGACTCAGTTTATTGATTGGACAGAATCGTTTCTTTCCTCAAAGCCTCTATCTGATATTTCGTGGGAAGAACTCCGTTCCTATCTTCGATTTCTCAAAGATGTCAGAGAACTAAATCCACGTACAGTGAATGTCCATATCGCTCAGTTACGCGATTTCTATCAGTATATCCTCCACCGTGACTGGGATCGCTATCAGATTCCTTATCTTCACTATGACGAGCTTCTTCCTAAAGTTCCAACGAAGGATGAGGTCAATTCCCTAATTGATTCTGTTTACAATCCGAAACATAAAGCAGAACTGGCTCTGTTATACTCTTCTGGTATCCGGGTCAGTGAACTCACTCGTCTCAAATGTGGTGATATCTACCATTCCAGGCACTGCATTTACATATCCAGAAGCAAGAATCGCTCTGACCGTTATGCTGTGCTTTCTGAAAGGGCTTATGATCTACTGGTCACCTACATCCGCATATTTCACCCCACTGCTAAAAAGCAGGATTGGCTCTTTCCCGGACAAAAACCTAGTTCCCATATCCACCAACAGTCGGTTTATAACACGTTTAAAAAACGGCTCTCTTTATTAGGACTTTCGGATGCTGGATATACGCTACACAGCCTACGCCATGGATTTGGACTTCATTTGTATGAAGCAGGCACGGACATCATGACCATTAAGGAAGCTATGGGACACAAATCTCTTTCTAGCACTTCTGTTTACCTGACACTTGGTATCGGCAACGGAAGGAGCGTGACAAGTCCTTATGATGTCTGATGCCGTAAAGTTCTATCGGTCTCTTCTGGAGGATGAACAGGTACCAGTGGCTTATCCCATACGGGATATCGTAGAAAAATTCTATCCCAGTTATCTGGACTTACATTCTGTGTCGGATGTCCAACACAAAACTGCCAACTGTATTGCTAACTGCAAGACCGGTGGTTTTGGTTATAATGTCAGTTATTGTGAGGAATGTGGTCATAGGAAGATCCATGCCTGTGCCTGCAACAACCGCAACTGTCCCAACTGCCAGACTCCGTTGGAGAAGAAGTGGGTCATGGCAAGGAATTCCGAGCTGATTGAAGGGATTGCCTATTACCATCTCATTTTTACGGTGCCACATGAACTGAATGATCTTATGTTTCAGAACCAGAAGCTCCTTTATGGCCTGCTCTTCCAATGCGCCAGCGACACCATTCTGACATTATGTAAAGATCCGGCTTATATGGGTGCTACACCTGGCATCATTTCCGTGCTTCATACCTGGGGCCAACAGTTAAATCTGCACCCGCACCTACACACCATGGTCTCTGGCGGTGGACTAAGCCCAACTGGTCAGTTTAGAGAAACAAAACACAAAGGATTTATGATTCCTGTTGAAGTCCTTGGAAAAATGTTCCGTGGCAAATATATGGCTGCCTTAAAGCGACTTCATGATACGAATAAGCTTTCTTACCGCAATGGCTGTGAACCTCTTCGTAATCGCTATTCCTGGAAGGAATTCGTTCATCAGATGTACGAGAAACCATGGCTGCCTTTTGTGAAAGAGACCTTTAATGGGAATGGAAATGCCCTTGAATATCTTGCACGTTATGCCTACCGGACAGCTATCAGCAACAGCAGAATCCAGACAGTCGATGATACAAATGTGTCATTCCGGTATACGGATTATGCTGACAAGAACCAGAAAAAAGCGAAAACGGTAGCTGGAACAGAATTCCTACGTCTGTTCCTGCAACATGTACTTCCCAAAGGATTCAATCGTGTACGTTTCAGTGGATTTCTGACTAACAGCCAGAAAACAAAGAAACTAAAGCTGATTCACCGATTGCGAAATACTATTTACAAAGGAAATCCTGTCAAGGAGTTAAATACTGCTGATCTGATGATGTTATTGTTTCAGAGGGATATCTGTCATTGTTCCAAATGCAACGGAACGCTAATCCACCTGCCAAGAGGTGTTCCTTTAACCGCCTTACAATTCTGATAAGGATAATCGAAAAAGTCGCCTGAAAGAGGACGGCTTATAAAGCGTGCCATAAAAAGGATATCGTTTCGCCAAATCATCCCCCAACAGAAGATTTATCTGATTAGTCTTCCTGACGAATGGCATGTTTACATCGGTTAGCAGACCTTCAAAACTGCATATAGTTTCCGCATGCGTGACTTGGTTCAAAGGAAAAGTACTAAATCAGGGGCTTGAAGTTTTTCTCAAACCCCTGATTTTGAGCCCCTGACTTAGAACTTTTCTAATCTATTCTTTCTATTTTAAGTTTTCTATAACTTTATAGAATAAACTTTTATAGTTTGAATCCTTTATAAAGTCATTATTGATAATCCTTTTTTATATTTTTTATTTATCCAATATAATATTTATAATATCTTCTCAGTTATAATTATAGGCAAGCCCTGACAGTATATTTTATTATATTCCACCTTAACAATCTGACCATCTATCAAATTCTTATAGATTCCATTTGGTAGCGAGACTTTTACGTACCCATCTTTTCCTTTTAAACTTAATACAGCTGTCAGTTTTCTGTCCTTAGATTTCTGTTCAATCACAAAAATATCCGAATCATCATCTCCGTACAGATTAAGTATTGCTCCAGTAGAAATATTTTCTTTTTTTATGTTTCCCATTTTAATTAAAAATTGATTCATTGCATGATTGTGGTTCCATTCTATATCATCTTTATCAAAAATACTGGGTCTGTGATTACTCATGCATTCCTGCCCTTCATAGATTAAAACAGAACCATTTAAAAGATACATAAATGCAGTCCAGTTATATACGTTGCTTTCATTTTTAATCAATTCACTGATTCTTGGCTGATCGTGATTTTCAAGAAATCTTAATTTTATATAGTTTTCCGGATAGGTGCCCTCCTGCATCATTAATAATCTTGCATAGATAGAAGCATTCAGGCGTCCTTCCAGATATTCCATAAAAATTCCTCTGATATCATAATCATAACAGATGTCGAAGGCTTGGTATAGTTCACTATCACTTGAACAGGGCTGTCCATAATTCCGTATCTGTTTTACGAATAAAGGATCTGCTGATTCTGCCAACCAGAAAGCAGATGGATTAATTCCTTCCACTCTCTTCCTTGCCTGTATCCAGAAATCGATTGGTACTTTAGGTGCCACATCACATCGGAACCCATCCACGATGCCTGCCCACTGCTCCAAAGTAGTAAATAAATATTCCCACAGTTCTTTATTTTCATAATTTAAGTCTACAATGTCATCCCATTCCGGTATCATGGTTATGATATCTCCTTTATCGTCCCAGTGAAAAAATTCCGGATGTTCTTTTAATAAAACAGAATCTTTTGAGGTATGATTGTAAACTACATCAATAATACACTTCATACCTCTATTATGAATTTCATCCACCAGATGGCTAAAGTCTTTAAAAGTACCGAACTCAGGATTTACAGTACGAAAATCTGAGATAGCATAAGGACTTCCCTCTTTCCCTTTTCTAGTTTTCTCGCCAATCGGGTGGATTGGAAGAAGCCAGATAATATCCGTCCCCAACGCTTTTATCCGATCCAAATCCTTTTCAAAGGAACGAAATGTCCCTTCTTTCGTATGATTTCTGATAAATGCGGAATAAATGATTCCTTTTCTTAATTCAATATCAGTATTACTTGCCATATATTCCCTCCTTTTTTCTATTACATTACTTAAATTAACAACAGTTCATAAATTTAATAGAAATGCAGCCAAACAAGTTATTATTTAACCTGTTTTGGCTGCTTCTTTCCTTAGATAATATTATTATTTAGCAACTTCTGCTTTAATTTCTTCCAGTATCTTATCTCCACCCTGGCTTTTCCATTTCGAAACAAAGTCATCAAAACTGTCAATAGATGCCTGACCCATAATAATCTTTGCAAATGTTTCATCTTCCATCTTCTTTAAGTTCGCCCAATAAGATTCCATAGATTTTGTCTGGCCATAAAATTCGCTGTATATTTCCTCATATCCTTCTTCTACGGACGGACGCTCACCAACCATAATAGAAACAAGTCTTGGGAGGTTGGTTGATGCTATATCACTGTTTAAATCCCAATTTTTTAGACTATAATCATCAAATGGTTCTTTCTTTAATACTTTAATTGCTTCCATATCATTTTTTAATAATTTATGTGTTGAAAAATCTACATCATCTTCTGTGATTTCACCATTCATATATTTTTTTAATGTTTCATAAGATACTTCAATTTCATCCGCATTATCATATACATTCCATAAAGGATAAGCGTCAGATGCAGATAATTCCTTTGGTGTTATTCCGCTGTCACCAATACCGGTTTCAACCCATTTAGGTTCCATATATAATAAGTAACTAATAATCTTCATAGCAGCTTCCGGATTCTTACAATTTTTATTTACAACAACATATGACGTTGTAGGTTCAGCCATATGTGCATAATATTTACCGTCTGCTGCTAAAGGTGCATTGTATGCCTG
>DMAW01000152.1 GCA_003446375.1 Eubacteriaceae bacterium | reverse complement strand
ACATCACCTTCTTTTGCGTGCTTCGGCAGAAGTTCTTTTGGAAAGTTAAAGAATTTTTCTCCATACTCAATAACTACCCAGTTGCCTTCAAATCGGTCTATAATGCAGAGTTTATGTGTATTTTTGGACATCGTTAAAAACCCCCTTTTAACTTATCATACCACATAAAGCTACCAAGCTAAAGCTACAAACTTAGTTAGATTCCTCAATAAGCACAAATTCCCATAAAATCCCCCCGGTCCATTTATTGCTCCTCCCGTAAGGCCTAAGTCCTCTAGAAACTTTCTTCCAGTTCCAAACTTTTAATGCTCGGGCAGAATGCCTTATTAAACCTACCCAGGATTTCAACTGCCCAATCTTATAAATAATTCATTTAAACGGTCTGGTGGAACTTTACTGCTCCCTTCAGTATAAACTGCTATCCGCCGTGACCGTCCTGCCTCTTCCCAAGATAACTGTTGCCCCTATCTCCTTCTTTCTGTGAGCATTCCCTATCAAAATTAGATCCAATCGTGGCGTTAAAATATCGCTCTATTAAAATATAGAATTTAAAACCTAAAACGATTATCTTCTTTTAAAGACAATTTATACCCCTCGAAATCCTGATGCTTTTTAAGCTCAAATCTTTCAAAAATACGTATAAGTACACGCTCTTGTAAATATTCTTTCTGCTTTTGTCCGTCGCCTATCTCTACCAACCATTTTGGCGGAGTTTTGATAAATTGTTCCATTAATTCCTCGTTTTCTGAAAACGCCTGGATATCCATATAGAAAATATCTTCAATAAGTTTTTCCTCTTCTCCCTCATTAAGCGGCGAAAGCTGAATAATCTTTCCAAGCTTTGTTTTGTCTAAAATTAAAATCTGGTTATCCACTTGGCGGAGATATGTTTCGAACACAGGAATTGATTGACCGTTAAAATCATACCAGCCGCTAAAACCTTTTACTTCAAGTTTATCAGCATCTTCATACCAGTAAGGTTTGAAATTTTTAAACTCTTTTAAGATATACCACACAGCCGTATTTGGTACAAGTATTATGATATCTTCTAAATTTTTAGATTGAAGAAGCGCCTTATCAAAATCTTCCCTTAAAACTTCTTTGCAATCTCTTACTATTTCATTAAAGAGGTGTAAATCCTCTCCAGCAGCAATACCACGTCCGAATTCAATCCCCGGGTTGTCAAAAAATATATACCAATCTTCAAAAAACATTGCTTTGTCCGCAACAGTATTGATACCAAATCGAGCTTTTTCGCCTTTTGTTGATGCATCAAGAACCTTTTCTAGAAGACTATAATGTCGAAAAATATCTCTCAAAACAGCGTTTTCATAAAATCCCTTAAGCACATCTTCTTTAAATTTCTCAATTTTTTTCTGTGAAATTTTCCGCCTTATTTTTTCCTTTAATTCTTCTTGTTCCTGCTTCTTTCTTGTCTCAAAAAGCAGGTTCTTAAAGACGTCAATTTTCTTTATTGCGCTATCGGATAAAACCATTTTCCAGTCGTTAACATTTCTTTTTATATCATCTAAAACATTTATTAAATCTCCATTTTCACTGCATAGCTCGGCAAAAGTTCTATTGTAAGGTAACTCTATTTTTAGGATTTCTTCATCAGATCTATTGGCTAACAAGGAGAGTGATTTAACAATATAAAGTTTTTCTAATTTTTCTGAAAACTGAATAGCATGCATTACTCCTTCCTCTCGTCCCTCCAACTCCCACATATCCCAACTCCAGAAATCCTCGGTCTCAAACGTATATGACTCTATAAACAGATTTGTAAATTCTTCTATATCAGATGGGAGAAACTTTTGAATAGTTTGGTAGAATTCCAAAACCTTTTGTTCTGTTTTATTTTTCAAAAGTTGGTCAAGTATCCAACTGGCCAACCCAAAGAACATCTGATTTCTCCTCATTGTTATTTCTTTTTTAATATCTTTCTTCTTTATACTATATGTATTCTCTAGTGATACACTGGGATGAAAATTGCTAAATAACTCGTGTACTCCCTCTATAAACTTTTTAAAACTATCAAGGTCTCTGTTTTCAAATGCTGTTTTAAGTAGCCTTTGAAAAACTATAAATAAGTAGATACCAAAATCTTTTAACCTCTTCAATTTTTCCTCATCTAATTCCTCTTTTCTTAATTTCGGCTCAATATAAAATAGTAAAATTTCTTTAAGCCAACGCCAAGACCGATCCACAAGAAAATCTTTTAAAGATCTGTTATTTTCGGTTATTTCTTTTGAATTAATATACATCAACACGGCAAAATTTATAAATTCTTGAAACAGATAATGGTCATAACTTTCAATAGCGCGCACTGCAATTGCTATAGGTAAATAAGCAACCTTTCTAATTACTTCCTGGTCACGACTTTGCATAGCTTTTTCAAAAATATCTCGAATGTCAGAAGAAAGCCAACCCACTTCCTCCCATCCGCCCCAAGGAAAACGGAGTTCCTTACGAGCACCCTCAAAAGAATAGCCTCCACTACACTCCGTAATGCATCCTAAAAAACCCTTAGCAAGTTCTAAATAAATATCGGAAAGTTCTTCAATTTCACCCAAATGCCCATTGAGTATAGCGGTAATAAATTGATCTTTAAGCCCAGAAATTTCACTTCGTACTTCTTTCGTGAAACTATCTATCGGTTTGATAACAAAAGCTTTCTTTACAAGGCCTTCTAGTTCATCAATTCTTTTACTCCCATCAAGGAGTTTTTTATCAACACAGATAAGTGTTTTATTTTCTTCTTTTAAAGTATCATGAAATTTTTTCATAAGATAACGCCGATCATTTTGAAGTAACTTTTGAGATTTAGCTTTTTGAGTTGCTTTTATCTCCGAGTCCGCCTTAGTTTTCTCTTTTAGATCTAGTTCAACTATCTCCCCTCCATCAAAGGAGTATCCCTTTCGGTTTGCTTCCTGCTCTATAATCTCAGCAAATTTTTTTAAGGCTTCTAAATCAATATCAGAAACAATCCCAATCTTCTCTGCATTGAAACAGTAGTATTTTGATTGATCATCAATTGAGAAAGGCTTAAACTTTAACTTTATTTCTTTCCCATCTAGGAAGGATAACAATATGTTATTGCCAATTCTTTCATCAATAGCTAAATCAATGCTTTTCTGTAATAGTTCTTTTAACAATTCAGCTCTTTTCTGGTTAAAACGATGTTTACTCAAAAGCACAGTAGTTGTTTTATATAAAGACCTAATTGTAAGTAAACCAACTATCACAATAGGTATGACACTTAAGAAATTGACATCACCCCAAATAAAGATGAAGAAAGCCAAAATTTCAGCTACTGCTAAAGGAAATATAAAGCTCTCTTTTAAAAGGACACGGATTTTCTCCTTTGTTTTATCGTCTCTTCCACTTTCTGCAACAAAAATCAATATCCCAAAGATAACCGTGGCGATTCCTGCATGTATTGTAATTAAATTTTGATAATGATTGCTACTAATAAAAGGCAAGTATTGAACCGGAAGAAAATGAGAAAGCAAAAACAACAGTAAAAAAGGAACAACAATAAAAAGAATAGACTTTGAGGAAGGGAAATAAAGCTGATTTAAAAGAGATCTTTTCTTTGAAGGGCAAAGTTTATTTTTTTCTTCTGTAATACGCCATGTTAAAAATCGACTTCGACTTTTTGGTGGTAATATATTTTTCCATTTTTTAACTAATTTATTAATCACCTTCATCCCCAGCACAATTTTTGTTCCCTCCTTGGTCAACCATAAAGCTTATACACCATCGGGTCTTATTTTTTGACTTTGACTTGTTTTTCAGATTTCTCAGGATAACCATCGAATTGAGTAAGTAGGAGGATTTTATCAACGAAGTCTACTTAAGTCATCCTGACTATAGAATTGCAAGAATCCGACCAACGGCAGTCTGGATAAGGTGTTCCTGATGAGAGACCCATATTCTAATTCTTCTGTTTGAGTAACTAATTTTTTTATTTTCCCCTTTAGAAAATTTTAAACTTCCGTAGGCTTAAAATTCCCATTTAGGATCCTCCATTTTGGACAATCTCCGAAAAATCGTGCCACGCGACTGCCTTTGTCAGCGCTTCTCACTCATCTTTCATTTTCTCATGCCACCTAAGATTATCATAATAAGCAATAGCCAGGAGGTGAATTACAATAAATGCTACGCGAGAATCTATCTGTAATTGGTCTCTTTTTTGTGCAAATAGATGTACTAAATTGCGGTAATTTCTCACAATATTAGACAGTTTAGCTGCATCAGCACCAAGAATACCTTGTTCCTTCGCTATATCAATGAGTTGATACATTTTCCAATTTTCTATTTCTGGAGACTTATTTACTTTGTCTTTGCTTTTAAGATATTTCTGACAATAATTAAACTTTGCCTCCCTCTCGACGCGAGATAAAGCATCAATTAGCAAGGATTCGAGAATTGTTCCACAGACTAAAACTGTTGATTTATACAATTTATTCTGGAACGCTCTCTGAGCTTCTTCCCCATCCCTGATAAGCAGGTTTTTAAGCTCTTCGTCCCTAATAAATTTGAAATCAAATTGTGGTATTTCTATTTGAGCTTCTTCTTTCTTCTTTTCCCAGCTTCTTTCCTTTTCCTCGAGTTTTTTCAACCACTTCTCTTCGTAATCTTTTTTGTAGCTGCGATATTCTTTTAAATAGGTTTGAATGTAATTTAGCATCTGTTGATCTTCGCTACTTAGAGTATATGTCTTCTCTCCGCCCTTAAGGAAAAGCTCTTCTATAGCACTCATAAAGTTACCACAAATCTGCTTCCCTATATATTCCCACTCAATGTCAGCGGTATCAGGGGCAATAACTCTCAGATTATCAAAAGGTTGCCACTCGTATTGAGCTAAATCTTCAAAGCCTGGTTTTTCAAGGATTTCTTTGATCCTGGTACAAAGCCGTATATAATTTCTGTTAATTTCATCGTTGAATATCATTAAATATCCACTAAAATAAATCTCAAGAAGTTGATTCAACTGCCTGTAGAATAAAAGTAGACGATAAATCTCCATGCTGAAATCTTCTTTTTTGGATCCAGGGTTAATAATTTCAGCCATTATTTACTCTCCCTTTTTGTTTTAAAGTACCAAGCAAAATATCGCCTAACGTCTCGTGGACATACGAAGTTGGCAAACAAAGGCGAGCTAATTTGGGTAGAGTGAAGCGGAACCATTTGCCTGCTGTTATCGGCAGCAACTTTCATCTTCCTTCCGTTGTTTCAGAAAATTCATATTCTTTCTAGCCTTCATAGAAAACTTTGAATTTAGTATGCATTGATGAAAGAGGAAATAGACTTTCTTCTCCTGTTTCCTTTACCAATAATTTTGAGTGAATCTTATCTATTTCTCCACCTGGCAAGATAAGCTCTAGTTAATGCTCTAAATAGTGGCCCATGATTTGGAATTTTTAAATGTAAAAGTTCATGCACTATCACTTCAGCGCGGAAGTCCGCAGATTGATGTAAAAGTTCAGTATTAAAAGTCAAACGTCCTGATGAAGAACAGCTAGCCCATTTTCTTTTCATAGGACAAATATGGATTTCTTTTGGCATTACTCCTATACGACGAGCCCAAATCATTACTTCCGATTTAAAAACATCTGCAGGAACTATTTCTTCAAGTGGTACCCATTCAGAAACAGCACCTTTTTTCATGTTGATTGCCTCCTTAACATTTTTGTAATACGTTCTGTGAAATCAAGTGCTTCTTCAATTCCTGATTTCAATAATACTTTAACAATGGCTATATTTAAATTTCGTTCTTGTTCGCTATTTTGTTCCCAGTAAGGGTATTCCTTAAAGATGCTAGCTATTTTTTGTGCAGCAGTTTCAGCCTTCGAAATTCCTTCACGTTTTAAAAGCCAAAATATGGCAAATTCCTCCGGCGACATATTTGATTCATCCTGAGCTTTCCTGCCTTTTAGGCCTTCCTGGATGGTTATTTCTAATTGTTTGAGAGCTTCCTGGGTAGTTGTCTGCCTTTCTTCAAAACTGCGGGCAATTTCTTCAGCACGTTCGCCAATAGGACGTAAATAAGGTGAATGTAGTCCTTCCTCTTCTACTAAATCGCGGATTGCTTTTAGTAAATTAAATATTTTTACAATATCTGGTTTGTCTTCATTTATAATTTTTATGAAAGTTTTTTCATCAAGTTTATAAAAAGCATTTGGCTCTTGGATGATACCTGTTTCAGTATACTCTTGTACGAGTTGAGCAGTTTTTCGTAAAAATTCCCTATCTAGAGGGGTACCAGGTTCATAGTTGGAACGCAACAATCTATACATACGTCCCAATTCTTCGTAATCAGTTATAAAAGGGCGTAAAAATAGATCAGGCGAAAGAATTTCATAAATATCCTGAAGTTCATGGAAATATTGATAGAACTCATGACGCACCTCTTTATCACGAAAATGTTCTAAAACTGCCTCTACTGCCTTATCTGCACTTTTATTATTAATCAATTGAAGATATTTTTCACGTCCTTCTGTCATTAAGTTTTCAAATCTTTCTTTAAGGACATCAATACCTTCCACAACACCTTGAACATCCTTTGAGTCAAAAGCAAGTGCTTTTTCGAGATTTTCAAAAATACCTACAAAGTCCAGCACAAAACCAGCAGGTTTTCGGCGACCTTTCTCATCTTCATAAGGACGATTAACCCTTGCGATAGCCTGCAGAAGTACGTGATCCCTCATTGGTTTGTCAAGATACATGCAGTAAAGTATAGGAGCATCAAAACCTGTCAGTAGTTTTTCTGTAACAATGAGTATTTTGGGTAATTTATCTGGGCTGCGAAAGTCTTTTCGCAGCTGTTCTTCCTGTTCTTTAGAAAGATGGTAACGCGAAAGATTAGCTGGATCATTATGTCCAGGACTTATTACTACTGCGGAATATTCTGGAGGCAAATATTGGTCTAAGGCTTCTTTATAAAGTGCACATGCTTCGCGGTCAACCGCTACTAAAAAAGCTTTGTAGCCCATTGGTTCTATTACCTCACGAAAATGGTTGGCAACAAATTCAACTACTTTATTTATTCGACTTCGATTTTTTAGCATGTTTTTAAGTGTTACGGCTTTCTCTAAAACATGATCCAATTCCTCTACATCGCTTACCCCTTCAAGCTCAACAAGGTCTAGAAACTCTTTTTCTAATGTTTCTCTATCAACTCGTAACTCATTAGGTGCAAGAGAGTAGTGCAATGGGACTGTTGTGCCATCCTCAATGGATTCACGTATGGAGTATTTATCAAGATACCCTTTCGGATCATCTACACCAAATACTTTAAAAGTACCTTTGCCATGGGCTGTGCGGTCAATAGGAGTTCCTGTAAAACCTAAATAAGTAGCATTAGGTAATGCGCCCATAAGGTAGTTGCCCAGTTTGCCTCCAGTGCTTCGATGAGCTTCATCCACCAACACAAAAATATTTTCCCTAAGGTTAATATTTGAAGGTATATCATCAAATTTATGAATCATGGAAACAATGAGTCCTCGGTAATCATTTTTTAAAAGTTCTGCGAGATGCTTTTTGCTTCTCGCTATTTCCATGCGTGTGAATCCAACAGATTTTAGATTATCAAAAAGCTGCTGTTCCAGTTCGTTGCGGTCAACCAGCATAAGAACTGTAGGATTATTAAAAGCGGGTTCATCGATGAGACGCTTAGCTACTGTAATCATAGTATATGTTTTCCCCGACCCCTGGGTATGCCAAATCAGCCCGCGTTTTTTAGTTGGATCTTTTGCTCTTTGTATGATTTTCTCTGCAGCTCGAATTTGATGCGGACGCAGTACTACCTTGGAAAGTTCACCATCTTTTCGGGTAAACAGAATAAAGTCGGTTAATATTCGCAATATGCGGCGCGGTGCAAAAAATGTTTTAACCAGTGTTTCAAAATCACCGGCTTGCTCGTCCCGCCAGTTGTAGAGATTTTTCCGTGCCATATTCCACGTAGCACCATAGTAAAATTTAAGAAGGTGTGTCAGAGAATAAAGCTGCATGACAGCAAGTAGCTCTGCACCCTCATAATGATAGCGACGGATTTGATCAAGTGCTTCAGCAATCCCTTCTATGTGAGTTGTTGCTTTAGTCTCAACCACAATTACAGGAATACCATTTACGAAGAATACTACATCAGCCCGAATAGGCTTTGCCCCACCTGTAAAACGCAATTCTTCTGTGATATGAAAAGTATTAAGTTCAGGGATGGCTGGATTGAGAAAATTGACATTGCGTTCACGGCGTTCTGTTTCTATAAAAACAGTTTTTATTCCTTTAAGATGCTCCCATACTTGCAGGTTACCTTCAATGTTGGAAGGTACTGATAATAATTTGCGGACAATTTCTTCAGCCTTGAGATAATCCACAATGCCAGGATTAAGGCGCTGGAGCTGTTGAACTAGCACTTCGTAAAGAACAATGCCTGACTCACCTCGACGCAAGCGCAGGGCTTCTTCTGGTGAAAGATATGTCCATCCTGCTTCAACAGCATAACGAATAAGAGGGTTTTGTACAGAAGATCGTTCACCACCCAAAACCATATTTATTCCTCCTCACCAGTAACTAATATCCAGATGGGCTTTAAAGGAAGTTCTGCCTGGAGCGCTTCCGGCAGTTTTTCATAGTTAGCAAGTAGGGCTTTCACAAGGTCATTTGAGTCCCATAGGCGAATCTCAAAAAATAGCTGAGTAGCTTCTTTTGCAACTGAGTTTTTATATCCACCCCAGGCAACAAGGAGACCATGATCAGCTCTGAAGTTTTTCATCACTCCTTGAAGTTCTCTTAATACTTTTACATCCACAGGAGTATCTCCCGACTTAACCTGAACAACCAGTCTGGGGCTATCAAACCCCCTGGGTCCATATCCTGCAATAATGTCTACACCACCATCTGCTCCAGGAGCCGAAATTTGTACTCTGTATCCCTGCGCTTCTAAAACAGCACCTACAAGGCGTGCAAAATCATGTCCTTTAAATTTTCGTGCGATATAGTCACGAATCTGGTCATTGGCATACTGTTCAAGGTCAAGTGGAGCTTCTAATTCTGTTTCTGCTTTTTGTACTTCGTTTGGGAAATCAACTTGTTTACCCGACAATAATGCTCTAATTCGCTCTTCGGCGTTATTCCGCTGTACACGGAATACAGTCAGAAAAGCTCCCAAAGAATAAAGAATGTCTTTGTCAAAAACACTTCTGGGAAATTCTTTAAACCATCTTACAGGTACGGTATGTTTCATTCCCGGTCCGAAATCACTACGATACTGATAATGGCCTGTTACCTCACCAAAGACAATTACAGATCTGTTTTTAAGCGGTAAAGCAATAATGTCACCCTGTTGCATTTCCATGATAAATGGCCAAATTTGACTTTGCCAATTTAACAAAGTCTTACGTTTTACATCAGGATAAGTTTTTTCTAAAAGTTCATAAAGTTCCTCCCGAGTTTTAATGCCTGATAGGTCTGGCAACTCATCCCACCCAATAGCAGCAACATTTTTTTCTAAAGCCTGTTCTTCTCGTTCGCCGTATTTACCAGCGCGTACTACCCACAGAGCCATTAAATCGTCTCCTTTGTTTCCGGTAATATAACGTCCTTAACGCGGATCTTCCCGGTCATGAGGTT
>DMAW01000139.1 GCA_003446375.1 Eubacteriaceae bacterium | reverse complement strand
ATCAGATTAAGAATGGACAACCTTTGACCGTTACAGACCCTAATATGACAAGATTCTTGATGAGTTTAGAAGAAGCGGTTGAACTTGTTGTATTTGCATTTGAGAATGCTGAAGCGGGGGATATTATGGTACAAAAAGCTCCTGCATCTACAATTGGAGATTTAGCACAAGCTGTAAAAGAACTATTTAACGCTGAAAACGAGATAAGAATTATTGGTACTCGCCATGGAGAAAAGTTATACGAAACGCTTTTAACTAAGGAAGAACATATTGGGGCACAAGACATGGGCGGTTTCTATAGGGTTCCAGCAGATAAACGTGATCTTAACTATGATAAGTACTTTATCGAAGGAAATGAAGAGCTTCAACAAGTAGAAGATTACAACTCTCATAATACAGAAAGACTCAACGTGGAGCAGATTAAAGAGAAGCTGCTTAAGCTTGATTATATACAGGAAGAGTTACAAAACTGGGAGGGAAGATAATGAAGGTCTTAATCCTAGGTGGAACAGGCATGGCAGGGCATACCATTTCAATCTATTTTAAAGAAGCTGGTCATGATGTAACAGCTTTTAGTAGAAGTAAAGTTGATTACTGCAACAATGTAAATGGTGATATCACTGATTTCGAGAATCTAAAGAAGATTATCAATGAAGGTCAATATGACGCAATTATAAATGCCATTGGAATATTAAATCAAGACGCAGAAAATCACAAATCAAATGCAGTTTTATTGAATAGTTACTTACCACATTTCCTAAGTGATACGACGAAAGATATGAAGACGAGAGTTATTCATATGAGTACGGACTGTGTTTTTTCTGGAAGGACTGGTGGTTACTCAGAGACTTCATTCAGAGATGGAGAAACCTTCTACGACAGATCAAAAGCGTTGGGGGAATTAGAAAATAATAAGGATTTAACTTTTAGAAATTCAATCATTGGTCCAGATATGAGCGAAAGAGGAATAGGCCTTTTCAATTGGTTCATGAAGCAAGATGATCAAATTAATGGTTTCACTAAAGCCATATGGACAGGTGTAACAACATTGACATTGGCAAAAGCAATGGAACAGGCTCTAAAAGAAAATTTAACAGGACTTTATAATCTGGTTAATAATGAAACTATAAGTAAGTACGAGTTGTTAAAGCTATTTAATAAATATATGAGAGATGGTCAAATTGAGATTCTGCCAAGTGATAATCTTTCGCTAGACAAATCTTTAATTAACAATCGGACTGATTTTTCATTTGAAGTACCAAGTTATGAGACTATGGTAGCTGAGATGAAAGAATGGATAGATAATCATAAAGATCTCTATGCACACTATTTCAAGTAGGAGGCAAGTTTAAATGAAGAAATTAAAATTAATGACAATCGTGGGTACTCGCCCTGAAATCATAAAGCTTTCTGAAGTGATTAAGAAAAGCGATAAGTACTTTGAACATATATTGGTTCATACAGGTCAGAATTATGACTATGAACTGAACCAAGTGTTTTTTGAAAATCTAGGAATAAGAGAGCCCAATTTTTATCTTAATGTTGTAGGTGATAATTTAGGCCAAACCATGGGGAATGTATTAGCTAAATCTTATGAAATCATGGTGCAAGAACAACCAGATGCTTTACTTGTTCTAGGTGATACCAATTCATGCCTAAGTGTAATTTCTGCCAAGAGGCTTAAGATTCCAATTTTCCATATGGAAGCAGGGAATCGATGTTTTGATGAAAACCTTCCAGAAGAGATTAACAGGAGGATTGTTGATCATACAAGTGATGTAAATCTTTGCTATACAGAACACGCAAGGAATTATTTGAATTGGGAAGGTGTCCCAAAGGAACGGACTTACGTTGTTGGTTCACCTATGGCTGAAGTATTAAAAGTAAATAAAGAGAAAATCGATGGTAGTAAGGTGCTTGAGACATTGGGATTAGAAAAAGGTAAGTATATTCTATTATCAGCTCATCGTGAAGAAAACATCGATAATGAAGATAATTTTATGGCCTTAATGAATGCTGTCAATGCTATGGCTGAAAACTATGATCTTCCGGTTATCTACAGTACTCATCCAAGAAGCAAGAAGTTCATAGAGCAAAGAGGATTTAAATTTCATTCAAATGTGAGAAGTTTACAGCCATTTGGATTTGCCGACTATAATCATCTTCAGCAGAATTCGTTTTGTGTAGTGTCTGACAGCGGGACAATTGCAGAAGAGGCTTCTTATTTTAAGTTTCCAGCAGTGTCTGTGAGAACTAGTACAGAGAGACCAGAAGCCTTGGATAAGGGGAATATGGTCATTGGGAGCATAACTACTGAACAAGTTCTTCAAGCAGTAGATATGGCAGTTGAAATGAATACTCAAGGAGATATTGGAGAAGACGTTCCGAATTATGTAGATGAGAATGTAAGTACTAAGGTTGTAAAGTTGATACAGAGTTATACAGGTATAGTAAATAAGATGGTGTGGAGGAAATCATGAGAATAATGGTTTTTGATGTTCCGGCAGAGAGTGGTGGTGCCCTTTCAGTATTATATGAGTTCTATAATGAATTTAAACTTGATCATGAAAATGAATATATTTTTGTATTAAGTTTACCGGAACTAGAAGAAACCTCAAATATAAAGGTTCTCAGATTTCCTTGGATTAAAAAGAGCTGGGGTCACAGATTATATTTTGACCATTTTATTGCACCTAAATTAATAAAAAGACATAATGTTGACAAGGTATTATCATTACAAAACATTATAATACCACATACGAAAGTTCAGCAAAGTGTTTTCCTACACAATGCAATACCTTTTTCTGAACACAGGTTTAGTTTTCATGAGAACAGATTTTTATGGGTATATCAGAATTTTATAGGGAGAAACATACTAAAGTCTATTAGAAAAGCAGATAATGTTATTGTTCAAACGAAATGGATGGCAGATAAGATTGCTGATGAACTTAATATTCATCATGATAATATTGAAGTGAAACCACCTAGTATAAATACTACAGTAAAGGATTTTTTTAAAGAAACAAAAGAGAGCCTATCAACTTTTTTTTATCCCGCAAACGGTGCAGTTTTTAAGAATCATAAAGTTATAGTTGAAGCTTGTTTAAAACTTAAAGAAGAAGGAATAAATGACTATAAAGTTATTTTTACTTTAAAAGGGAATGAAAATGAACATGTAAGAGCTTTATCAAACATTGTAAAGAAAAACAAACTACCAATAGAATATATTGGTAGATTAGAAAGAAGCAAAGTGTTTGAATTATATACGAAATCAATATTAGTTTTCCCATCTTATTTAGAAACAGTTGGACTACCTTTGTTGGAGGCTAGAATGTATGAAACACCAATAGTTGCTTCTGATTGTGCATTTTCAAATGAGATCTTGGATAGATATGAAAAAGTGAATTATTTTGATCCGTACGATGAGAAAGCCTTAGCGGATATAATGTTGAAATATATAATATAGAAGGAAAATTGCTTAATACGGAATCTAAAATAGTATAAATAACTTATTTAATAGGTAATTGCGAAACTAA
>DMAW01000060.1 GCA_003446375.1 Eubacteriaceae bacterium | reverse complement strand
ATTTTCTATTGCCAAACACACATTTACATTTCGTTATTTATAACAGTGATATTTTTCTTTGAGAATTCTTTAACCATCTTATTATCTGCATTTTCAGTTATTAGGTAAGAAAGACTGTCTGATGAAGAAATGATATTTTTGCTCACGGTTCCCAATTTATCGTTAGTCGCCAACCCCATAGTTTCGGCAGATGATTCGATCATGGCGCGTTTGATTTGAGCCTCTGTAAGAGTAGGCACGCTGATTCCTATTTGAGGATCGATATTGTATATGCCCATTACATACATATCTGCTCGAATAGTTTGCAAAAACTGATAAGTGTCTATGCCCAGACTTACCATGGACTCTTTGTATAAAATGCCGCCTATCATTATTAATTCAATATTGCTATGCTGCTCTAGCGCTACTGCCAAGGGAGGACTGTTTGTAATAATAGTGGCGTTAAAATCAAGAGGCAAGTTCTGCGCTATATGTAGATTTGTGGTGCCTCCGTCGATTATTATAACAGAATTTTCTTTTAAAAAGTTAAGAGCGCTTTTAGCCAGCTTGTCTTTGACTTCGCTAGCAACATTTTGTCTGTAATTAAAAGAAGTTACAGGTGGACCTGCCTTTAAAGCTCCACTGTGGACTCTGCGGACTAAACCCTTCTGATCAAGTTCTTTTAAATCCCTGCGTATCGTATCCTCCGACACATTAAATAATTGGCTTAAATTACTTGCGATCACCTTGTTTTCTTTTTCTAATAAATTTAATATATTTTGCTGACGTTCTTCTTTTAACATTGTATCAACTCCTTTGTCGGTTCATTATTTAAAGCGCGGATTATGTCTTTGTTGCTTGCTGCATCGTCTATTACGTGGGCTCGCCCCTGGAAAATGCATATTTTCTGCGGATTGATCCCCTCATCGCGAATATTATACCATAAAACTTAAATAAAAGTAAAAACACGCATATAAACGCACTAAAAAGCAAATAAAATGCATGTATGTATTGACATATGCACAAAGTGGAGTTATAATTAAGAAAAACAAAGCAAAGAAGGTGCAAACATGAAAGGTATAAAACTATCTCCATCAGTGATGTGTGCAAATTTGACGAACTTAGCTGAAAGCGTTAAAGAACTAGAGTCATTAAATGTCGATTATCTACATATAGATGTCATAGATGGAGCGTTCAGTCCAAGCATGCCTCTTGGAATCGATACTATAAAGAAATTGCGCGATATAACAGATATGGATTTTGATGTGCATATAATGTCTTTAAATAATGAAATGTACATTAAGGAGCTTCTTGCAATAGGCGTACAACAGATATCGTTTCACTACGAAAGCAGCTTGCACGTTGATAGGAATATAAATCTAATAAAAAAAGCAGGGGCAGATGCAGGTTTGGCCTTGAATCCGGCAACAAGCTTGAGCGTTTTGGATTATATATTGCCTGAACTAGACAGCGTCTTGTTAATGCTCATTAATCCGGGATTTGCGACTGATAAGAATGAACAGCAGGTCAAATATGCAAATCAAAAAATCAAGGATTTGAAGAAGATAATAACGGATAAAAACCTTGATGCCGTTATCCAAGTAGACGGACGTGTTTCCATGGCCTCGATACCTGAGTTGGTAAAATCAGGCGCAGACAATTTGGTATTAGGCAGCACTAGCCTTTTTTCAAAAGAAAACAGTTTGGTGGAAAATAAAAAAACAATAGAGTACTTAATAAATAAGAGCCTTAAAAGTGTAGAGTGAAGGGAGCTAAGAATATGAAATTTGAAAAGATAAGTCAAGAAGTAGTTGGAGAAATAGGTGAAGCTATAAGCTTGATTTCTGAAAATGAAATTGAGAAGCTGATAAACGAGATTGAAAAAGCGGATAAGGTGTTTTTCATTGGCGTTGGAAGAGTTTTGCTGTCATTAAAGTCTATAGCTAAAAGGTTGGCGCATTTAGGAATAAAAACCGTCATCGTAGGAGAAATAACTGAACCGGCAATTACAGATAAGGATTTGCTTATTGTTGGCTCGGGAAGCGGAGAAAGCGCTATACCTCTTATAATTGCAGAAAAAGCAAAAAAATACAACGCCAGAGTAGCCCACATAGGCTCTAATCCAAATAGCAGCATGAAAAAATTTACGGATCTGTTTGTACGCATACCGGTAACTACAAAGCTGGACACACAAGATTCAATCAAATCGATTCAACCTATGACAAGCTTGTTCGAACAAAGCTTATTGATTTTAGGAGATATAATTGCATTGATGATGGTTAGAGATAAATCAATAGATATACACAACCTTTGGGAATATCATGCAAATTTAGAGTAGGAGATGATATGGTAATGCTAAAAGCGGTTCATTTTGGTGCAGGCAATATTGGAAGAGGTCTCATAGGAGAAGTTTTAAATAAAGACGGCTTTGAGATAACGTTTATTGACATAAATCAAGAGCTGATAGATTACTTAAATGCAAATGGCAAATATGTGATTGAATATGCGGATGAAAAAGGCACCCAGGTTGAAATCGATAACGTGTCAGCTCTAAACATATTGGCAGATGAAAAAGATATAGTAAATAAAGTCTTGGAAGCTGATTTAATAACAACCTCTATTGGGATGGGAAATTTAAAGAAAATATCAAAGTTGATGGCAAAATGCCTTGTTGCAAGAGGATTGGCCAATAAAAGAATTGATTTAATTGCAAATGAAAATGCAATAAATGCAACGGATCAATTGAAAAATGAAATACAAAACCAAGTCTCCGAGGATGTATGGAAAATGATATTAAAAAATACCGGGTTTGTAAATTCTGCAATCGATAGACAAGCATTATCAAAAGAGGTTGATGGATTAAACATACCTGTGGTAGAGCCTTACCGAGAGTGGGTTGTAGAAAAATCAAAATTTAAAAATGCATATGTATTGGAACAGCTGAAAAATGTTATTTGCGTAGATGACCTAAAGCCATATATTGAAAGAAAATTATATATTGTAAATGCCGGACATGCTATAGCTGCATATGTTGGATACATATTTGAAAAAAGGACTGTCCAAGAAGCATTGGCAGATGAGAAAATATTTAAATTTGTAAGAAAAGTAATGTTGATTAATTCCAGGTATTTAAAATCTGAATACTCAATGAACGACAAAGATTTAGAATTATTTATTGAAAATACCCTTAAAAGACATAAGAGTCCCTATGTTAAAGATGAAATATCAAGGGTAGCGAGGTCGCCGATGCGCAAACTAAAAGCTGACGAGAGGATAGTGGGACCGCTATTAAAATTAAGAAAACTTGGACAATTGCCAAAAGAATCAATAATTTCGGTCGCTGCTGCATTAAATTACAGAGATAAAGATGACTTGGAAGCACTGGAGATGGAAAGCATATTGAGCCAATCAGGAACAGAGCTTTTCTTAAAGACACATTGTGGAATTAAAGATAAAAAAATAATTAAAGCTATAGAACAAGCTGTTGATGAAATAAGAAATAACAGAGATTCTATTTTTGAAAAGATTTAAACGGTCTTAGATTGGGGGTTTTAAAATGGGTTTAGAAATGTTGAAAGAAAACATAGTTTTTGTAGATGAAGTTGACTCTTGGGAAGAAGCAATAAAAATATCTTGTGAGCCTCTGCTCAATAATGGGTGCATCAGTCTATCTTATGTAGACGCTATCATTGAAAACGTTAAAACAAATGGATCTTATTTCGTGCTATTGCCTGAAATAGCGCTGCCCCATGCAAGACATGAACATGGAGCGATCAAAAAAGGGGTTTCGTGCACTGTTTTAAATAAGAGGGTTTTGTTTCCGGGTGATAAGCCGGTAAAGGTTTTAATAGCTATCTCTTCTGATGGAGATGATGGACATTTAGATATGCTAAGCGAAATTGGATCAGTTCTGATGGAAGACGAGTTGGTTGAAAAATTGAAAAATGCTACGACCGTTCAACAGGTCAGCAGTATTTTTTCAAATAATAAATTTTAAAAGCAAAGGAGATTTAAAATGAAAGAACAGGCGTTAAGCAAAAAAACTAAATTAGTTAGCAGAGCTAAAGTTCAAGCTTTTGGTGGCTTTTTAACAAACATGGTTTTACCAAACATAGGCGCATTTATCGCATGGGGCTTGTTGACAGCTTTGTTTATCCCAACTGGATGGATGCCTAATGAATCCTTAGGCGAACTAGTAGGTCCAACTATTATCTATCTATTGCCGTTGTTGCTCGCTTATTCAGGAGGAAGAATGGTTGGAGGTCAAAGAGGTGCAGTTCTGGGTGCTCTTGGCGCTATAGGCTTGATTATAGGTGCTGACATTCCGATGTTCCTTGGAGCCATGATTATCGGACCCTTAGGCGGATATGTAATGAAGAAGACAGATAAACTGTTGGAAGATAAAATTCCGGTTGGCTTTGAGATGGTTGTAAACAATTTTACAATAGGGATCTTGGGTTTTGCACTGATGATAGTATCTTACTTATTGATTGGTCCTGCTATTGAAGCTGCCAATCGTTTAGTCACAAATGCAATAGAGGCATTGGTTGCAACGGGCTTCTTACCGATTTTATCTTTAGTAAACGAGCCTGCAAAAGTATTATTTTTGAACAATGTTATAGATCAAGGTATTTATTATCCACTAGGAATGCAGCAAACACTTGAATTTGGAAAATCAATATACTTTATGGTAGCATCAAATCCGGGACCGGGTTTGGGATTATTGCTGGCATATAGCTTTTACGGAAAGAAAGTAGCAAAAAGAACTGCTCCAGGCGCAATAATCATACATTTCTTCGGCGGAATCCACGAGCTTTATTTCCCGTACGTGCTCATGAAGCCGATAACCATCTTGTCAATGATACTAGGTGGCGCATCAGGTATTATGACATTCCAATTATTTGGAGTTGGATTAGTAGCAGGCCCAAGCCCGGGATCCATATTTGCGTATTTGGCATTGACGCCAAGGGGGAATTTCATCGGTGTAATAGCAGGCGTGCTAGTTGCTACTGCAGTGTCCTTCTTCGTAACATCATTGATATTAAAGGCTGATAAAACTGAAGATGAAGATGATGATGAATCACTTACTGACTCAATTAAAAAGTCTAAGATGATGAAAGAAGAAGGCAAAAAAATTGGCGCAAGTTACTCAGGCAAAGCAATAAGCAGCAAATATAAAAAGATATCTTTTGCCTGCGATGCAGGAATGGGAAGCAGCGCCTTGGGAGCTTCAGCGTTCAAAAAGCAGCTAAAAAACATGGGAATAGATGATATAGAAGTGAAACACTATAGGATTGAGGATGTTCCCAAAGACAGTGATGTAGTAGTCGTACATAAAGATTTGGCAGAAAGATTCAAGCTGATGAATGATACCAGCAGAATTGTCCCAATTGAAAGCTACTTAAAAGATAAAGAGCTAGAATCTCTTATCGACGAGATTAAAGACAGCTTGTAAGCACAACTTGATTGATAATAAAATTGTAAGAATTTAAAAACATAAAGGCATATCGTTATGGACTGTAAGAGTCATAGCGGTATGCCTTTTTTGATTGGTGTTTGAGATGATTCCAGTTGCTAATAAATATTGCGCTATTTAAAAGGGAAAGCATTTAATATAAAATATCTTTTACCTAAATGAATGTATGTATTTAATGGTATAATTATAACGCACCTCATAATTTGAGGGAAAAGGTGACATTATAACATGTTAATAACAGGATAGGATTGAAAATATTGGCTAATATGACCATCGATAGTATGATTCTAACATAATAGTGAAATAGCATAGTGGGGGTGGAGAACGATTAAAAAAATAATTGTTATATTTATATTCTTTATTTGTTTTGCAATGTCTGGGTGCACTTCTAATGATGAGCTCAATAATGATAGAGAACTTGTAGAAAGATTCCTGCAAGAATATTATTCCCAACTCACCATGACTTCAACCGATTGGAGTCGAGTAGAGGATACTATGAATTCTGATTCTGATTATAATAATTGGTGGTTTTTAGATTCATTCGACTCATATATGACAGAACTATGTCTTGAGTCCTATGTTAGTAATCGATTACTGCCGAATAAAAATATGAAGGATATGAATATAAATGAAGTTACTATTGTTGATGTTGAATTAATTAAAAAAGACGAAGGGACTTATCGTGATTATTATAAAAATAGTGATATAAACTATAGGCTGTATGATATTAGTTTTACAGTAAAAACTGAAACTAAAGGTAAGACGGCATCGTTCTTGAATAGTATCGAAATTAGAATTATATCTGAGAATGGGCATCCAATTATTGATAATGTTAGAGGGAAAATGATTTGGGAATAAACAATACATATCGCAATAATATGTTATAAAACAACTTGTTTATTGTTCATGCATATTAATAAATAAACAGTTTAAACTTTTGGACCAAGATTTAGAATTGGATTTGTGCAGTTGTAGATTATTTAGAGATATTGCATTTGGCAGCAGGATTAAGCCAAATTAAATTAGAATAGAAACAGAGCCAATTTTTTTATTAAAGGGAAGAGCGAGCTAGTCTGTAAGCCGAGTTCTGTATTAGATGATCATCTATCTAGGCCTTTCGTCACCGAAAGGCTCAAGCGACCTACCACTGGACACAGCGGGCCACTGCTTTTTTGTCCTAACTTGGTCTTGCACCAGGTGGGGTTTACATAGCCGGCTGGTTACCCAGCCGCCGGTGAGCTCTTACCTCGCCCTTTCATCCTTACCCGACGCATAAAAATATATACTTGTTTCCAAATAAGATTGAAAATTTTGTTTATATGTTATATAAATAAGGTTGTCAATCTATATTTCTATGCGTCGGGCGGTTTCCTTTCTGTTGCACTTTCCTTAGAGTTGCCTCCACCGGGGATTACCCGGCACCCTGCCCTATGGAGCTCGGACTTTCCTCGTGAGCGTCCTTGCGGAACATGCCCACGCGATCATCTGACTTGCTCGCTCTCCAATACAATATGATATCATATATTAAGGCTGTATACAAGAAAATGCTTAGGAGGCTTCATGAAGAAAATAATACATATAAACGACCTAGTAATAGAATACGAATTGATCAGACGAAAAAGAAAGACTATAGAACTTAAAGTAGATCCTTCTGCAGGCCTTGTGATAACCGCTCCTGAAAGCTTGTCTATAAAAAATATCGAAGGATTGATAATTAAAAAAAGAAAGTGGATTATCGAAAAAAAAGAATCAATGGAAAAGAGAAAAGAAAAAACACAAATAAAAAAATTTGAGAGCGGAGAAAAATTCATGCTCCTTGGGTATAAGTATCCTTTGGAAGTGATCGAAGTGGATTCAAATACATCAAGATTAAATTTTATAGACAAGCGATTTGTATTGGAGCATTCAGGATGCGAACCTGAATTTATCAAAGATATATTTGTAAAATGGTATAAAAAATATGCCCAGATAGTTTTAAATGAAAGAGTCAAGAAATATTCTAAATGCTTTGAAGTTAGTCCAAAACAGATCAAGGCAAAAGAACAGAAAAAAATTTGGGGAAGCTGTACTCATGACAACAAGCTTTTGTTTAACTGGAGACTTGCAATGGCTCCAAATTGGGTAATAGACTATGTGGTAGTGCATGAAATGTGTCATATGGTACACAAGAATCACTCCAATGACTTTTGGAATTTGGTTGAAAAGACATACCCTAATTACCAAGAAGCCCAAAAATGGTTAAAAGAAAATTCATTGGCACTGGACATTGTCCACTGATATAATGATTGTTGAAAAGGGAATGATGCAATATATTACAGGGGGGAAGGCAATGAGTGAGATTATGATTTTCGGGCATAAAAATCCGGATACGGATAGCGTGACTTCAGCGATAGTAATGTCTAAATTTAAAAACAAGACAGGTCATAATACAAAACCTTACGTATTAGATGAAATCAGCAAAGAAAGCAGTTTTGTACTAGATTATTTTAAAGTAAAAGAACCTGAGATGCTTGAAAACGTTAAGATACAGATGAAGGATCTTAACTATGACAGGGTAAAGGCATTTACTTATGACAATTCGATATATGACGCTTATTTGCATATGGGCAAAAACAGAGTCAGAACTCTCCCTGTTGTCGATGATCAAGGCATCTTATCAGGTATCGTTACTATGAAGGATATAGCAATGAGCCTTATAAACAGCGATCAGCGCAGGATTGAGACTACGTATGAAAATATACTCGAAGGAATGGAAGGGAAGAGCTTAAATAAGTGCAGTGAAAACTTAAGCGGCGATGTAATGGTTACGGCGTTTCATCTGGATACAATAGAAGAGATGGAGCTTTTCACAGAAAACTCTATAGTTATAGTCGGGGACAGATTCGATATAATTAAGTTTGCCATAGAAAAAAAAGTGAAGCTTATTATAGTAACCGGAAAAGCAGAATTGGACGAAAAAATAATAAATGCATCCAAAGAGAATTGTGTAAATATGATATTGACCGATTTTGACACATACGAAGCGACCAAAACTATATTCTTGACTAACTTCGTTAAAAATATAATGGTAAAAGACAACATACTATCTTTTGCCGAAGAAGATTACTTGGATGATTGCAGAGACATAATAAAAGATTCAGATCATTCGAAGTTTCCTCTTGTGGGCAAAGACGGAAAATACCTAGGGATAATCAGCAGAAGCCATATAATTAGCCCATCAAAGAAAAAGGTTATCTTAGTGGATCACAACGAGTATGCTCAAAGTGCAGAAGGTATATTTGAAGCAGATATATTGGAAGTAGTAGACCATCATAAAATTGGCGATATATCTACGACGCTTCCCATATCATTCAGGAATCAACCTGTCGGCAGCACTAATACTATACTTTTTAATATGTATAAAGAGTCCGGAATAAAAATGGACAAAGATGAAGCAGGGTTGATGCTTTCAGGGATAGTATCAGACACTTTGCTTTTAAAGTCTCCAACTACTACTGATTACGACGTAGAAGCTGTAAAAGAACTGGTTGAAATTACCGGAATTGATCTTAATGAATTTGCTATGGAAATGTTTAAAAAAGGAACGGACATATCCGGCAAGTCCGTCGAGGAGGTATTCTTTTCAGATTACAAAGAGTTCGTCCTAGAAGGAATGAAAACAGGTATTTCTCAGGTTTTTACTCTTAATATCGAAGCAATCAGCGAAAACATAGAAGAGTATCTGTCTTTTATAAATAATTTAAATAAAAACAGGAATCACTATCTGACATTATGCATCATAACGGATATAATAAAGCAAGGTTCTTACATACTATACAATGCCAGCAATAAGTCTATAGACAATATATTTGAAAGAGAGATGTATCAAGGGATATTTATAGAAGGATGGGTTTCAAGAAAAAAACAGATAATACCTGTTGTGAGCGAAGGCATAAGAAAAATCATAAGCAAATAAGGAGGCATATTTATGAGCGCTGAAAAGACTTTGGTAATATTAAAACCTGATGCGATAAAAAGAAAGCTGGTAGGAGAAATCATTTCTGCAATAGAAAAAAAAGATCTAGACATAACTTACATGGAAATCAAAAGCTTAAGCGATGAAGATCTGAAGTATCATTATCATGAACATGCGACCAAGCCATACTTTTCATCTTTGATGGACTATATGCAAAGCGGACCTGTAGTCGTATTGGTTGTCGAAGGCGAAAATGCCATAAAAGTAATAAGGAAGCTCTCGGGCTCTACAGATCCATTGGAAGCGGATTCAGGTACCATAAGAGGCAAATATGCCATTAGCAAAACTAAAAACATAATACATGCTTCTGATGGTGAAGAAAGCGCGATTAGGGAAACGAGCTATTTTGTTGAAGGAAAGAAACAGTAAAAATTAAAATTGTCCCGCCGGTTGACGGGACAATAAATTTTAATATCTGAATATGGCAGCGCACTCATCAGTCTGTGGCATTTTATCATCATCTAAAACATAGACTTTTCCACCTGTCTTAAAAGTGTTTATAGCTGCAAAGTTTATTAAATCTTCAGAATCAGGGCTGTGGTCTTTGTGGAAAGCCGAATCAAGCTCTATGTTGTAAATGCCCGGAACAAAAACACCTTGGGTCGTAAAGAGTATCCTAATCTTTCCTTTGGCTGCGGCAGATGCAATTTCTTCGATTTTATCACTGGTCTTGTCCGAAGAAGTCAAGTTGTGATAAAGCTCAAGATCCATCGCCACAAACTTATCAAAGAAATCTTGTGCTAACGGATAAGCCTTGGCATGAAGCTGCTTGTCGGAAAGCACATCTGTATTTCCTGACACTTCTTTGTCTATCAGGTTCAGATGTGAGTTGGCTTTTCTAAAAATAGCAGTCAAATATTCAACTCCGGCCAATACTACAGGCATTTCTTTGTCTTTTATAAAGCCGGTAAGACCTGACTCGAGCATTTCCATAAACCTCCAGAGATTTGTCTTGTGCTCGTCCTTTCCATCACCTTGTCCTCGATATACGCCCGGAGCTCCTCCTCCGGTGCTGCCGGGACTTCTCATGACATATTGATTTTTCTTCTCGATATCATCGTATTGCAAAGCTTCATCCAGGCTTGTAGGTAGAGAAGAGATATCCACTTCTTCGCAATCCAATAGATCACACTGCAGAAGCCTCACCTTATTTTGGCTCAATGCCAAAATGTAAAATTTGCTGTCAAATGAAAACAATTTAAACAGCGGCACCAAATAGAATTTGGGTCCTATAAATGTAGTTGGTTCCATTGCAAATGGTAGCTTTATTGTAGTTATTCGGTCTTCAACCATAAAGACTGCTACGCTGTGGTCAGTATCCGTCCAAAATTCGGGAGTTTCAAGCAATTTAACAGCAGGTGCTATTAAGGTATCGACATTTTTTGGGGCAAGTCCATGCTCGATTAGATCACTTTCAACTGACTTGATTTGGTTTTTAAATAAAACCTTGGTCTTGTCTGCTTCAGTAGGAGCTTTCTCCATTGGAAGATAGAAACTGATGCAATTTTGGTTTTCGGTATTAATCAATTCATCTAGCTGGTTTCTTGTTAGTAGGTTCATCCTAAAACCTCCTTAACGGTTTGTTTTACTTTACTAATAAATACCCTTTTACATATGGATTTAACCAAAAATAACTATAAAGGTTTTTGCGTTAACTTAGTATCAATCGTTGAAAACCAATACATAGATGTGTTATATTTAAATAGAAATTATGCAAACGCATCCTGTATATACATGTATCGACTATTGGTTTGGGAAATGTTCAAAGACAAATTGCGAGGAGGAAGAGCATGCGTGAAAAAAAACTTTCTTACAAAGAAGCGGTTTTAAGTAAAGAGCACTTTTCTGTCACTTGGGAGCTGGTTCCGGGAAGGGGTTCTACAGAGCCGGCTCAGGATCAGGTTATCGAAACTGCAAGACAGGCAGTTGAAGACCCAAGGATAAATGCATTTACAATTACTGAAAACCCCAGTGGAAAACCGGCGATTTTACCGTATCCATTAGCTAAGCAGATATTGGATGAAACCGGTGGAGAGACGCTTATTCATTTTACATGCAAAGATAAAAACAGAAATGAAATTGAAAGTCAGCTACATGCCATGAATAGATCTAAGCTTAACAACCTTTTGGTAATGACAGGGGATTATACCACCGAAGGATTCGGGGGAAGACCTAAGCCTGTTTTTGACATAGATGCAGTACATACATTAAGAATTATAAAAAAGATGAATCAAGGCTATGAGATACCTGTTAGAAAAGGTACAAAGCAGCTAAATAAAACAGATTACTTTGCAGGAGCAGTAGTATCTCCCTTTAAGTCTACAGAGCCGGAGCAAATGGCTCAGTATTATAAAATGCACCAAAAAGTAGATAATGGAGCTAGTTATCTAATCACTCAACTTGGTTATGATGCCAGAAAATTTGATGAATTAAAAAGGTATGCCGACAAATACGACATTGGCGTTCCTTTGATAGGGAATATATTTGTATTATCTCTTCCGGTTGCAAAAATGATGAACAAAAATCTCATACCCGGTTGCGTAGTCACTGATAAAATGATAAAAGAAATGGAAGAAGAAAAAGCTAAGTACCCGGATCATAAAGAAAGACAGCTTCTTAGGGCTGCGAAGCTTTATGCTGTTTTAAAGGGCCTTAAATACGATGGCGCGACCATTGCGGGACATGGAATGAGCTATAAAGATTTATGCTATGTTTTAGACAAAGGAGAGGAGCTTCTGCCCAATTGGCAGGAGATCGTAAAGGAGTTTGACTATCCTATGGACAATGGATTTTATTATTTTGAAAAAGATCCTGTCACTGGGTTAAATACAGATGTTCCGGTCGACAGGACAAAAACCGGGCACAAAAGAAATACTTTATTTGACAGAATGTTTGGGATGGTCCACAGTCTTGTGTTCAAGGAAAGTGCTCCATTTTATCCAATAGTAAAATTTTTTGCAAAGAAGATAGACAAAAATTTTCTCAATAAGCCTTTTACGTGGTTCGAGTACTACACAAAAACCTTTACAAATGAATGTAGATTCTGTGGAGATTGTGTAATGCACGAGATAGGTTTCCAATGCCCAATGTCTAAATGCCCAAAGAACCAAAGAAATGGTGCCTGCGGCGGCGGAAGAGACGGTTGGTGTGAAGTTTATCCTGGAAAGCAAAAGTGCATATATGTGGTTATGTATGAAAAGCTAAAAGCCCATAAAAAAGAGTATACCATGAAGCTTAGATACACCCCTCCATGTAATTGGGATCTTTACAAAACTTCATCATGGCTTAATTTTTTCAATGAAAGAGATTACAACTACAGAAAAGATGAATAGTTACCTAGAGGCTGAAGACATATCAGCCTCTTTATAATTAGCAAAGGTTTACATTGAGATTAATCTTTACATTTGTTCACTATTGATATATTGTTAAGTTGTAAGTGTTTAAGAAAGATTTTAGAGGAGGAAACAAAATGTTATACTTATTGGATACTGCCGATGTGGAAGCGATAGAAAAGATAGTAGATTGCTATCCCATAGCCGGAGTGACAACAAACCCGACTATTATTGCAAAAAGAGGGAAAAACGTCATCGACACTATAAAGGAAATCAGAAATGTAATCGGTGATGAAAGCATGCTTCACGTACAGACCTTGGGAGAAACAGCTGAGGAAATGGTAAGAGAAGCAAATATATTAAGAGATGCCGTAAAAGGCAATTTCTATGCAAAGATTCCTGTGAATGAGCAAGGACTAAAAACAATGAAGTCGCTCAAAAAGGATGGATTCAAAATAACGGCAACAGCTATATTCACTCAGCAGCAAGCTCTTATAGCCAGCATGGCCGGAGCTGATTTTGTAGCACCATATGTAAACAGATTGGACAATATTTCTTCAAGCGGAATCAAGGTGGTTGAAGATATCGTGCAGTTGATAAAAACATACGGATTGAATACAAAGGTGTTGGCAGCTAGTTTTAAAAATGTTGAGCAAGTCCACCAGGTAAGTCTTTCAGGAGCACATTCGGTAACTATTAATCCTGATATTTGCGGTAATTTGATTTATCATCCTTTGACTCAAGAAAGCATCATAGATTTCATTCTAGATGGGTATACTTATTATAATCTGTAATTTGAAAAAGAATAACAAAAGGCTCCCGATTTAAATCGGGAGCCTTTATTATGAAACCTTGCCGCTTCTTTTTCTGTCCAGCTCTTTTAGAAACTTCTTTCTAATTCTTATTTGTTCCGGAGTTATCTCAACTAGTTCATCGTCATTTATAAACTCAAGAGCATCTTCCAGAGTCAATTTCAAAGCAGGAGGAAGCTTTATGGCATCATCTGAACCTGAAGCACGAACGTTTGTCATTTTCTTGTTCTTGCAAGGATTTACGGTCATGTCATCGCTTCTTGAATTAAGTCCAACGATCATGCCTTCATAAACCTTTGTTCCGGGTTCGATAAAGAACTGAGCCCGTTCGCTCAAATTCATTAATGAATAACCCATGGCTTCGCCGTCAGTCTGAGAAATCAAAACGCCGTTTACCCTTTGAGGGATATCTCCCTTGTAAGGCTCAAATCGCTCAAACCGCCTGACCATGGTGCCTTCGCCTCGCGTATCATTGATAAAATCGGTAGAATAACCCAAGAGCCCTCTGGTAGGTACTAGATATTCAAGGTTTGTAAACTCGCCTTCGCCGTGCATGGCTTCCATGACGCCTTTTCTTACATTAAGCTTGGATATGACTGCTCCGGAGTATTCCTGTGGCACTGATATAAGAACTTTTTCCACAGGTTCCATGAGTTTGCCGTTTTCTCTGTGCATGATTACCTCAGGTTTTGACACGCCAAGCTCATAGCCTTCACGTCTCATGTTTTCAATAAGTATAGACAAGTGAAGTTCGCCTCTTCCGGATACTTTAAATCCATCAGTTTGGTCCAGGGGTTCGACCTTCAGTCCTACATTTACTTCAAGTTCTCTTTCAAGTCTGGCTTTAAGATGTCTTGACGTTACAAACTTGCCTTCCTTTCCGGCAAATGGTGAGCTATTTACCAGGAAGTTCATGGAAAGAGTGGGTTCTTCTATGTGTAAAAGCTCCAAAGGATCCACCTTGTCGATTTCGCCAATCGTTTCCCCGATGGATATGTGGGGAATTCCGCTGATTACGACGATATCGCCGCTTTGAGCTTCTTTTACAGGAATCCTTTTAAGACCTGCATAAGTAAACACAGATGCGATTTTTCCTCTGACAAGTGATTCGTCTTCTTTGAATATTTCGACAGCCTGGCCTTCAGAAAGAGTGCCTTTGTATATTCGTCCTATTCCAAGCCTTCCTAGGTAATCGTCGTAGGCAAGAGATGAAATCTGAAGCTGCAATGGTTCATCGTTAAGGTTAGGGTAGGTGGAAGAGTGTTCTAAAATAGTCTCAAATAGGGGAACTATTCCGTTTTCTTCATCCTCCATATTCTTTTTTACGATTCCGTCTTTTGCAATTCCATACAAAATCGGAAAATCAAGCTGTTCGTCATTTGCACCAAGCTCCAAGAACAGGTCAAATACCATATCTACGACTTCTTCAGCCCGTTGGTCTTTTTTGTCGATCTTGTTTATAAGAAGTATCGGCTTAAGCCCAATCTGAAGAGCCTTGTTAAGTACGAACCTGGTTTGCGGCATGGGACCTTCAGATGAATCAACAAGAAGTATTACAGTGTCTACAGTTTTAATGATTCTTTCGACCTCTGATGAAAAGTCAGCATGACCCGGGGTATCCACTATATTTATTTTTATATCTTCGTACATGACTGAGCAGTTTTTTGAGTAGATCGTAATTCCTCTCTCTCGCTCTAAATCGTTTGAGTCCATAACGCACTCTACGACCTCTTCATTTTCTCTAAAAACGCCGCTCTGAGACAGAAATGCGTCTACAAGTGTTGACTTGCCTGCGTCTACATGGGCGATAACAGCAATATTGATAATTTTGTTGGTACTAATGGTAATCAATTCCTCTCTATTAATATAACTTATTTATTTTATACTTTTTCTAAAGAAAACACAAGAAAAATAATGTTAAATAATGTTCTTGAAAATTCAGCGTTAAAAAAAGGCAACAACATAGTTGATATGATTTCTTGGCAAGGGGTATATATTTAGTAAAGAGAAAGCCCCATAGGGAGGTGTAAAGAATGAAGAAAGCATTAGGGATATTTATCGTGGTAATATTTAGTCTGATTTTGATATCGGGATGTTCTATTGACGGTGGAGAAAACGGCGATGGAAATGGCGACGGAGATAATGGAACGCCGGATATTATTACGTTAGAAGGATATTTTGTAGGACTGGCAGACAACAACAGCATGGAGGTTCTGGTAGATGGAGAACCAGTTGTTTTCAGAAAGACGGGATTAGTCGATATAATACAGGACATGAAGCTGAGTGAAGATCAAAAGATAAGAATCGATTATATCCAGGCTGAAAATGAAAAGACAGTGCAGGAAATATACATCTTGGATATCGAAGTCGCAAAAGGAATATTTACAGGATTTGCAGACAACAATTCATTTGAGATGATAGATGAAGAACAAGGATTTAAAATTATTTACAAAGTAGGCATCTACGAAGAACTATCGAATATGGAGATAAACACTGGAGATTTGATAAAAGTTTTTTATGAGATAGCAGATAATCAAAACCAGTTGGACAGATTCGTTCTGGTTGATAGAACAAGCCAAGAGGTGAATTTAAAAACAGCAACAATAAGCATTAACGGTATAATTGACAACAACAGCTTTGAGGCAACTGCAGGAAGCGAAATTTTAGTTTTGAGATACTACGATACGCCGGAAAAATTTGATGAACTTGAAATTAAAGACGGAGATGAAGTGGATGTCACTTGGTATGAAAATGATGTAGGGCAGCTTATAGCGGTATGGCTTGAAAAGTAAATACAGACACAATCCTTACCACATTATGAGGTAAGGATTGTGTACTTTGAAGCCTTTTTTTTTGTTGGTTCAAGGAGTATGATTGACTTGTAGAAACAATAGAAAAGGAGATAGCTTATGGAAAAGATATTTTTAACAGGAGGAAATGGTTTTTTTGGAAAGAGATTTACTAATGCCTATAGTTCAAAGTATGAGATACTATCAACAGACGTAGATACTTTGGACATCACAGATGAGGAGCAGGCAATCAAAACGATCGTGGATTTTAACCCGGACTACATAATACATGCTGCAGCAGTAGCTGACACCGGATTTTGCGAGAACAATAAAGACCTTGCAAGAAAAATAAATGTAGACGGAGCTAAGTACGTTGCACTGGCAGCAAAAAAGGTAGATGCAAAACTGGTTTTTTTCAGTACGGAACAGGTATTTAACGGAAACACCAACGGAGCGCCGTTTAAAGAGATAGATGAACCGGTGCCTAATACACAGTATGGGATAACTAAGCTGGAAGCTGAAAGCGAAATCAAAAATATCCATGACAAGATTTGGATATTAAGATTTACCTGGCTATTTGGACTCCCGGAGAGAAACTTAGCAATTAATCCCAACATATTGTGGGATACGATTCAAATAGCTCTCAAAGGAAAAGCTCAAAAGGTAACGTGCAATGAATACAGAGGCCTCACTTACGTTTATGATATCATTGATCAGTTCGAAAAGGTGTTCAATCTGGAATACGGAACATACCATACCGGAAGCAACAACGACTTGAGTAGATATGAAATAAGCAGAGTGATACTTGAAAAGCTGGGAATGGATCAAGATAAGATAGAAGAGCTTATAATAAAGGATGAGGACAAGTACAGTGAATGTGCCCGAAATGTAAGGCTAGACACCGGCAAAATCAAAAGATGTGGTTTTGAATTTGATGATACAAAGGTATCGGTAGAAAAATGTTTGAGAGAGTTTAGATATATCAAATAAAAACATAAGCTTAATATTTCCACATTAATAAGGTAAGCATATTGAATAATGTCGTATTTTAAAACCTGAAGCAAAGTGTTAATATTAAATCAGGAAGCAGAGGGCTTCATGTGATTTTTAAGCGAGGTAATAAAAATGGCAAGAAAGAAAGATATAAACAGCGAAATATTAAGCATTTTAGTTGAAGAAAAAACGCCTATGACAGTGGACAGAATAAGCAAGATAGTGGGCAGATCAGGAAAGACAGTCCGAAACCATTTGAATGCATTATCTGAATTACTTGAAGACGACGGGATAACATTGGTTAAAAAACCTAACGTGGGCGTTTATCTGGATGTAAACGAGCATCAAAGACTAAAAGTGAAAAACAGATGCGGAAGTTTAAAAAAAGAAGCGGTATATGATTTTCAATATAGAAAAGAGTATATTCTCGAGATTCTCTTGATCAATAAATTCAACTATACGATGCAAATGTTTGCAGACGAATTATTCTGCAGCAAAAGCACGATTGTAAACGATTTGGAAGCTGTAGAAGTATGGCTTGAAAATTATAGCCTGAAGCTTAAAAGAAAGCAGAATCAAGGACTGTGGATTGAAGGCGAAGAGATCGATTTTAGAAAAGCCATAGTCGAATTCTTTCATGAAATAGACAAAAGCAACAACGATGAGGTAGCAATTGATTTTGAAGAGCTTGACTACAGATTGAGTATAAAGAACTTCAATAAGCTTAAAGAATTCTTTGCGGATATCGATTTGATAAAGGTTCAAAAGGCAATACAGAATTCTGAAAAGAGATTGGGATATTCTTTTACAGATCAAGCATTTTTAAATCTTTTGGCGCATATAGCAATTACCATAAAAAGAGTAAAGAGCAATCAAGAGATAATTATGCCTGAGGGATATACTAAAAATATTCAAGACAACAAAGCTTACGACATAGCAAAGGAACTTTTGGAAGAGCTTGAAGGTAAATTCAATCTTAAATTTCCTGAAGATGAGACAGGCTACATTTGCCTTCATATGCTAGGAGCAAAGATACAAGAAGATATCACCGACGAAAATTGCAAAGAAATACTGGCTACACAAAATGAGCTTTATGTAAAGCTAGCTAAAGAAGTGATAAGAGTCACAAGCGATATATTGGGTGTGGATATGACTAATGATGAGGTGCTCTTGACCTCTTTGGTTTTGCATATAAGGCCTATTATAGTTAGGCTTGAAAATGGTCTTAAACTGAGAAATCCTATGCTTGAAACCATAAAAAACGAATATACCGGGATTTTTGGAGCCACATGGGTATCGAGCTCTATCTTTGAAAAAGAGTGCGGCTTGATGATAAACGAAGATGAGGTTGCATACATCGCAATGCATATAGCTGCTGCTGTTGAAAGAGGAATGAAGATGTATAAAACAGTTATAGTATGCTCCAGCGGAATAGGAACAGCTCAGCTAATAAAGACAAAGTTGGTAAAGAGGTTTCACAACCTTGAAATACTGGCAGTTGTTTCTGCAGACAAGCTAAGTCAAGACCTCATTGAAAGATCGGACATCATAATATCTACAGTTCCTTATGACATAAACTCCAAAAAAGTCGTTTACGTGAGTGCTCTTTTGGATAACGAAGATATATTTAAAATCAATAGGTTGTTGGGGAGCTTGAATCAAAGGCATTCAACTAATAAGGGGTTATATGAAAGAGATTCAATGGTCGAAACAAATATTATTTCAGAAGATTACTGTTTTGTGGAGAAAGAAAATCTCGGATTTGACGATTTGATTGAAAAGTACGGAAGAAAGATGATAGATGAGAATTATGCTGCTGAGGGGTTTGTGGAGAGCATACTAGGAAGAGAAAGAAAATCATCTACATATATCGGAAAGGGGTTGGCGATACCCCACAGCAAAACGGAGTTTGTCAAAAGATCCAAGATAGCAGTAATAAGGCTGAAAAACCCAATGATTTATAAGCACGAGATGATAGATACAATATTTATTTTATGCATAAAAATGGAAGGCTATGACATGGCTGCGAACGTATTTGGTCAGTTTTACGAGATGCTTGATGATGACAGCCAGATAGAGGAACTGAAAAAAGCTGATTCGCCTAAAAAAATTAACGAGATACTAAGGAGATTTAACTATGGAAAAACTGATTAATGAAAATTTGATATTTTTAAATGAAGAATTTGACTCAAAAGAGGAGATAATTTCTTTTATGGCATCTAAGATAGATGAAGCAGGCAGGCTTAATAACCTGGATAAATACATCGAATGCGTATATGAGAGAGAAAAGTGCTTTCCAACTTGGGTCGGTTTCCACGTTGAGATTCCCCACGGAAATTCTGAATGCGTGAGTACCCCTCCCTTGGGTAGGTCGGTAGAGCGGCGTGGCGGGAAAGTGTGTAGATCTCGGTGGGCGGCGTAGCTTGAAAAGATGATGTCACGGGGAAGATGG
>DMAW01000125.1 GCA_003446375.1 Eubacteriaceae bacterium | reverse complement strand
TTCTAGCATGATGATGCCTAATGAGGCCAGTGACCTACATTTAGGAATAGCTATTTAGAGCCAATTGAGATCTCAACATGAAGAAACGTTACACCGAAGAACAAATCATCAAGGCCATCAAACAGCATGAGGCAGGGGCAAAAGTCGATGACATTTGCCGTGAAATGGGTATATCCACGGGTACATTCTACTAGCGTAGTAAGTATTCGGGGTTGGAAGTGAACGAAGCGAAGCGGCTGAGAGAATTGGAGGCTGAGAACAACAAGCTCAAAAGATGCTGGCCGACAAAATGTTGGAAGTCGAAGCCATGAAGGATATGCGGTCAAAAAAGTGGTAACGTCAGCGGCAAAAAACTGTTGCTCAACGCTTGATTGAAGGTTTTAGCTTCAGTGAGCGTGTGGCCTGTAAGCTGGCTGGGCTGAGCCGGACTGCGTTTCGCTATCAGTGCAAACTAAAGGCTGACAAAGAGCTCTGGCAGCGGCTGAAGGCGCTGGCGACGAATATTCTCGCTATGGGTATCTGATGCTGCATGGTTTGCTCAAAGGCGAAGGTTGGGTGCAAAATCGTAAACGAACCTATCGGCTATGCATAGAGGAAGGTTTGCTGGTCAGGACTAAGAAACGCAAGAAGCTAACTCGACCAAGACAGCCCATAGAGGTGCCAATTGTACCCAATCAGCGTTGGTCGATGGATTTTGTGTCAGACCAACTCAGCAGTAATCGGCGCTTTCGGATACTGAATGTCGTGGATGATTATTCGAGGGAAATGGTCGGTCAATTAGTCTCTGTATCCATCAGTGGCAGACAGGTCTCAAGATTCCAGGATCTGTTGATGGAAGAGCGTGGCAAACCCAACAAGGTTACCTGTGACAACGGGACAGAATTTACCAGTAAGGCAATGTTCTTCTGGAGTAAGGAAACGGGCGTAACACTGGGCTTTATCCAGCCAGGGAAGTCGACGAAAAATGCCTTTGTGGAAAGCCTTAATGGCAAATTCAGGAATGAATGTCTGAATCAGCATTGGTTCAGAACTTTGGACGAAGCCAGATACGAAATCGAGCTATGGCGTGAACACTACAACCATGTTCACCCTCATAGTTCACTGAACTATATGCCGCCTGTTGCGTATGCCAAGCAAGCAGCATAAGTTGGAAAATCTCATTAAGGGATTGGTACTAATCTTGGGGAAAGGTCAAAATGTCTCTGATAACTTACATGTTTTCCCTTATATTTAGTGTATGATATTTTATTGATGCTAAAGAGTAAATTAATTAGCTGGGATGCACTTTGTATTAGCAATACCTAGCATTACTATATGAGGGAAGCTAATCAAATGAGTAAAACTCTTGTCGTTATGATTCATGGTCTCACTGGTGGGGAGGGGACTTGGGTTAATGATGAAAGTGGAGCTAGTTTTTCTGAATTACTGCAAGCCGATAGCAAAATAAGCGATCAAATTGATGTAATTGAGTTTGACTACTTTACAAAAATTATAAATCTTACTCAAAATGTTTTGGGGAGATCATTTGTAGGTTTAATTAATAAATTTCCAGGATTAAATTTTAATAAACCAAAAATTAGAAAAAACTCATCCATAAATTCACTAACAAACTCGCTGGCTACATTTCTGGAAGTCGAAAGTGCAAACTATGACAGTATAATATTTGTTTGCCATAGTATGGGCGGGCTTATTGGAAAAAACTTTATATTGAATCACATAGCTGAAGAATATGAAGATATCCAAATACCTGTAATTGGATATATTTCTTTGGCTACACCTCACAGAGGAGCATTTCCAGCTGTAATCCTTGGCCCTATTAATGTAAATGCTAAAGAACTACAACCATTAAATGAAGATATGACGACATTAAATGATCTTTGGGTTGATAGCTTTGATGACTTACCAAAAAGCTACTACGTTGAAGCTCAGCATGACGAATGTGTTGGAAAATTAAGTGCTACCCCGAATACGGTGAAAAGGTTCAAATCTAAAACATTACAAGTTAGTCACAGTGAAATTTGCAAGCCATTAGATTCAAATGATTTAACTTGCAAAGTAGTAAGCAAATACCTAGAGGAGATACTTCATACCCATAGACAAAAAAAATTAACCCAAGTTGAATATGAATCAGATGTACACTCATACGATAAGGAAATTTTTGTCATTAAAATGGTATTAGCCTCCATCGAAGAAAGACTAATAGAAGATGCGAAAGAGTCTTTTTTCCATGCAGAGCTTATTATGAAATCTGCTAAAAAAAATGAACTAGAGGTTTTTAAAGAACTTAGAAGTAAAATTATAAGTCTGTACAGAACCTATAGCTCCTGCAAAGGAGTGAAATCAAATAGTGAAGTTGTTAAAGAGATTCATAGTAAAATAGTTGAATTAGACAAAAGTTCTTTAGATTGCCTTGTGGAGTACCTCAATTTTCTCCATAAAAAAGGAATTCTGCATCAGGAGTCTAATCGATTAAACTTGGATGTAAATTGGTGTGATAGTGTAACAATAGACTCAATTGAAAATGAGGTCAGGTAATTTGTTTGATTATAGATACGAAAGGTTTTATAGAGTTTTTTTAGTATCATTTCTAATTCATAATTTATCTAAAAATAGGAGTGGACGAAACATTTTGACTCTAGAGAAGTTAGAGTTGTTGTATTTGATTGTTAATAATCCAATACTTTTAAAGAAAATCTCAAATGCTATGGATTTAGGTAGTGTATATGGTTACCAACAGGATCTTTATGAAAATGGTTATCAATTTTCTGATATCAAAAACAAGAGTGATGCAATAATACCTTTTTTACTTTTGACTGAGTCTAAAAAGGTTCGTCTCAATGATGAAGGCATGATTGAGGCTCTTGAACTACTTGACTTCAAGTCTTCATCAGAATTCTTAGATAAGAATTTATCGATCTTGAAGAAGCTCGCAGCACTAAACGAAAGCAAACTCATAAGACTTGTATCGGAGAATTCATGAATAAAATAAAAATGGAATTTAAAAAGCTAATAATAGTAGGTGTTGAGCGTGAATATCGATGTACATTTGAATCTGGGTTGAATTTGATTTGGGGAGATCTTGATTCGGGTAAATCTAGCATTCTTAATCTGATCGATTTTGCTTTAGGTGGTAAGTTTGGTGACTTAGATAATGACGAAATCAAACTATACGGTAGAAGTGTTGTTTTAGAGGTTTCAATCAACCAAAAAGTAATAACTTTAAACCGAGTTTTAGGAGATAAAGTCAATCTAATTAAAGTTTATGAATGTTGCTATGCAAATATTAATGAGCATTATCCATTATTGTGTTCTGCTTCGTCTGAAGGTCAAGAGCCTGATGGTTGGATTTCAGATATATTACTTGATTACTTAGATATACCAAAAGTAAAGCTTAAACAGTCAAAATACAAAGATGACTCTAATAGTAGTCGATTGAGCTTTCGAGATTTAATGAAGCTAATTCATTTAAAACAAAAGCGTGTCGCAAGTGACAATTTAATGGATTTAGCTAATGGTCCTTTATTCAACAGAAATGTAGAAGTACAAAAGTTTGTTTATGGTGTCCATGATGATCAGTTAGCGCAATTGAATGAGGAAATAAAAAAAGAGGCAGAAGCTTTTAAAGCACTTAGCAGCAAAGCAAAGTCTATTGATGAGTTTTTATCTGCAACTAACTCTAAAGTAAACTCAGGTGAAGATGTAGTTAAGCTGAAAGTGGAATTAGAAGCTGTTGATGAAGAAATCAGGTTACTAAAAACAAATAGTAAAATTGCTTCATCTACTTCAGATGATTTCAGCGTAGAAATAAAAGTGTTAGCTGAAAGTATTCAGGAGCTAGAAAACAAAAGGTATGCAAAAAAAGCAAAACTATCCGACTATAAACGACTCAAGGCTTCTTACGAAAAGGATCTTAGTTGTATTAAAGATTCACTTATATTGAGGAATTCGTTAAGTATTCATGAGCTAACCCAAAAAGAAGTAAGTTGTCCTACATGTAGTGGTGCTATAAAACTAGATGATGAGGTTCTAACTAATGAACAACTGGAATTTGAGCAACGCTCCATAAAAAATAGACTGTCTGGTTGTTCTAAGGCAATTGATAAAATCAAGTCGGATCTTAATTTATTAGATAAAAATATTACTGAAAGGAAGGATCTATTAAGCAAAGTTAGGTATGACTTTGAACAGAATAATTTAGAATCACTATCTCCAATAATTGAAATGGTTTCAAGGGCAGAGGCTGTAAGGCGCTCGTTATCCGGGAGACTTGTAGAGCTTGAAAGAAATTCAAAGTTAGTTCAAAAGCTTGAAGATATTTATTCAAGAATTAGAAGTAAAGAAATCCATATTGGAAAGCTAAAAACTGATTTTAAACGAGTAGAGTCTCAATTAGTATCTACAGACGATATAATTGAGAAGCTTTCTGTGCATTATAAAAAGCTAATGAATGACTCTAAGTTGACCAGGATTTACGGTTCCTCTATAGACAAAAAGTTTATGCCTAACTTTAGAGAAAGAACTTACTCTAAAATCTCATCGGGTGGTGTTAGGACTTTAATGTCGGTGTACTTGTACATTTCTAGATTAAAATACCTCCTTGAGAATGGAGGATACTTACCAACAACTTTATTATTGGATACTCCAGGACAAAATATAGGGAAATATTCAAGGGAAGATGGAGATGATAGCAGCCTATCAGATCCAGCTATTTACGAACAGATTTATAAATCAATGGTTGATTTAAATGAGGTTGCATCAAAGGAACGTTATCAAATAATCGTAGTTGACAATGATCTTGCTACATCTTTGAGGGAAGGTGATTATTTTTTGGTAAAAAGATTTGATAAGACTGAAAAATACGGCGAAAAAGGGTTGATAAGTGATGCTAATTTGGCAGACAAGGCCTAAAAGGCATAGCAAAACTCTTACATACTCAGAGTGTATTAGAGTGAGCTTTTTAAACATAAAGCTTTCTCTGTCACAATTTTCATTATAGGTGATTTTTAGCTTAAAACTAACCTTTGTAAAGCTTGTCACAATCTTTATTAACTCTAATATTTGCCGAACTAAATAAAAATTGAAGCTTTTGTCATAAAATTTATTACTTTTAATCACTTATCCTCGACAGGGCGGCTTCATCCAATCATTTTCGCTGCTCATTTACGCAAGTAAACTGC
>DMAW01000028.1 GCA_003446375.1 Eubacteriaceae bacterium | reverse complement strand
TATCGGCATCAATGTAAACTGGACTTGCGAAGCTTTGAAGGGAAGGGATGTAAAGCTTAAAGCAAAATTCAGATACAGGCAGCCGGACCAAGATGTAATTGTAAGCATCTTGGAAGACGGAAATATCAAGGTAATGTTCGACAAACCTCAAAAGGCCATTACTCCGGGGCAGCAGGTAGTGCTATATGATGGAGAGGAATGTCTGGGCGGAGCGGAGATAGATCAGATTATTACCATAAACGATTAGGGGGACCCATATGAAGATTTTGTTTGTGGAAGATGAGAAAAAAGTCACAGAGGCCTTGCAGGAACTTTGCAAGATTCAAAACATACAATGTGACGTAGCAAATGATGGTGAAGAAGGCCTGCTCTATGCATCGAAACAAATATACGATGTAATAGTGCTTGACATTATGCTTCCCGGAAAGAGCGGAATCGAGATTTTGAAGGAGATCAGGAAAAAAGGGAACAAAACTCCCGTTTTGATGTTAACTGCAAAAGATACTGTAGAAGACAAGGTGGAAGGTCTGGATTCTGGAGCAGACGATTATTTAGTCAAACCCTTTTCCGCCAAAGAACTATTTGCAAGGATAAGGGCTTTGGGCAGAAGGGTCGAGTCCGATTATGTCGAAAACATCTTAACTATAGGTAATTTCACTTTTGATACAGACAACTATGCTGCCACGGTAGATGGGAATCCACTTAAGCTCTCGTACAAGGAAGGGCTTCTTTTGGAGATGCTGATAAAAAGGCCGGACCAGGTGTTTAGCAGAGAGCAGATTTTAGACAGAGTATGGGGTTTTGACGCTGACGTAAATGAAAATAACATAGAGATATACATACATAATTTAAGGAAAAAGCTTAAGAATACTAAAATAAAGATTGAGACTTTAAGAAGCATAGGCTATAAGCTCAAGGTGATAGATTAAATGTTTAAAGAACTCTACAGAAAACTAACGATTATGAACGCGCTCATACTGATTGCGTTCTTGCTGATATTTTCATATTCCATAGTGGGATTTTCAAATGCCGCATTTAACTCTTCAGCAAAGAATACTCTAGTTGAACGAAAAGACCACATAGTTTCCATGATATACAAGTATAATACTTTGGAGATAAACCTTCCTGATGAAAATATATGGCCTGAGGGTAGCAACCAAAGCGATTATTCAAGGATTGATTATGTAATATGGGACGAAGACTTAAAACTGGCCGGTTTAAGCGTATTGAGGGATTCTCTGATGGAGCAGACCTACGTTCACGCTCAGCAGGTCATGAAGACTCAAAAGGACAGTTTTACGAGTATAACCATATCGGGTGTAAAATATAGGCTTTATACAGGATATGTGGAAATTCCCGGGGGAAGATCTGCAATCGTTCAGGTTTATCAGTCCAGGTTGATTGATGATCTGGTTACCAGGCAGATTTTTCTGGTAGTCATGAGCATAGGGGTCTTCAGCGTTATCGTCTTGATCTTTATCAGTGCCCATATGGCAAAAAAATCATTGGAGCCTGTTAGAAGAGCTTATGAAAGACAAAAGGAATTCATCGCAGATGCAAGTCATGAGCTCAGAACTCCTCTTACGATAATAAAGACGACCACTGAACTGTTGGGAATGAAAGAGCAGGAGACCATAAAAGAAAATGCGAAATGGCTTGAAAACATATCCAGCGAAACAGAGAACATGAGCAAGCTGATACAAAATCTGTTGACCTTGGCCCAGGCAGATAACAACCAGATACCTGTGACCATGGATAAAGTAGATTTAAGCAAGCTCGTCAGGGTAACAAGTGACAAATTCCAGCTGATTGCAAAGGAAAAAGATATAGAATTTGAAAGCATAATATCAGAAAACGTACATTTGATTGGAGATAAAGACAAATTAAATCAGCTTCTCGTCATTTTGTTGGACAATGGCATAAAATATACTCCTGAAAGGGGAAAAATCACTATTTCTCTTATGCACACGACAGATAAAGCCATAATAACTGTAAAGGATACGGGGATGGGCATATCCCAAGAAGATATAAATAAGATTTTTGAAAGGTTCTACAGAGTGGATAAAGCTCGTTCCAGAGAACAAGGTGGAGCCGGTCTTGGCCTTAGCATAGCCAACTGGATAGTAAGGGAGCACAAGGGGAAAATAAGCGTGGAGAGCGAACCGGACAAGGGAAGCAGCTTTATCGTAGAGCTGCCTAAAAAAAGAAAACAGTAGCCGGAGCTTATGGAGGTTTATAATGAGATCAAATAGAAAAATGCTGTTGTTTTTGAGGCTTGCAGTAATAGTTACGGTGCTTGCAGTGGGAGTTGTGGCTTTTACAGGGCTTTTTAAATCTCAAGAGGGAATAAATCCCGACTTGAAGGTTACTCAACCGGTGGATGATTTTACAAAAATGGTATTCACCTCTCCAAAGGGAGAATATCTTGGAGAAAAGCAGGTTGCTGCATTTACTTCTGTGGGAGACATAATGTTTCACGGTACCCAGATAACAAATGCTTACGATTCAGGCAGCGGCAGTTACAATTTTGACGACAATTTCAAAAATGTAAATAAATTTTTTGAAGCAGCAGACATCGCTATGGGGAATTTCGAGACGGTAACTGCTGGAGGAACCCCTCAAGGATATCCGGTATTCAATGCTCCCGACGAAGTTTTAGACAGCATAAAAAGTTCCGGGTTTGACGTGTTGACTACCGCAAATAATCATTCCCTCGACAAAGGAAAAACAGGGGTATTGAGAACTCTTGAAGAAATTGAAAAGCGGGATTTAATATCAACCGGAACCTTCAGTGAACCCGAAGATGAAATAACAGTGCTGGAGACAAAGGGAATAAGAGTGGGACTTATAGCTTACACATACGGCCTTAACGGCATGGAAAGCCTTTTGACTCCAGCGGAACTTGGATACATGATAAACATCATTGATGAGGAGAAGATAAAACAGGATATACAAAAGGCAAAAGATCAGGATTGTGACATGATATTCGTATCTATACATTGGGGAAATGAATACCAGCTAAGTCCGACCAATCAACAGGAACAGCTTGCAAACAAGATATTTAACTGGGGGGCAGACGTAGTACTCGGAAGCCATCCTCACGTCATACAAAGATCGGAAATAATTAATATCGGCGGCGAAGATAAGTTTGTCATATATTCTCAGGGCAATTTTTTATCCAACCAACGAAGGGAGACCCTTCCATCAATCAGCGCCAGAAACTATACAGAAGATGGGGTAATCGTTCATATTAAAGTTGAAAAGGATATGATTACAGGTAAAGCTTCTTTGGCGTCAGTAAGCTACACACCTACATGGGTTTATAGATATAACGCCGGGGGTAGACTTAAATACGAAATTCTGCCGGTCAAGGAGTCCATTGAGACAATGAGTCTTGGAAGCCAGGTTTTAGAAAAGCTGAAACAGTCGTATGATAATACGACAGGCAAAATGAGTTATTACAACAGGGCGATACAATGAATGAAAACAAAATAAAAATAATTCCATTGGGAATTCATCATCTGGATTGTATCGAAGAGCTGGAAAACAGGTGTTTTAAAATACCTTGGACAAAAAAGATGTTTGAAGATGAGCTGAAAAATCCATTGGCCAGATACCAAGTGATCACAGTCGAAGACAAAATTGCAGGGTATTCAGGAATCTGGCATATACATGGAGAGGGTCACATAACAAACATAGCAGTAGATTTATCTTTTAGAGGTTTGGGCTTGGGCAAGATGCTTATTGATAAAATGATTGGCGATGGGATTAATGACGGTGTGGACGCTCTTACCTTAGAGGTAAGAAAAAGCAACGAGTCTGCCTTAAGGCTATATAAAAAGTGCGGTTTTAAAGGGGTAGGCATTCGCAAAGGGTACTACAGCGACAACGGTGAAGATGCGGTGATAATGTGGAGGAAATTATGAAGGAAAAAATTTTAAAGCTGATCGTAATTATTCTGATGCCGGCGGTAATGCTACTGACAAGTCTTGAAATCGTAGTAAAATCCGATAGTTTCTTTTTAGAGCAATACGACATCAACAATGTAGAAAACGCCACAGGAATGGAAATTGACGAATTGATGAGAGTCACTGACGAAATACAGGATTTCTTATTCGGAAAGCGTGAGGATTTCAACATTAAAGGAACAATCGATGGCGTTGAGCAAGAGATATTCAATGAGAGGGAGATAATCCACATGGATGATGTAGGAGTGCTCTTTGATAAGGGGATACTCTTTAGAAACGTTGCGGCGATGGTCTTGCTGTTTATAGGCATTTACGGGATATCAAAAAGGAAATGGCTGTACAAGAGCCTGATTTTAAGTGCAGCGACTTACTTTGTTGTATTGATAGCATTAGGCGGCCTGTTGTATCTTGATTTTAACAGGTACTTTAATCTATTTCATGAAATATTCTTTTCCAACGACTATTGGATACTCGATCCGGCAGACAGCGTGCTTATAAACATGGTTCCGATTAATTTTTTTATGAGCATTGTAAAGAGGATACTCCTCACATCGTCGGCAACGATGATGGGCATCGCATTTTTGTGTGGTATTTTACTTAAAAGAGAGGTGAAACATGAAGGAAATTTTAATATTAGGGATTGAGACTTCCTGTGACGAAACGGCTGCGTCAATAGTAAAAAACGGCAGAGAAGTTCTGTCAAACATAATTTATTCTCAGATAGACATACACCAACCTTTCGGAGGGGTGGTGCCGGAGGTAGCATCGAGAAATCACGTTAAAAAGATATCTTCCATAGTAGACATGGCATTTAAGGAAGCAAACTTGAAATATGGAGACATAGATGCTGTAGCAGCTACTTACGGACCGGGATTGGTTGGAAGCCTTCTTGTAGGATTGTCATATGGCAAGTCTTTTGCGTATGCTGCAAAGAAACCTTTAATCGGGATAAATCACATAGATGGGCACATAAGCGCAAATTATATAGGAAACAACGAGGTTGAGCCTCCTTTTGTAACTCTGGTGGCCTCAGGAGGACATTCTCACCTGATTTATGTAAAAGACTACGATTGCTACGATGTTTTAGGTCAGACAAGGGATGATGCGGCTGGAGAGGCTTTTGACAAGATAGCAAGGACATTGGGTCTGGGCTATCCGGGAGGACCGGCAATAGACAAGGCCGCAATGAAAGGCAATCCTGATTTTGTACAGTTCCCAAGAGCTTATTTGGAAGAAGACAGCTATGATTTCAGCTTTAGTGGCTTAAAGTCTGCAGTTCTTAATTATTTAAATGGAATGAAAATGAAAAATCTAGGTTATAAAGTCGAAGACATAGCAGCCAGCTTTCAGATGGCTGTTGTTGAAGTCCTTACGGAAAAAACTATAAAAGCCGCCGTAGATTTTAAGGTTGACAGGGTTTGCCTATCCGGAGGAGTAGCGTGTAATAGCCTTTTAAGGAAAATGATGAAGGATAAATGCCAAGCTAAGGGAATCTTATTGGATTATCCTCAGCCAAAGCTTTGCACAGACAATGGGGCTATGATAGCATCAGCCGGGTATTATAAATACGTAAAAGGGGATTTTGCTCCTGAAAATTTGACGGCGATGCCGAATCTTAAAATATGAGGATAATAATCAAAAGTTGTCTACAACCTGTTTGTAAACGGAATGTAAACAAGAAGTAAAATGTGGATAAGCCCATGAAAAGGCGGAAAAACAAGGTGGACAACTGGCGAACATGTGGATAAGGCAGTGGATAACTGTTGGAAATGTTAATAACTTTGATGAAAACGCTGAAAAAAACTTTAATACGCTTAAAAACAAAACCTTTAAAAATCAAGGTTTTTTGGTGTCAAGAAAAATTTAATTGCAACTTAAATCAAAAAATTAAGGTTGAAAAGAATCTATTTGTTTAAGAAGCGTGTTTAAATGGTATAAATAGAAAAGCAAATTTAAATAAGAGGAGGTATTTTTATGTTAAGCAAAAAGCTTATTGATGAAATCAATGAACAAATAAAGTACGAATTCTTTTCGGCGCATCTATATCTTTCTATGGCTTCATTCTGTGCAGAAAACGATTTGCCGGGTTTTGAAACTTGGTTTATAGCTCAGGGTGATGAAGAAAGATTCCATGCCATGAAATTTTATGGATTTTTAAACAGCAGGGGAGAAAAAGCCATAATAAAAGGGTTTGATGATCCAAAGACCGATTTTGACGATATTATCGATGTATTTGCATATTCCCTTGAGCATGAGAAGTTTGTATCTTCTAGAATATACCATTTAATGGATATAGCTCAAGAAGAAAAGGAATACGCAACCATAAGCCTCTTGAACTGGTTCGTGGACGAGCAGGTGGAAGAAGAGGAAAGTTTCAGCACATTGCTTGCTCAACTTAAGAAAATAAAAGGGAATCCTCAAGGACTCCATATGCTTGATAGAGAGCTTGGGTCAAGAGTATTTACACCTCCTGCGGCAGAATGATCATCATATGAAGACAAGAAGAAATCCGAATCGAACGATTCGGATTTCATTATATTTTAGGCTAGTTATTTTCAAGCTCAATTTGTTTTTCAGTCCAAGAATCCATAAGTAAGGAAAGTTGGGATTTTGAAGATTCATAAGCTTGATTGATTTTGCAGGAGTAATCGTAATCGTCGTAAAATCCTTCTGAACATATTATTTTTTCATATCCTGAAATTTCCTCTTCTATCTTCAAGATTGATTCTTCCAATGCGGTTATTTCTTTTTTGAGAGCTGCAATCTCTTTTTTTTGTTTGTTTTTGAGCTTTTTTTCCTGAATTATTTCGGTTTTAGTCCTGTCCGGCTGGCTGTTTTTAAGATCTTCGAGCATTTTTGCTTCTTGTGTCTTTTTTATATAATAGTCGTAATTCCCTTCGAAAATCTCTATATGGTTATCTTTTAGCACAAAGAGCCTGTTTACGATTTTGTTTAGAAAATACCTGTCGTGGGATACTATGAACAAGGTTCCTGTGTAATCTGTCAATGCATTTTCAAGCACGTCCACAGTTTGCATGTCAAGATGATTGGTTGGCTCGTCCATAATTATAAAGTTGGAATCTGAAAGCATCGTCCTTGCAAGTGAGATTCTGCTAAGTTCACCTCCGGAGAGCACGCTTATAGGCTTGAAGACATCGTCCCCATAAAATTTGAAATAGGAAAGCAGGTTTCTTATTTCGCCTTCGTTGGCTTTAGGTCTGCAGTTCCAAACCTCGTCCAAGACTGATGAGGCCGGATCGAGACCGGCATTATCTTGCCTGAACAGCACAGGGATTACCTTGTTGCCCCAATTGACATGCCCTGCATCGGGAGCCAAGTCGCCGTTAATTATTTTAAGCAGCGTGCTCTTGCCGCTTCCGTTGGCGCCGATTATGCCTATCCTGTCTCCGCGAAAAACATTAAAGCTTATGGATTTAAAAAGGTTAGCATCGTAGCCTTTCGAAAGTTCCTCTGCTTCGAGGACTAGCTTGGAGCTTTGTAGCTTGGGCTCGAATTTCATGGAAACCTTGCGATTGTCTATGAAGGGCTTGTCGCTTTTGGGCATTTTATCCAAGAGCTTCTCTCTGCTTCTAGCTCTTTTAATGCTCTTTTCTCGATTAAACTGCCTGAACTGCTTGATTATCTCCTCTTGTCTTTGGATTTCCTTTTGTTCTATTTTATACTGATGGATCTGACTTTCCAGATTTTCCTGCTTACGTCGGACGTACTCGCTGAAATTTCCGTTGTAACGGGTTAAGGTCTTATTTTCTATTTCAAATACAGTAGTTACTAATGAATCTAAAAAGTATCTATCATGGGATATTATCATAAAAGAACCATCGTAATTCTTAAGATAGCTTTCCAGCCACTGTATGGTCTCGATATCCAAAAAGTTTGTGGGTTCGTCTAAAAGAAGAAGCTGAGGGTTTGTCAGAATCATTTTGGCTAGGGATATCCTGGTTTTTTCTCCTCCGCTGAAGGTAGAAACAGGTTTCGAGAATTCTTCTTGACTAAACCCCAATCCAATCAAGATCCCTCTGGCTCTGCTTTCGTATTCATAACCGGACATGTCTTCAAAGGCTTCAGTAAGCTGAGAGTATTTAGCGAGTAAGCCTTCCACGTTTTTGTCGTGGTTTTTAGATATTTCGATTTCCAGGGATCTAAGTTCCCTCTCCATATCAATTATATGGTCAAATACCGATAAGACCTCATCGTATAATTGATTATTTTCATTTAGGCTGGATTCTTGTGAAAGATAACCTATAGACAGATTTTTTGCGTAGTCGATGTTTCCGTCGTCAAATGACATCTGTCTTGCTATGATTTTGAACAGCGTGCTCTTTCCGGTACCGTTCTTGCCGACTATCCCTATTTTGCTATTGTCGTCAACGATAAAGCTTACGTTTTTAAATATCGTTTCAACCCCGAAGTTTTTTTCTATGTTGTTAGCGCTAAGAAGCATGATTTCCTCCAATGTATTTGCCTTTTTCTATCAATATATTACTATAATATCGCTAAATATTCAATTGAGCTTTTAATGCGTGCATTTTTGAAAAACCTCAAACCCTATATTAAAAAGTTAGTAAAATTAATAGGAAATACAAGAACAAAAAATTGACAATGAAAAATCACATTGTTATAATTAAAATTATAGTTTTTATATGTGATCGAAAGGAGTATTGACATGCAGAGAAATTCAATAAAGGTCTCCATGGCTGTAGTTAGAAGGCTACCTAAATATTATAGATACTTGGGAGATTTAATACATAACGATGTCATGAGAATATCATCAAAAGAATTTGGAAAACTTATGGGACTTACTGCATCTCAAATACGGCAGGACTTGAATTGCTTTGGCGGATTCGGTCAACAGGGCTACGGTTATAATGTTGTAGAGCTGCAAAAGGAAATTGGCAGCATATTAGGGCTCAATCAATCTTACAACTGTGTTATTGTAGGCGCCGGGAACTTGGGACAGGCAATTGCTAATTATGAGGGGTTCAGAAGAGAAGGATTTATTCTTAAAGCTATGTTTGACGTAAATCCGAGGCTTATAGGAAATACTATAAGAGACATAAAGATCCTGGATATTTCAGATCTTGGAGAATATGTTGAAAACAACGATATCCAGATAGGTATCATCTGTGTTCCCAAAGAGCATAGCCAAAGCGTTGCGGATACCCTTATAGAAAATAACGTAAAAGCCATTTGGAACTTTGCACCGACGGATGTTTCCGTGCCGGACAATGTGGTAATAGAAAATGTAGCAATAAGCGAAAGTCTATATACGCTTACATATTTGATGAACGAAGACAGTTTAAACATCTAGAATCCTGTTGACATTAAAACAAATTGTCTATAAAATGTATATAGTAAGAAAGTTTATACAAGACAATGACGTCTATTCGAGGAATGTGGGATACCTGGGATAGGCGTTTTTTATATTTTTTTAGATAGGTTTCGACTATAAAAGGAGGTATGTGATATGGCAATTACAAAAGACCAAATTATGCAAAATGCAAAGGACCTGGATGTCGAATTCATCCACTTGCAGTTCACGGATTTGAACGGAGTCATGAAAAATCTCTCGATTAGCTATGAGCAGTTGGAAAAGGCTCTAGATGGAGAAATAATGTTTGACGGATCTTCTATTGACGGTTTCGTAAGAATCGAAGAGTCAGACATGTATTTGAAACCTGATCTTAACACTTTTGTCGTATTTCCTTGGAAGCCTCAGGTAGGCAGGGAAGCAAGGCTTATATGTGATATCTACAATCCGGACGGCACCCCGTTTTCCGGATGCCCAAGAAATATTTTGAAGAAAAAGGTAAAAGAAGCGGGGGATATGGGCTATACGATGTATGTAGGTCCTGAATGTGAGTTTTTCTTGTTTGAAGTGGATGAAAACAACTATCCGACGCTGAAGACCCATGACAATGCGGGATACTTCGATTTGGCACCTGTGGATTTAGGAGAGAGTGCCAGAAGGGATATGGTGATAACCCTTAAGGAAATGGGGTTTGAGATAGAAGCTTCTCATCATGAGGTTGCTCCGGGACAGCATGAGATAGACTTTAAGTACGCTGATGCCCTTACTGCAGCAGATGATATAATGACATTTAAGATGGTGGTCAGGGTAATTGCGCAAAGACATGGCTTGCACGCGACTTTCATGCCAAAGCCAATATTCGGAATCAATGGATCGGGAATGCACCTAAACCAGTCGTTGTTCAAAGATGGCAAGAATGCATTTTACGACCCTGAAGGACAGTATGAATTAAGCGAAACGGCATACAAATACATTGCAGGCCTTATAAAGCATGCAAGAGGATTAGCAGCGCTGACAAATCCAACGGTAAACTCGTATAAGCGCCTTGTGCCCGGTTATGAGGCACCGGTATATATAGCTTGGTCGCCGAAAAACAGGAGTCCGTTGATAAGAATACCCGCAAAGCGTGGGCCTTCCACAAGAGTAGAGATGAGAAATCCGGATCCGGCAGCTAACCCGTATTTAGCACTTGCGGCCAGCCTGGCAGCCGGGCTTGATGGAGTCAAAAACGACCTCCAAGCACCTCCGCCGGTATTTTCAAACGTATACGAGATGGGACTTAAGGAAAAGGAAGAACAAGGAATAGATTCACTTCCGGGAACCTTAAAAGAGGCTATAGAGGAGCTCCAGAAGGATCAACTTCTGATGGATACTTTAGGGCCGCACGCTCAGGTAAAGTATATAGACAATAAAATGCAAGAGTGGGACAGCTACAGAACCAAGGTAAGCCAGTGGGAGCTTGACATGTACCTTACAACAACCTAAACGTAAGAAGCCGACTAATCATCGGCTTCTTCTCCTTCATACTTGATTCTTGTATTGCTTATGATTTCCAGGAGCTCATTGACTTTTTCTTGAGTTCTAGTAGCGCCGGACATTGAGTCTACAGGTTGGAGAGTACCGTTTTGAACGATTTGGCGAGCATACGAATCAAACATTTCACCTAGGGATATGCCGTAGTGTTCCTGATATATTTCGTTTAAGTCGTCGACATCTTCCTTGTGATCTCCGTCAAGGTTTAGTTCGCTGTATTCCACATCTATTATGACGTCATTTACGTAAGTTATGGATATGCTGCCCTTATAGCCGTTGTCATCTGTGTTGGTATCTCCGTAATACACTTCGTCCATTGCTACGACAGAAGGTTCGGTTATCCCTTTTTTGGCCTTAAGGATTATCACGTCGGCAAGCTGTTTAAAGTAGCTTCGTATGTCGGGGAAATCTCCGGTAGATGGCAGATTAGATGTATTTTGATTTTTTATTAGGTTAGTGTAAAGGCGCAGATAGATTCCTTGAATATCTATGTTGTGCTTTTCCTTGAAGTTTTCATAGTATTCTACATCGGAAATCTTATCTTTGCCGTTATTTGAAATCTCCAGATATTTAATGCTGGAGATCAAGCCTTCATTTACGACTATGGTCATTTCAGGACGATAACCTTCATTGTTGGCATATCCATAAGTGGCATAATAGGTTCCATCGGCAAGAATGGCAGATGAGTGAGGCAGTGGGATCTGTCCTTCGCTGTCATTTATATAATCCTTTGAGCACGCAGAAAGTAAAAATAATGGAATTAAAAGGATTAAAAAAAATTTTTTGGTCATAAATAACACTCCAAATATTTAGATAAAGTCCGTATAATGG
>DMAW01000154.1 GCA_003446375.1 Eubacteriaceae bacterium | reverse complement strand
CATTTCATTTTACAACTTACCGCTATTTGATAATTTTGAAAGTTATATTTTGTTTAGCATATCGATAAAACTACGTATCTTTTCTTTGTCTAGATGAGAAATATCAGTTTCCATGCCGGAGACTTTTTTTGCGATAGCCTTGTCTAAAAATTTCATCTTGCTGAATATAAATTCACCGCCAAAAAATTCTTTCATTATGGCTTTTTTGCGCAAGCTTTCCGGAAATGCGTTGTTTAGTTCTTTTATGGATTCTTCACCTTCTTGCATTCCGCAGACAAATAGCGCGACGTTTTTTTCAAGCAAAGCTTCGAGGTTGGCAGAAACAAAGTTTTGAAGCTCTTTTCGAATTCTGCCGGCATAAATCGACCCGCCAAGCACAATCATATCAAATTCGCTTATATCCGGCTGTTTGTTTGTCTTAAGATTCACTGTAGCAACGTCACCTTTAAGACCTTGAGATATTTCTTTAGCACATTTTTCAGTGCATCCGTATTTAGTTGAATATGCAATTAGTGTTTTCACAACAACGCCTCCTCGTTATTTTATCAATCTTCAATCATAGAATATATCGGTTGAAGTAAGATGTCAATAAAACATCATTTTTAAAATTAATGTTTCTAAAAATGAAAATGATAGTCATTTAAAAATCGATTTTTTGGGTAAAAGTATTTTAAAAAAATGAAAAGGGGGATGAGCATGCAATTTTTAAAAGTATATGGAGTAGCTGTTTTAGTATTTTTTGCAATAGACTTGATTTGGCTTGGAGCAATAGCCAAAAACCTATACCAAAAATATCTTGGGTATATATTGTCACCAAATGTGAACTGGCCGGCTGCCATAGTATTCTATCTGTTATTTGTTGCAGGGATGGTGTTTTTTGTAATAAGCCCTGCGCTTGATAAAGGAGATATGTGGTATGCTGTTTTGGCCGGGGGCTTATTTGGATTTATAACATATGCGACCTATGACCTTACAAATCTTGCGACTATAAAAGGGTGGCCTTTGGCTATAACTATAATAGATTTGATTTGGGGAACTGTTTTAAGCGGTCTGACCTCAACAGTAAGTTTTTTTGTAGTAAAGACATTTATTAAGTGAAAAAGGGGATGATTTATATGAAAGTTACTCATTTAGATGGAGAAAAAATATACTACTCGTTTTTATCTGGAGCGAATGAAGTAATCAGCAAAAAAAAAGTGCTGAATGAGATAAATGTATTTCCGGTGCCGGATGGAGATACAGGCAATAATCTTGCAACAACAATGACAACCATAATTGAAGAGGCAAAATTCGAAGGTTCGGCAAAACAGACGTTTAAATCAATTGCAGATGCAGCTTTGATCGGAGCAAGAGGCAACTCTGGAATAATTTTTGCACAATATATCAATGGCATCTCAATGGGTCTTGAAGAAGATGATAAGATATCGATTAGCAAATTTGCTGAATCCGTAAAGAAAGCTGTACCCCATGCTTATTCTGCAATAAGCAATCCTGTTGAAGGTACGATGATAACAGTAATTAAAGATTGGGCAGATTCAATATATAATTTAAAAGAAAATGCAGCTGATTTTTACGAGCTGTTTTCTAAGTCTCTTGATGCTGCTTTGAGTTCTTTAAAAGATACTCCAAATAAGCTGAAAGTTCTTAAGGATGCTTCTGTGGTTGATTCAGGTGCAAAAGGATTTGTACACTTTCTTGAAGGATTTGCAAGGTTTCTTCACACAGGCAATATAGAAAAGCTAAATAGGGATGGTTTAGAGCTTTTGTCCTTTGACGAGCATCCTGAGAATGTCCACGATAATTTCAACTATCGGTTCTGCACAGAAGGATTGGTACAAAAAGAAGGGATAGATATTGAAAAGCTAAAAAACGAATTGCTGAGCATGGGTGATTCGTTGATTATTGCCGGAAACGAATCAAAGGCTAGAATACATATACATACGGATACCCCGGATCAGATATTTATGATACTTAGAAGGTATGGAAAGATAATTCAGCAAAAAGTTGATGATATGAAGTCTCAATACGATGCAATATATAACAGAAAAAACAAAATTGCACTTGTTACAGATTCAATTGCAGATTTGCCGAGAAGCTTTATGGATTCTCATCAAATCCACATGATACCGTTGAATCTGATGCTGGAAGATACGGCGTATTTGGACAAGCTTACGATAACATCTGAAAATTTTTATTCTTTAATGGATGAAGTCCAGGAATATCCCACATCATCCCAACCAAACTATAAAGTAATTGAAGGAATATTTTCTTCTTTGGTGGAACACTACAATTCTGTTATCGTCATAACTGTGGCTAAAGCCTTAAGTGGAACTTACCAAACAGTATCAAATGCAGCGGATAGATTTGTACAAAAAGGCAAAAAAATAGATGTAATTGATTCTAAACAAAATTCAGGGGCTCAAGGATTGTTGGTAATGAAAGCTGCTGAATTGATAGAGAAAGGATTTGACCACGATAAGATAGTTAAAGATATAAACGAATTATCTGCAAAGACAAAGATATTCGTAAGCGTAAACACGCTAAAGTACATGGTGAAATCCGGAAGGGTAAACAAAGTTACAGGGTTTGCTGCTAAGCTAATGAATTTAAAGCCTGTAATATCATTAGATGAAAACGGAATGGGAACTATTTTAGATAAAGCCTTCAGCACAGGAGGCAATACAAAAAAAATAATCAAAAGAGTAAAAGACTTAATTGATAAAGAAGGAAATGTAAGGTATGCGATAGTTCATGCAGGAGCAGAGGAAAGGGCGGCTCAATACGAATCTGCTTTCAGTCAAATCATAGGAAAGAAACCAGAGTATATTATGAGCATATCGCCTATAGTGGCGATGAGCGCCGGCATAGGATGCGTAGCCATAGCTGTAATGGCAGACTGAGAGGTGAATATAAGTGGAACTATTTATTAAGGGTGGGATTTTAGTATTTGTGTATTTTACCGCGGTATTTTTTATTGCTCAAAAAGTTAATAATAATTCAATAGCGGATATTGCCTGGGGGCCCGGCTTTGTGGTATTGACTTTATATGTTTTGATTTCAAGTCCACAGCTACACCAAAGGCTGATTTTAGGTGGAGCTTTTACAGTCATATGGGGATTAAGGTTGTTTTTTTATATTTCAATCAGGAATTGGGGCAAGCCTGAAGATTATCGATATATCGAGATGAGAAAAAAGTGGGGGGAGAAGAATTACTACATAAAAGCATTTATAAAAGTGTTTTTTATACAGGGTGTTTTTCTATATATAATATCGGTTCCTATTTTGATAATGGGTAATGCTGAAAGAGGAAATCTCAGTTCCACTGCATTCGCAGGAGCGCTGGTATGGATTATTGGGTTCTTCTTTGAAGGTGTTGGAGATTATCAGCTGAGAAAATTTATAAGAAACCCTAAAAACAAGGGCAAGATAATGCGATACGGTTTATGGAAATACACTCGTCATCCAAATTACTTTGGAGAAGCCGCCATGTGGTGGGGGATATATCTGATTTCTTTGAATTCATTTAAAGCAGCGTGGGGAATAATAAGTCCGATTACAATAAGTTACCTTCTTTTGTTTGTATCAGGGGTTCCGCTGTTAGAAAAGAAATATATGAAAAGAGAGGAATTTAGAGAATACGCTAAAGTGACGAATAAATTTTTTCCATGGTTTCCAAAAAAGCGCTAGATTTTAATCTAACGCTTTTTTTGCACAAGCATATTTAATTTTAATTCCTATTGAAGAAAACTTTTTTTCGTATTCAGTCATTATATTACCTTTTATGTCAGAGGCATGAAGATCTGAAGTTTTATATTGAATAGAAAAGCCACTATCTTCAAAATAATTAAGTGTATCTTCATAAAGCATGGCATCATCAGTCTTAAACTCCAAGAAGCTTTCTTTTTTTAAAAATAAAGAGTACTTTTTTAAAAATCGTGTATGAGTTAGGCGCCGTTTTTGATGCCTTTCTTTAGGCCATGGATTACAAAAGTTAATATATATTTTGCCTATTTCATTTTTATCAAAAGCATCTTCAAGAAAGTCAGCTCTCATACGTATTATCCTGATATTCTCAATGCCAAGTTCGTTTACTTTTCTCAAAAGGTAGATTAATACTTCATTTTGATAGTCAAGGGCTATATAGTTGATTTTGGGATTTAACAAAGCCTTTTGAGCAATGAACTGTCCTTTTCCACATCCAATTTCCAAGTGTATGGGATTTGGATTTTTAAATACGCTATTCCATCTGCCTTTAAATTCAGCCGGGGTAAATATGACCTTTGGATCTTGTCTCATTTCAGGTTCTGCCCAAGGTTTTTTTCTCAACCTCATTTAGCATCAGCCTTTCTACTGGTATTATTGTACAATTATAAAAGAGCAGATAAACTGCTCTTTAAGATAGCCTGTTTTTATAATCTTCGTAAACAAATTTTCTTATTATTTTCAAACCTTCTTTTTCGTTATATAAAGCTATGGAAGGAAGATTTACACCGTTAAACATATTATTTTTTACCATTGTGTAGTGAGCCATATCGCAAAAGACCAGTTTGTCACCAGGCTTAATAGGTTTATCAAAGGAATAGTCTCCGATTATGTCTCCGGCAAGACAAGTATTTCCTCCCAGCCTATATGTGTATTGCAATACGCCGGGTTCCTTAGAATCTATGATATGGGGCCGGTAGGGCATTTCCAATACATCAGGCATGTGGCATGCTGCGGATGCATCCAGTATAGCTATTTCCATTCCGTTATTTACTATGTCAAGTACGGAACTAACAAGGTAGCCAGTGTTTAAAGCGATAGCCTCACCTGGCTCAAGGTATATTTCAAGATCGTATTTGTCTTTCATATAAGTGATTGCACTTATTAATTTTTCGATATCGTAATCTTCCCTTGTAATATGGTGTCCTCCGCCAAAGTTCAACCACTTCATATGCTTAAGGTATTTGCCAAATTTTTCATCAACTATTTTTATAGTTCTCTCAAGAGTATCTGAATTTTGTTCGCACATAGTGTGGAAGTGAAGACCATCTATTCCATCAAGCAACTCAGGTTTAAAATTATCTAAAGTTACTCCCAATCTTGAATTTGTATAGCAAGGATTGTAGATTGGGGTAGATATTTCTGAATATTGAGGATTTATTCTGATGCCGCATTCTATTCGTTTTGTTTCGACTGCTTGCACCTTATCCTTGTATTTTATCCATTGATCAAAACTATTGAATACAAGGTGGTCTACATACCCTAAAAGCTCATCAAAGTCTTCTGCGACATAAGCAGGAGCATATGCATGTACTTCTTTGCCCATCTCTTCGTATCCTAAACGGGCTTCAAATAAAGAGCTGGATGTTATGCCTTTAAGGTATTGACCGATAAGCGGGAAAAGAGCGTGCATCGAAAACCCTTTTAATGCGAGAAGTATCTTGCATCCGGTTCTATCTTGAACGGATTTTAGGATTTCCAGGTTTTTGATAATAAGGCTCTCATCAATCACATAACACGGAGTCGGTACTTTGTTAAAATCTATGCTCATGGTCTACTCCTGATCCAATAAAGTAGGATTGAATGATTCATTCCAAGGCAATCCGTTTTCATTTAAAGCTTCCATAAAAGGATCGGGATCGAATTCCTCTACATTGTAAACACCCGGTTTTTTCCATAAACCCTTTAAAATCATCATAGCGCCGATCATAGCAGGAACGCCGGTAGTATAGGATATTGCCTGTGATCCTACTTCCTTGTAAGCTTCTTGATGGTCGCAGACATTGTATACATAGTATGTCTTTGGTTTGCCGTCTTTGATCCCCTGAATCACGCAGCCGATATTTGTTTTGCCTTTTGTCCTTGGTCCTAGAGAAGCTGGGTCTGGAAGCACGGCCTTTAAGAAGTGAATCGGGGCAATTTTTTGTCCTTCAAAATCAATGGGCTCTATTGAAGTCATGCCTATATTTTCTAAAACTCTTAAATGAGTTAAATACTTATCTGAAAAAGTCATCCAAAAACGGATTCGCTTTATTTCCGGTATATTCTTAGACAAAGATTCAAGTTCTTCGTGATAAAGAAGATAGATGTCCTTTTCGCCTATTTGTGGAAGATCATAAGTCTTTTTCATAGACATAGGAGGTATTTCTATCCATTCGCCATTTTCAAAGTATCTCCCATTGGCAGTGATCTCCCGTATATTTATTTCAGGGTTAAAGTTGGTTGCAAAATGATAGCCATGATCACCGGCATTTGCATCCACGATATCGATATAATGAATTTCATCAAAGTGGTGCTTTTGTGCGTAAGCGCAGAAAACGCCTGTCACGCCGGGATCAAAACCACTGCCAAGTAAAGCTGTAAGACCTGCTTTTTCAAAACGTTCTTTATATGCCCATTGCCATTTGTATTCAAATTTAGGAATATCCGGGGGCTCGTAATTGGCAGTATCAAGATAATGTACTCCAGTTGCCAAGCATGCATCCATAATGGTCAAATCTTGATAGGGAAGGGCTACATTTATGACAATATCAGGCTTGAATTTCTCTATTAAGGATATAACTTCGTCCGTATTGTCCGCATCTACCTTTGCAGTGCTTACTTTGGTTTTAGTTTCCGGCAGATTGGCAACGATAGTGTCGCATTTTTCTATAGTTCTACTGGCTAAGCAAATTTCTTCGAATACATCGGAATTTTGACAGCATTTATGTACTACGACATTTGAAACGCCGCCAGCTCCGATAATCAGTGCTTTTCCCATTTGTGATCCTCCTTTTATAATAAAAATTATTAACATGCGTGATTATACAAAAAATCATTTTAATATTCAAGAAAATTTTCAGCTGAGCTGCAATTGATTTAAAAAGATTATTTTCTATTATCAAGGCTTATATAATCAGTTCGCTTTGATATGCTTTTGTATGCAGGTCGGATTATCTTTCCTCTATTGACGATCTCTTCGATTCTATGTGCACTCCAACCAGATATTCTAGATATGGCAAATATAGGTGTAAGCAGTTCTTTAGGCAAGTTTAACATGTGGTAAACGAATCCTGAGTAAAAATCTACATTCGCACTTACTCCTTTGTAGATCTTCCTCTCTTCTTGTATCACTTCCTGTGCTAGTTTCTCAACCTTGTGATAGAGGTTGAACTCATGCTCCAGCCCTTTGTCTTGAGCAAGGCTTTGGCAGTGAGATCGCAAGATTTCCGCTCTAGGATCGGATACTGAGTAAACTGCATGTCCCATTCCGTAAATCAGCCCTGTTCTGTCAAAAGCTTCTTTCCTCAATAGCTTGGTAAGATACGCTCTGATTTCGTCTTCGCTTTCCCAATCTTTAACATTTTCTTTTATGTCGTCAAACATCTGAACGACTTTGATATTTGCACCTCCATGCTTAGGTCCTTTAAGAGATCCTAAAGCTGCAGCGATGGCTGAATAAGTATCAGTTCCTGCTGAGCTGACAACATGTGTCGTAAAGGTAGAATTGTTTCCCCCACCGTGTTCTGCATGAAGAACCAATGCCAAATCTAGTATCTGTGCTTCCAGTGGAGTAAAAGAGCTGTCCGGCCTTAACAAATGCAAGATATTTTCTGCGGTGGAATACTCTGCTTTAGGAGAGTGGATTATCAAGCTTTGATTACCGTGGTAGTGGGAGATTGCCTGATAGCTGTATACTGCCAAAAGTGGAAACTGCGCTATCAACATCAAAGATTGACGGAGCACATTTTCTATTGATGTATCATCAGCATTCTTATCGTAGCTATACAAAGCCAATACTCCTCTGGCAAGCATGTTCATGACATCTTTGCTGGGAGCCTTCATAATGATATCTCTGACAAAACTTCGAGGAAGGCTTCTGTATTCTCCAAGCAATTGTTTGAACTCATTTAACCTGTCCTTGTTGGGGAGTGAGCCGAATAGCAGCAAATAAACTGTTTCTTCGAAGCCGGCACGTCCTTCTGACATGAACCCTTTTGTAAGATCGGCAACGTCAATTCCCCTATAGAAAAGTTGTCCGGGCTCGGGAACCATCTCATTGTCGCATATTATATATGAATGGACTTCTCCAATCTCAGTAAGCCCTGTAAGAACACCTTTGCCGGTTATATCCCTTAAGCCTCTCTTGACTTCGTACTTGGTGTATAATTCAGGGTTTATATAGCTACTTTTTTCTGCCATTTTGCTTAGTTCTTTCAACATAATCCATGCCTCCAGTCTTATTTCTAATAATCTAGAATACAAGCCTCGAGGAAAATCGAGGCTTGTTAAATGCATACTTTTCACATAATTATTATATCCGATAAAAAAGATTATATCAATGTATTATGAATTAAAAAGCTGGTGATAATAAGACTGAATTGTGCTAAAATTATAAGACATGACGCATATATCAAGGAGAATGAATTTAGTGCGAAAATACAAGTCAATACAAAAGAAGCTTATACCGATGAAAGATAAGATTGGGTATGGCAGCGGTAACTTCAGTACAGGAGTGATAAACCAGGTTGTAGGGACATATCTGGTTTTTTATTGTACTGCAATTTTAGGCATACCAGGAAGTTTGATCGGCACAGCTCTAAGCTTAAGTATCATTTGGGATGCAATAACAGATCCTTTTATGGGATATTTTTCAGACATCACAAAGTCAAAAAGGTTTGGAAGAAGGCATCAATATATATTGATTGGCAGCATAGGAATGGCTTTAGCTAACTTTTTTCTTTGGAACATAGATCCGGATATTCCAATGGGATATAAATTTGCATCCATAGTAGCATTAATCCTCTTGATAAAGACATTCAGCACTGTTTATGTCACTCCTTATACCGCATTAGGCGCGGAATTATCAAAGGATTATGATGAAAGAACGGAAATACAAAGCGTCAAGACTGTGTTTTTTTTATTGGGACTCGCATTCGTTTCGGTTTTTGGGATGTACGTATTTTTCAAGCCATCTCCCCAGTTTCCGTCAGGGCAGTTAAACCCAATTTCTTATAAAGCTATGGGTGGAATTTCATCTCTGATTATAATAGCATTTGCGATGTTTTGCTATTTCACGACAAAAAAATATATACCGGTGCTCAAAGAAAATATTCAAACAGATTCTTTAAAATTGAGCATCAAAGAGCTCTTTGTTGAATTTAGGCGGATATTCTTGAATGCTGACTTTAGGGCAGTATCATTTTCCTACATGTTCAACAATATAGCCTCAGCTCTCATCGCCAACATGGGACTGCATGTTTTTACGTACACATTTTTTTTGACAAGTCAGCAGATCGCAATTGTAGTGGGAGTCCAATTTGCGGTGTCTATATTTGCTCAACCGGTTTGGTATAAGATTTCTGAAAAATTTGACAAAAAACCTTCAATGATGTTTGGAATATTAATAAGCATAGCAAGCTGCTTGTTATTTGCTTTTTTAGTATCTATCAGAGAGGAAGCTAGAGGAAGCGCATTATATTTTATTCCCTTTGCAATGCTAGCCGGTTTTGGCACATCCGGTCTTTATACAATACCTTTATCGATGATGGCTGATGTAATAGATCTTGACGAACTAAACACCGGAAAACGATCGGAAGGCAGCTATTACGGGTTCTTGACTATGTTTTACAAGTTATCCCAGTCCATTACGCTTTTTGCAATAGGATGGATTTTGGATTTGGTTAGATTTGATCCGGATCTTGATTTTCAGTTGGAAAGTACAGTTGTAATCATAGGGCTGGTAATTGGGGTCGGTTCGGCTATAAGCTTTGTAGCTTCGCTGATAAGCATTAAAGGCTATGGACTAGATAAAAGTACTGTTAAGGAAATACAGAAAGCAGCGGCTATAGGGGGTGGAAGAAGTGATATACGAAAGAGTTGAAAAAGGAGTTTTTATAGATCGACCAAATAGGTTTATTGCCAATGTATTGATAAATGGTAAAAATGAAGTGGTCCATGTTAAGAATACGGGTAGGTGCAAGGAAATACTGATTGAAGGATCTTTAGTGTATATTCAAAAAAGTACGAACATAAATAGAAAAACTGCATATGATTTGATTGCCGTTGAAAAAGAGATAGGAAGAGGTGAAAAGATTACAATTAATATAGATTCGCAAATACCAAACAAGGTAGTCGAAGAGGCGATAATCCAATCAAAGATTCCGGAGATAGGGAAGATAGACTATTTAAAGAGAGAGGCAAAACATGGAAGTTCCAGATTTGATTTTTATTACGAAAAAGGTAATGTAAAAGGCTTTATCGAAGTAAAAGGAGTTACATTAGAAAATAACAGGCATGCCAAATTTCCAGATGCACCGACTAAGCGAGGCGCTAGACATTTAAAAGAGTTGACATATCTTCAAAATAAGGGTTATCAAAACTACGTGTTTTTTTTGTTGCAGATGAATCATCCAGTTATTTTTTCGCCAAATTGGGAAACTGATGAGGAATTTTCAAATAATCTAGTTGAAGCGAACAACTCAGGGATCGGTATTTTGTGTTATGATGCTTTGGTTGGAGCTGAATATATATGTATAAATAAAAAGATAGAAAAATCCATATAGATTTTTCTATCTTTTTATTTTAGTATTCGATGAACTTGTCTCCAGGGACTCCGCATATAAAGCATTTATCCGGTCTTGATTTTTCAATATTTCCGCAAACAGGACACAAGTAATAGAAGACTTCCTCTTCGTTGTCTAGATTTTCCAGAGCTTCCTTATAAAGATTAGCGTGAACTTCTTCCGCTTTCAATGCAAAAGTAAAAGTCCTGATAGCTTCCTTGTTTCCTTCTTCTTTTGCAACTTCTAAAAATTCAGGGTACATGCTTTGATATTCGTGATTTTCACCATTTACCGCATCTTGAAGATTGTCTTCAGTAGTCTTGATTTTTCCGGCTACTTCAAAATGTTTTAAAGCATGCAGAGTTTCCGCATCAGATGCGGCTTTGAAAAGTTTGGCAGCGTTTTTCTTTCCATCCGCTTCAGCCTTTTGAGCATAGGCTAAATATTTTCTGTTTGCTTGAGATTCTCCTGCAAAAGCTTCCATTAAATTTTGAAATGTTTTTTGATTTTCCATGATTGCCTCCATTCATATGAGAAAAAATTAATCCATCATAAATATCGATTTAAATTTACAATGAATCTATATAACATAATATACCACAAAAAAATAAATATAAACAAAAAAATACTGAGGTTAAGTTAAATTTAACCTCAGTTAATATTAAAGCTCATCTTTCATAATAGGTGTAGCCCCTAAGCCCTGTATCGTAAGCTTTCATAATCTCACGTCTGTCGCTAGGATCTATAAGACCTTCGCGTATCGCAGATTCAGCAGTCTCGCGGAAGCGCTCCAGCATATCTTTAGGATCAAACTCAACATACGAGAGCACATCTGCTACGCTGTCGCCATGGATTTCCTTGACAAAATCATAATCTCCATCAGGATAGATCCTGACGCTTACTACATTGGTATCTCCAAATAGGTTATGGAGGTCTCCAAGGGTCTCCTGATAGGCCCCCACAAGGAATACTCCTAGATAATAGTTGTCCCCGTTTTGAACGTCGTGCAGCGGCAGAGTGCTTCTTACATCATGCAGATCGATAAAACGGTCGATTTTGCCGTCGCAATCACAGGTGATATCTGCTATTACAGCATCTCTTTTAGGGAGTTCCGTTAATCTGTGAAGAGGCATTATCGGAAAGAGCTGATCGATTGCCCAACTGTCAGGTATCGACTGAAAGACTGAGAAGTTGCAGTAGTAGATATCTGCAATTGCGCTTTCTAAATCCTCAAGATCTGGAGGTGGATTCTTAAGCTTCTGTTTTTCTTTTGAGATCTTGCTTATCAAGCTCCAGAATATCTTTTCAGAAAAAGATCGTTCTCTCAGGGAAATGCTGCCGTGCTTGAACATTTCTCTGATTTGATCTCGGTAGTACAATGCGTCATTGTAGCATTCTTGAATGTTCTTGAGGGTAAGGCTTTTGTATACCTCAAATAGATTTTTTATCTGATCAGGAGTACCTTCGGCCAATGTGTCCGGTATTTCGTATTCCTCGAGTTTTTCAACATCCAATACATTAAATAATAGGACTGAGTAGTAAGCTACAGTGGTTCTGCCGGATTCGGTCACAATCACAGGATGAGGTATATTGCTAGGATCCAATATGGACATTACAGCTTCTACTATATCTGTGCAGTATTCCTCTACAGAGTAGTTTCTGCTGTTTGTATAGTTTGTATTTGAACCGTCATAATCCACGGCTAAGCCGCCTCCAAGATCCAAATAACCCATGGGAGCTCCTTCCTTGACAAGTTCTGCATAAACCCTAGTGGCTTCAAGTACAGCAGACCGGATATCCCTGATGTTGGGTATTTGAGAACCAAGGTGGTAGTGCATTAGCTTTAGAGAGTCCAGCATGTTGCATTCTTTAAGCTTATCCACCATATTGATGACTTGAGAGACATTAAGCCCAAAAATGCTTCTGTCTCCTCCTGAATCAGTCCAGTGACCGCCTGCTTTAGCTGAAAGCTTGATTCTTATTCCGATATTCGGCTTTATCCCTAAAGCTTCAGATCTTTCAAGGAGCAAGTCCAATTCACCCGGAATTTCAATTACGAAAAAGCAATTAAAGCCCATCTTTACTGCATACAAGCAAAGATCGATAAATTCCTCGTCTTTGTAGCCATTGCATATAAGGCAGGCTTCTTTGTCTTTTAAAAGAGAAAGCGCTGCAATAAGCTCGGGCTTGCTGCCAACTTCTAATCCGTGATGGTATCTCTGACCGAATTTTGTAACTTCTTCTATTACTTGTTGCTGCTGGTTTACTTTAATTGGATAGACGCCGCGGTAAAAACCTTTATAATTGAGGGTCTTTATCGCCTTGTTGAATGATTCGTTCAGATATGAAATCTGTGCATCCAACAAATTTTCAAATCTCAATAAAACAGGCATATCGAGGCCTCTTTCTCGTATTCCGGAAATTATATCCATCAGGCTTGTAGCAGATTCTTTGTTTTTCATATATGGGTTAACCATGACTTCACCCTTGTCTGATATTGAAAAGTATCCTGCACCCCAATTTTTGACACCGTAAAGCTCTTCTGATTTTTCTTTTGTCCAGCGGCCTAAAAGTTCAGTTTTATTCATTGCAACTATCCTTCCATTAACAATATCTTATTACATACACTAATGATATTATCACGCTTGAAGCGCAACCGCAATATGTAACTGAATGAATATTGTAATAAAATACTAAAAGTAAAAAAAGGAAATATAAGGAGTTGATTTTTGGAGTTAAGTAGAATAAAATTTATTTAAAAGCATAAATTAAACACATTTTATAAGGGGTGTTATTATGGGAAAAGATCTTATATGTATTGGTGAACTTTTGATAGACTTTATTTGTCAGGATGTAGGCAAGAGCTTAAAAGATGGAGAGATATTTTTAAAAAAAGCAGGGGGAGCACCGGCGAATGTGGCAGCTACAGCAGCCAGGATGGGAAAAAGCGCCAGCTTTGCCGGTTGTGTAGGAGCGGATCCTTTTGGAGATTTTCTTATATTATCACTAGAAAATTTTGGTGTAGACACATCTATGATAACAAGACGAGGCAGAACAACTAAAGCTTTTGTATCAATAATGGACAATGGAGAAAGAGATTTCATTTTTGACAGAGAATCAGACGAGCTTTATGATTTATCAGGATTTGAAGACAGATACACTCGGTGCAAAGTCCTGCACCTTGGGTCTGCCACTGCTTTGTTGGGGGGAGATATTGAAAATTCGTATATAAAGGCCATTGAGCTAGTCGAAGCCGGCGGAGGGATAATCTCCTTTGACCCTAATTACAGGGAAGATCTCTGGAAAGATAGAAGGGATATTTTCATCGAGAAATCTATGGAGTACATAAAAAGAGCTGATTTTGTGAAGCTCTCCGATGAAGAGCTTTTAATGATTACAGGTAAGGAAGATATAGATAAGGGGTTGGATGCCATCTTTGATAGGTGCGAAGGAGTTGTGGCGGTGACGCTCGGCAGCAAGGGAACCATGCTGGCAACTAGCTCTAAAATGCTTGTGGTACCCAGCATAGAGATTGCTCCTGTAGATACTACAGGAGCAGGAGACGCATTTGTAGGAGCCTTTTTAAGTGCTCTCATGAATGAAAAAGATAGCATGAAAGCGTTGGAAGATTTTGATGTTCTGACAAAGATAACGGCACAATCAAATGAGATTGCAGCCATGGTTTGCACAAATATGGGGGCTATGTCATCTTTGATGGCAATCGAGAGAAAATATTAAATTTTTTAATCTTGCTTGACAGGGATTTAAAAATTTTGTAATATGGAATTGTAAACAAGGAAATTTTATATTTGGATTGTTACTGGTAATGCAGGCAAAACCTGAGTCAGCCCCATGGGGTTTTGGTTCGGGTTTTTTGTTTTGTGTAATCTGTTGATTGATATAAGGAGTCCGGAGGCGGTGAGATAGAGATGCGCATAAAAAAAATCCTCAACAACAACGTAGTCATATCTTATCAAGAAGATACCAAAAGCGAAATAGTGGTTATGGGAAGGGGCATAGCCTTCCAAAAGTCAAACGGAGATATCTTGGAAAATGATAAGGTTGAAAAGATATTCACGCTTAAAGACGAAAGTGAAGGAAATATCTATGAACAAATGGTAAAGGAAATATCTCAGACGATACTGACTCTCTCGGAAGATATAATAAGCTATGGAGAAAAAATCATAGATACGAAGTTTGAGAATAATATACACATAGCATTGGCAGATCACATCTCCTTTGCAATCCAAAGATTTAAAGAAGGACTCCTGATTAAAAACCATCTCCTGTGGGAAATAAAAAAGCTCTACAAAAAAGAATATGAAACGGGAAAATGGGGGATCGATCTCATTGAAAAACGGATAGGAGTCAGGATGCCTGAGGATGAAGCTGGATTTATAGCGTTGCACCTAATAAACGCCACAATGGGCGAGGAGATGCCAAACACCCTAAATATAACTGAAATGGTGCAAGATATATTGAATTTGATAAAATATAGTTTGCGAATCGATCTCGATTATTCAAGCCTGTCTTATGAAAGGCTTGTGGCTCATATAAGGTTTTTTGCCCAAAGGATTATCGGCAAGAACAAAACTGTCAGCATTGAGACTCCTTTTTATGAGCATATGATGAATAGCTATCCAAAAGCTTTTAGTACCGCTGAAAAGATCAAGGATTACATCCAAAAGAATCACGATTATATAGTGTCTAGGGATGAAGTAGTATATCTTTGTATTCATCTTCAAAGGCTCATAGATGAAAATAAAACTAAATAATGAGATTGTTACTGGTAGTGCAGGCAAAACTCGGTAAGAAAATAACTAATGTTGTTTAGCATCTTTAAAAAAGGGAAAGCTAAATAATGAGAAGCATGTTTAGATATTTTTGGATCCGAGTTTTTTATTATAAAAAGCGAAAGGAGAATTGAAAATGGACTATAAAAAGACTGCTGAAGAAATATTAAAGGGTATCGGAGGGAAAGAAAATATCGAAAGCGTGACCCATTGCGCAACAAGGTTGAGGATGGTTTTGAAGGATGAAGATAAAGCTGATGCAAAAGCCATAGAAAATTTAGATCTGGTGGAGGGTTCCTTTAGCAATGCCGGACAATTTCAAATCATACTAGGTCAAGGCAAGGTCAACAAGGTATACAAGGAATTAATTGAAATGGCCGGAATAAAGGAATCCAGTACATCTGAAGTGAAACAAGCTGCAATGAAAAATTTAAATCCACTTCAGAGATTTGCAAGGATACTGTCAAATATTTTCGTACCAATTATTCCGGCTATAGTAGCAAGTGGCTTGTTGATGGGACTGCTTGGAATGAGCAAGACATTTGGATGGCTTGAAGGCGACAGTGGATTATTTATTCTTTTGGATATGTTTTCGAATGCGGCATTTGTATTTTTGCCTGTTTTGATTGCCTTTAGTGCAGCTAAGGAGTTTGGGGCCAATCCGTTTTTAGCAGCAGCGCTAGGCGGGATCATGATACACCCGGCGCTTCAAAATGCTTGGACACTTGGTGGAGGCGTAGAAAACACCATAAGCCTTTTCGGTTTTGAAGTAGGAATGGTAGGATATCAAGGTACGGTACTTCCTGTGATGATAGCAGTCTGGATCATGAGCTACATAGAGAAATTTTTTAGAAAAATAGTACCAAATATATTGGACATAATACTTACTCCGTTTTTGACCCTCATGACTACGGCGTTCTTGTCATTGATCGTAATAGGGCCAGCAGGACGTTTTTTAGGTGATATCATATCTTACGGGCTTCAAGGCGTTTACTCAACGGCGGGATTATTAGCAGGACTTGTTTTTGGAGGGCTGTATTCAACAATCGTAATTACCGGCATTCATCATAGCTTCCACGCTATTGAAGCCGGGCTATTGGCTAATCCCACGATTGGGGTCAATTTTCTATTGCCCATATGGGCTATGGCCAATGTAGCACAAGGAGGAGCGGCTGCAGCGGTTTACTTTAAAACAAAAAATCAAAAAATAAAGCAAGTTGCTTTGCCGGCGGCAACAAGCTGCTTGCTAGGAATCACTGAAGCGGCAATTTTTGGTGTGAATCTTAGACTTAGAAAACCATTTATTGCTGCGGCGCTAGGTGGAGCAATAGGTGGAGCGTATGTAGTATTTATGAATGTTGCGATGACAGCGGTAGGTGTCACAGGGATTCCAGGCATAGCAATAGTTCAGCAACAGTCAATGATCCATTATATAATTGGCATCGTGCTGGCATTTGGTGGAGCGTTTATACTTGTAAATATGCTTGGATTTGAAGATGAGTCGGAAGAAGTTGCGAATGAAAAAGAGCAAAAAATCATTACGGAATCAAAAGTCATTTTAAGCGCACCGGTAGATGGAAAGCTCATTAAGATTGAAGAAGTTCCCGACAAGACCTTTGCAGATAAGATTCTTGGTAATGGATTTGCCATAGAACCATCAAATGGAAAAGTATATTCTCCTGTAGACGGAAAGGTGTTGATGGCCTTTGAAACGGGTCACGCTCTAGCTATTGAAAGTGAAAATGGTGGAGAGATATTGGTGCATTTTGGGATAGATACCGTAAAACTTAACGGCGAAGGATTTAAATTGTTGGTAAAAAAAGACGACCTGGTAAAAAAGGGCGACCCGATTCTCGAAGTGGACTTGGATAGCGTAAATAAACATGCACCATCATCTATTACTCCTGTAGTAATAACAAACAGCAAAGATTTTGATATTACCTTTATTAAAAAAGAAGGTATCATAAAGGTGGGTGAGGATATAATTGAATTAATTGTAAGGGAGGAGAAAAATGAGTAGGGACAGGTACAGACAAAAATTTCATTTAAGTCCTCCGTACGGCTTTATGAACGATCCAAATGGAGTTTCTTACTACAAGGGAATCTATCATGTATTTTATCAATGGAACACAAATTTTCCAAAAGAAAAACGAATTCATTGGGGTCATTTCTATAGTGATGACATGGTCAATTGGAAACACGGCAAACCTGTACTCGCTCCGGTGGATTGGTATGATAAAAACGGCTGTTATTCCGGATCTGCTCTAGAATACAATGAAAAGCTATATGCATACTACACCGGCAATGTAAAGAATGAAAATAACATTAGGAGCTCTTATCAATGCTTAGCAGTATCAAATGATGGATTCAGTTTTGAAAAATATGAAAGAAATCCTTTGATCAATGGCAATCCGAAAGGATATACGTCGCATTTCAGGGATCCAAAGGTTTGGTTAGGCAAAGATGGAATTGGATATATGGTCATAGGAGCTCAAAGAGAAGATAATACGGGAACTGTGGCATTGTACTCTTCAGAAAACATGATAGAATGGAAATATATAGGCGACATATCTCGTAAAAAATTAGGATTCATGTGGGAGTGTCCCGATCTTTTTAAGCTGGAAGGCAGTGACGTGCTTATTTTCTGTCCACAGGGGCTAGAATCGGAAGGGGACTTATACAACAATATATATCAGTGTGGTTATATGGTAGGCAGTCTGGATATTGACAAGGCAGAGTTCATATCAGGGGAATTCATTGAGCTTGATAGAGGCTTTGAATTTTATGCTCCTCAGACGATGCTTAATCCAGACAGAAGAAGGATCCTCTACGCTTGGATGGGGATGCCGGAGGAAGAAAATCAACCTAGCATAAAGGATAACTGGGTTCATTGCATGGCAATGCCCAGAGAATTGTATATTTCAAATGGAAAACTGATTCAAAGACCCTTTCGAGAGATCGAGAAGCTTAAGGAAAACTCAGTGGAGTTAGGTTTGATGGAAATTAAAGAAGGACATGTAAAGATCCCTGAATTTTCAGGAGAAAGTACAAATATTAAAGTCATGCTCAAAAATAAAGGAGCAAAAGAATTTGGAATCTATTTGAAGGCATCAAGTGATTTTGAGGAAAAAACGATACTTAAGGTAAATGCTCAAACGAATAAAATTGAATTGGACCGAAACAATAGTGGTTTATGGGGGCGCGGAGTAAGAAGAGCGCAGTTGAAATCGACTGATTTAGTTGAGCTTGACATATATTTAGATCAATCTTCAGTAGAGGTATTCGTAAATGGAGGAGAAGAAACATTCACGGCTAGAGTTTTCCCAAGCAGAGAAGGAAGGTTATTTGGAGTATTTTCAAAAGGTGGATCTGTCGAGATAGTCAAAGCTGAGAAAAGCGATATGAGAGAGGCAGTAGAGTTTTAAAAACGCAAATAAAAATTAGGATGCTTCATTTTGGCGGCATCCTAATTTTGGTGCTGTTTTCTCATATCTTTAAGCATTTTGACAGCTGCAGGGCTGTTAACTAAGTAGATTCCTGTACTTACTAATGCTAAAGCTAGTAGATTTTTTAAACTTACAAATTTTTCTCCTAAGAAAATTCCTGACAATACTGTACCAAAAACAGGGATCAGAAATTTGTATACGCTTATCTGACCGACCTTGTTGTATTTAAAGAGAGTCGTCCATAAGGTAAATGCAGCTGCAGTTAAAAAAGCCATGTAAATCAAAAGCGACGTTGACTGTAGATCAAAGCCTGACAGGCGCGCGCCGTTAAGTGCAGAAATAATTATCAACATGCCTCCCCCAAATAAAAGTTGAAAACCTGTTAAGGTCACGGTATTAATTCTTTTGCTTAATCTTTTGCTGTAAATAAATCCAATGGAGCTTACAAAAGCCGCTAAGACGATAAATCCATCGCCAAAAAAATTTAAATCAATCTTAAATATGCCATCGCTAAGGCTTACGGTGGCAACCCCTGCAAAACCAAGTATACAGCCTAGAGTTTTTGATATAGTCAGCTTATCTTGTGAGTAAATGTAATGTGCTAGGATAACAGAAAAAAAAGCACCTGTTGAATTAAGTATTGCACCATTTACCCCAGTTGTATTGCTTAAGCCGATGTAAAAAAAAGTATAGTGTATGCCGGTAAGCAAAATTCCTAAAAGAAAAACTTTTGGCACATCTTCTTTTGATGGAAGTTTAACTGATTTGAAAAGCATGTAGTTGAGGCTCAAGACTAAAATACCGGAAAGAGTGAATCTGTAACCGGCAAAAGCCATCTTGCCGTATAGATCTTCAGGTGGAATTAAAAACATCTCATATCCGATCTTGATTGCTGGATAAGCGCTCCCCCAAAGAAATGTACACAAGACTGCTAGAAAAATGATATTTTGTTTTTTTGTAAAAAATTCTTTTATATTCATATATGGGTTCCTTTATTTGAGATTATATTCAATTATAACATATGCGACTCAAAAAAAAAGAAGCGGAGAAGACTCCGCTCGATTAACCGTTTGCAGATTTAATAAGCCAATAGCCAAATACCGACGACAAGGGCAATTGCTGCAAAAATATAAAAGAATATCACGGTTCCTTTTTCACCCATGAGCCGGATAAAAAATTTGATCTTGGCCATATTCCATATAGCCGGCGGTTTTTTTACAGCAATAGCGATTACTGCAAAGGAATAAACAATAAGAATAATCCCCAGCAAAGCAAGTCCATCCATTTTAACTCCTCCACCTTGTTTTAATTTAATCCTTGGTTTATACGTTTTTTCAGCAACAAAAATATCAAAGCGGTTATTATAATTATAATGATGCTGTTTCTGGCGACTTGACTCCAAACTGCAGTTTGCATCAAGATATCATTAATGCTGTCATATGCCCAATAAAAAGGCGACCAGTAAAGAACGAACTGCCATTTGTCCGGAAGGTAAATATATCCGAAAACAGATGCCAACACCGGAATAAAAGTAACCTTCATGCTTGCTATGGCTGCAATGGGTTCATCATTTACAACACCGATGCTAAATCCGATTATTATGCTTATCAAGGCGATGCCTAGCAAGCTTGCTAGGAGCATGAAATAGTTGATAGACCCAAAGCCCAGTATAAGGACAACGCATATGGATCCTATAACAGGCAGTATGAAGCCAAGCAAGCCTTTGCCGATTATAAATTCAGATCTGGTAGCCGAAGTAACGTTGATAGCACTGATAGTATTGCTCATCTTTTCTTCAACTAGGTTCAAAAGTATAAGCATTCCACCAAGTATTGCCGTAAACATTATGATGATGTTGCCTCCTTGCAGCTTCAACGGAGACATTTGCCATCCTACATCAGAAAACTCGACGATCACCGGTATGTCGGGAAGATCGCTTTGGACGTATTTGTCTAAGATGTTGCTTAACAGCATGTCCATATTTCCGGTTTCATTGCCTTGTTTTATAAGTTCAATACCGTTGCTGTTTTGAGTTATTCCAAATACGTCATCCATTCTAAGTATTCTCTCTTCCATGGCATCCGTGTCTGTTGCGTACTCAACTGTAGCATAGTTTGATAGATATTTTGCCAAGTCATTGTCCGTGCCTTGCATTAAAACTAAATTTAGACCTGATGAGCCGACACTTGGAATTAGGGCTTTGATTACAAGTGCAAAAAGAATCGGAGCTATGGCCAAATAAATGATAAGCCAGTCCCTGGTTCCGCTTTTAATATCTCTTCCTACAATAGAAAGTATTTTTTTCATTTATGTGACCTCCTAAACTGTCAAAGTTTTTTTAAATCGCAAGTTTGCCGCCGCGAATATAAAAAAGCCTAAAATCAAAAACACTCCGGATTGAATATATATATATCCTGTATTTCCATTTACAAGAAGCAGTTCTCTAAATGCAAACATCATTGGATAAGACGGGAATGCTTTTATCCACATAGGATTAAATGATGGCATGAAATACGAGACAACTGGCAGCACCATAAGCATGACTCCGGCATAAAGTCCACCCATAGCTTTAACCATGGTGTCGAAGAAACTTGATATCAGCAGTCCCAAGGAGGAGCCAAATAAATTAAAGGATACGACAAGCAAGAACAAATGAAAAAGGTTGACTTTTGTTCCGGCTAAGGCTAAAACAGTCATGAATGAAGTTAATAGCCCCATCATCAACAGAATAAGCATTTTGCTGGCAAGATACTGCCATAGTTTGACAGGAGCGACTGCGTATGCTTTTATGACGCCTTCATCCTTGTCTAAAAATATATAAGCTGCTATTATGAATAACCCCATAAGCCCAACGTTTATGGTTAAGTAAATCGGCAGTATATTTACCCTGTCTGAAAGCCTTTCAGGGTTGTTTTCCAAGGCAGTCGTGTTAACCTTAGAGGAAAACCCGGGTATCTGAGATAAAAATTCACCTTCTATTGAAGCTTTCAGCATGGATTTCATGCTTTCGCTTTCATAACCTTGAAGAATCAAATCATAGACAAGGCTTTGATTTTCTGATTTAATCTCTACTCCAACTGCAGATCTGTCTTTACTCAGGGCATCCTCAACTTGATTTCTGCTTTCTAATATTTCAATTGATTCTTCGCCTTCAATTAAGCTTAGAACTTGAGATTTTACCGGTTCTTCTAAATTGACGTAAGCAACCAGCCTTTGAGATTGATCGAAGTTTTCCGGTACGACAAATAGCATCACAGCTATGAATATTATAGCCATTCCGATTTCGATGTAAAAATACAAGCCATTAAATGAAAGCTTTGAGTCTTTTAAAAAAGTGGTTAAGAGTTTTTTCATTTTATTGCAACCCCCTACCGGTTACTTTTATGAAAATTTCCTCCAAGGTCGCCTCTTTGGTGTGCATCATCTCTATTTTTCCATTATTGATAATATGGCTTAGTCGTTCTTTATCCTCGGGAATCAATAAAGACAGTTTTTCCTTTAC
>DMAW01000183.1 GCA_003446375.1 Eubacteriaceae bacterium | reverse complement strand
ATGTAAAAGACAATTTCCTGCCCGGCAGAAAATTTACAGATCTTGAGGATTTAAACAATCAAGCAATAGAATGGTGCAAGAAAGCCGACAGTAAAATTCACGGAACAACTGGAGAAATACCGTTAAAAGCACTTGCAAAAGAGCCACTCCTACCGTTGCCCGAGGCATCCACAAGAGATAGTTATAGGTGGGAGACCCGCAAAGTCACCCGAGATGGGTTTGTAAGCTATGATGGCGTAAGATATGGAGTAGATTGGCAATACAGCAACCGTGAAGTAAGGGTAAGAGCAATCAGAGGCAATTTTGAAGTCTATGACGGAGAAGTCAGGATATTGTGCCGTAAGATAGAGTACACATCAGGTAAAATAGTCTTCTTAAGAGGTCAGTATCAAGGACTTGCTGAAAAAGAAGGAGTAGCATTCCCCATGGCTTATGGGATTAAATCAGATACATTGATTGTAGATAAGAGGCCCTTGGCATTCTACGATGAAGTTATGGGGGTGAGGGCCAATGGTTGAAATTGAAAAAGCCCACGAGTCTTTGGAACTGCTTGGCCTTAAGGTTGGAAGCCAGATTCTTGAGGCCAAACTGGAAAAAGCTGCAAAAAAGGAATTCACTTATCTGACCTTCCTTTCAGATCTTCTAAATGAAGAAATCACAGATAGAAAAAGAAGAAGCGAAGAAACCAGAACAAAACTTTCAAAGCTTCCTCACAGAAAGACTTTGGAGGAGTTTGACTATAGTTTTCAGCCAAGTATAGATAGCCGACAAATAAAGGAATTATCTACATTGGCATTTGTAAAAAGAGCAGAAAATGTAGTGTTTCTTGGACCACCAGGGGTAGGTAAAACCCATCTGGCAGTAGGGCTTGGGATGCAAGCTCTAAGGAGCGGAATGACCTCCTACTACATAACAACAGCACAACTGATAGCAGACCTTAAGAAGGCAGAACAACAAGGTAAACTGGAGCGCAGATGGAAAGTCTATCTGAAACCAGACTTGCTAATAGTAGATGAAGTGGGATACATGCAATTAGACAGACACTCAGCAGAGCTTCTATTTCGCTTGATTTGCTCACGCTATGAAAGAGGCAGTATTAGCAACAAGTGCTTTAGCGAATGGGGAGAACTGATGAGTGATACAGTTATTGCAACGGCTATCCTTGATCGCCTGTTGCATCATGCACATGTGATAAATATCCGTGGTGACTCTTACAGAATTCGCCAAAGACAAAAGTCAGGTCTAATGTCAGTCCCGCCGGCGGACATTCCGGCGATGGAGATACCGGCGAAAGAGTAGCCGGCATTTGGGTCAATTTCTACCCGGCGATTCCATCATTTTAAATCCGGCGTTGACATAGCAAAGCATCACTGAAGCAGATTGCAAAAAGGTAGATCTAACTAAGACTGAAGAAAATCAAACTGAAAAACCCGAAAATGGAAAAACCAAGAGAACACGGACGCTTTATTTTAATCTTGCAGGTAAGGACATCAGCCTTGATGTTGAAAGAATGACTTATGAAATCGACATTTACCAGCCGGTCGAGATTAAAGTGAACTGTGGGGGAAAGCTTTAAAGCTTTCCCCTCTTTTAAAATTCGGATTCAATTTTTAAGAATAAAGGAATCAGGATTTCAAATTATTAATTAGAGAATACGCGCTGTAAACAGCAATGATCATTGTGAGGGGGATAATTATTACAGCAGGGAAAATCGTTCCACCTGTCAAACCGATTGCGATTATCTTTGCCACTAATGCCGCCATAAGTATCGATAAAAAAACAAGATAGATTGGTCCAAATAGATATCCATAAGAGTTCTTCTTAATCAATAGAACGCCAATAATTATCGACATTGGAAGAAGCAAAGAAAGATCCAAGCCTTGTACTACAAGAGTCGTGAAGTATCCGAGGCCGCTAGGATATATAGTTCCATCCGCAAAGGAGGGACGACGATGCTCAGCCATAAAAAAGCGATGTTGAACCCGTTAATCACAAGGAATATTCCCGGAAGCTTAACTAGGGTATCCGAATGGAATAGGGAACGGATATTTTTTAGTTCAAAGGAAAGCAACAAAATAGCCAAGGCATAGAAGGATAATCCAGCTAGAGAAACAAATATTAAAAAATACTCATTGTACATTGCCATTAGCATGTAGAAAAGATACGTAACAAAAAAATAACCAACAGTTCCTGTAAGTATGAACCTGCCCTTGAAGGAACCTTTGAAGAAAAATACATTCCAATAATAAGCAACGGAATTCCTACAAATAATGTTACGTAGTCTTGGGCGATGTCTTGCACTGCTACGTCTTCTGGCATATAACCATATAACCCTTTTCCATAAACGATAGTCTCTTCACCATGTATGGATTCGAATGTAAAACTTTTAAAGCCGTCACTTGAGAAAATTCCTGTTATAGAGGCAATTGCAGACAGCATAATTATCAAAGAAATCAGGGTAAATATTATTTTCTGGTTTTTCATTTTCTTCTACTCCTCATTATTTTTTAATAGCAGCATGTCTTTGATATAAGAACAGTGATTTTCTATGAGCAAATTTCTGCGCTCAATGCTAACATCATCTTCAAGAACCAGCCTTGAAATAAGGCCGTTGGTGTATATCCAAATAAGTTGTATCTTGGTTTTAAAGTTGTAGGGATCAAACTTTCCTGCCTCGATTCCAACTTTGTACAGCCTCACGAAATTCTCTGATATACTCTCTTCTCGCAGCATTCCTACCTTATCTTGAAGTATCTCTATCGGATTAAGAAACACCGCTGTGTAATGGTCCGGGACTTCAAGGGTAAGATTGATAAAGGTTTTTATTACATTTACATAAGTATCTTCCGGGTTTGATTCATCGATGGGGATTTCAATTAACTTTTCAGCAATTTTTTTTTCGTTTTCTTCATATAGCATTAGAAGTATCTCTGCTTTGCTGCTGAAATAATGATAGATCGCTCCCGGAGAGTAATCGATAATCTTTGCAATCTTTCTGATTGAGAGCTTTTCATATCCTTCGTCTATCAGTATCCTGCTGGCAGCATCAAAAATTTTTGACCTAAATGCCTCTATTTCCGTCTCGCGACGCTCCTTTGTTCCCACGAAACATTCCCCCTTATCAAACGTTGAATTATAAATGAACACTGTTCAATTAAAATATATCATATATTATTTTAAAATGCAAAGCTATTTTGAAAGTTTAAATGGAAAAGTATCGGATTGACACCTCAGAGGTTCTAGAATAGAATTTGACTTATAGGAGGCATTCAAAATGGTTTAATTCAAGGCATAGCATCGATCTAGAATTCTTAGGAATGCTAAAGAATAAAAGGTTTAATATGAGGTTGTCATAGCTCAAAGGACAATGATTTGAAACTACGGTGCATATAACATTGACACAAAGCTTAAGTACAAATAAAATTTTAATATAAAACCAATCAAGGGGGATCAAGCAATGATAGTGACTGTAGTAAAGGTATTTGTAAAAGAAGGATATGCAGAAGATTTTATAAAAGCCACAGTAGAAAACCACAATAAGTCGATCCATGAGAAAGAAAATCTTCGGTTTGATATTTTGCAAAGCAAAGAAGACCCAAACCTATTTACGCTTTATGAAGCGTATATGACTGAAGAAGGCATAAAAGCACATAAGGAAACTGAGCAGTATCTTACTTGGAGAGAAACCGTCGCAGATTGGATGGCTAAGCCGAGAGAAGGAATGACATTTGAAGTTGTAGCGCCTGAAGACATTGACTCATGGAAGACCTTGAAATAGTAAGATAAACAGTTATAGGAGTCACTATAAAAGTGGGAGTGTTTAAAATG
>DMAW01000066.1 GCA_003446375.1 Eubacteriaceae bacterium | reverse complement strand
CTATTCCAACAACTACACCTGAATCGTCTATTCCAACAACTACACCTGAATCGTCTATTCCAACAACTACACATGAATCGTCTATTCCAACAACTATACCAACAGTCACACCATCAAAAACAGATTCTAATAAAACATGGATATATATCTTGGTTGCAATAGGATTCATTCTGGTGTTTTTATTCATGATTAAAAAATAAGGTGGTGAACCTTATGAGTGATGTTTTTGATAGCTGTAAAATAACTGAATCAGCGTCAAAGTATCCAGGTATAACACAAGATATCCTTGATGACTTTTTGAGAGAAATAGAAAAAAGAAAAGAGTATTGGAAAAGCGATGAGTTCAAAGCGATGTCTGAGCAAGTTGTTAAAACAATGCTTGGTGAAGAACATCTTGAGCTTGTGGATAAAGTTGAACAATTGGATCAAACAGAGCAGAACAAAATTGAAAGTGTTTCTGTAACATCACAAGAAACACAAAAAAGTAAGACTTTCCTTTTTATATTAATTGCTGTGGGTGCATTATTTTTATTCTTATTTTTCATGAAAAAGGGAGGTAGGAAGAATGCCTGAAATTGGGGCGGTTATAAGTGGTTTGTTTTCAGGCTTGGCAAGTGGTATATCAAGTGTAATGAATATCTTTGGAGGAGGACAGAATAAAGCTACAGAACAGCAGTATCAAGCAATTATAGCCCAGATGCAAGAAGAGCTTAAGAAAAAAGAGGAAGAGCAAAAGAAAATGATGTTGTTGTTTGGTGTTGCTGTAGTTGTTTTAATTGTTATAGTTGTTATATTTATGAAAAAGAGAAAATAAAGGATGTGGTTTTCAATGACAGACATTGCAAATTTCATATCTCTTATTGGATTCCCAGCTTTTATGGCATATTATATATTTACGAAATATGCTGAAGAGCGAAAGAATTACAATTCATTTAACATGCTGATTGAAAAAATTGAGAATTTAGTTGACAAATGGAATTATACAATGTCTATGCAAAATAACATTTTAAATAAACTGGTTGAAAAAATTGACAAATTGATTGAGTATGATACAATAATTATGGAACGAATAAGTCAAAGGAGGGATAAAGATTGAATCTGTCAGATATTAAAGAAATAGTTAAACAGGTAAATGTGGTTATGGATAAGCTTGAGGAAAACATTGAAAGAATATCCTCTAAGCTTGTAAAACTAACAGAGCTAATTGAAAAGATTGAAAGAATTTACGAAAAAGAAGGTGGAAAGGATGTTTAGCATCTTATCGTTACTTGGAATTAGTGAAAAAGAGGCACGAGAACTTGGTGAGAGAATTGGAAGGATATTTGCTGAACTAAATGAGTTTTTTGTCATTTCAAGTGATGTACTTGATAAAGACATAGAGCGATGCGAAGCAATTTTGAAAAACCTGGAGGAAAAGAATGCGAATAACGAGTGACATATCTGCTCAGCAAGATATGTACTCTTATTTTCTTGGATATTTGAATACACTATATTACGGTATATATGAAAACAAAGATGCTGAGACACTATTATATAAATCCATTAAAAATGAACATGATAGCTTTATTACATCACTAAGCAAAACTTATACCACTATTATTTATGATTCAGACCACATTATCTCACTCGATTATCCACAGAGTGCGGATATTACATTGCATCGTCTTGCAGGTGATTGTGAAGACTTTGCTCGCGTAGGGTGTGTCATTGCTTTGGCGTACGGTTACAAGCCGAAAATAATAATTATGTTTAAGGAAGAAAATAATACAATTGTTGGACACTCAATTTGCATAGTTCCTGTAAACAATACAATTTATGCATTTGACATTTATTCATATCATTCAGCACCTACGATAGAAAAAGCGCTTGGTCCATATAAAGAACGCTATAAAACATTTTATATATATGATTTTGATATATCCAAACCTGTAAATAAAAGAGTTGTAAAATCAGAAAAACAAGAAATCAAACCAGTCGAGTACGGGGTTACCTATATAAATTATTCTAAAGCGTCTTCTATTGAAGATAAAAATAGTATCTTATATACAGGCATTGGAATAGCGGCATTGATTAGTATTCTCATATTGATGAGAGGAGGTAAGAAATGAAGAAAGTAGTGAATAAAGTTTCTTTTAATTTATCCACTGAAAGGAAAAAGTTTGAATTTATAGTACCTAACAGATTTCTCTATATCTTATCTTGTCCAGGTGATTTCTACATATCTGTAAACGATAAAGATGACGACATGATAAATTTAAAAAACATATCTTTCATAGACCTTTCAGGTGCAAGCAAGTTGTATATCACAAATCCATCTTCAAGTGGTACTGTGGAACTTCTTTTCACATCTCTTCTGAAAATCGAATTTACTCCATGAAGGTGATAAAATGAATAGTGTGAATACATACCGTCTCGATTTGTCAAAATCGAGAAAATACGAGTACTTTCCTAATATGTGTAAATACATCTTTATACCAACACCTTACGAAGGTGTTTTTTTATCATTTACAGACAATGGATATCTATTTGACGTATCCAAAATAAACGAATATTATTTTAAACATGGAATAGAAGGCTTTTATATTTCTAACACACCACAAGAAGGAATTCTTTATTTGATTACAGTCAATTGTGGATTAAAGTTTCAAGATGTCTATTCATTTTTAGAATTAAAGAAAATAATAAATGATATAAATGCTAACTGGAAAAGGTTATTGGAGGCCGAAACATGAAAATACAAAAATACGAATTTGACTTGTCAACTCCAAGAAATCAATATGAAATTACAGAATCAGGTACTTCACTTGTTGTTGAAACTTGTACGGGAGAGGCTTATATTCAACTTGACGATAAAAATAACGGTGTAATTCCTTTGCATTCAATAGGTGGATTGCACAATGCGTCATTTAACAGGATTTATCTATCAAACCCAGCACAACCTGGGGAAAAAGTTGTTTTCTATATTGCATATGACGCTGAACTTTCAAGAAACACAATCACCCTTGAAGAAATTAAACAACTATTATCTGAACAAAATTATCTTGTCAATACCTTCACAGCAAAACAAATTATAAGCCAACTTATCACCGCAAATGCAATAGTGTCTGATATGATTGCAGCTGGACAAATTCTTGC
>DMAW01000037.1 GCA_003446375.1 Eubacteriaceae bacterium | reverse complement strand
CAATCAGCAATGTTTCATTGGTGATGAATTGCTGATACTTTTCTTGGAAGTTGCACCAATGGGTCGATAAATCCCGATAACTTCCCTTATATCGCTCATAGATTACTCTGCAATCCGCAAGAGTATTAATAGAGATTTTTTTGTTGCATTCTTTAAATGACTCTAAACTGATATCAGAAACGCAAAAAATGGGGTTTGATAAGGATTTCTGTGCAATGCTTCGACGAAATTCAATAGGAGATAGGTCATGATACTGCCTAAAAGCGGAGCTGTAATTTGATGAACTGTAACCATATTTCCAGCCAATATCAGTGATGTTTTTATTTTTTTCAACTTTTAGTCGAAATGCACTTTGCTCCAGCTTCACACGTTTAATAAACTCATAGATGCTTTCACCAGTTTCTGCCTTAAATAATCTGGAAAAATAATATTTAGAAAAGTCGCAATGAGAAGCAACATCATCAACCGATAGGTCTTCGCTTATGTTATTTAAGATATAGTCTATTGCACGATTGATAGATTCGTTGTTTATTATGACTTCTCACTCCTGTCTTTATCTCAATAGATAGTAATAAGCCTAAGAGGGCTTGGTAAATAGATATTTGTAGTATGATTTTATCACAGTAAAGTAACATCTTCAAGTAACCAAATATGAACAACAGAAGGAGAAAGACCATCGTATTTTGCAAGGTTACTCTGGACTATACTTGGATATGACAGAAAAGATAAAGAGGACAGCCTTGCACCATCGGCAAGGCTGTCCTCAACTTTATACGTATGATATTCTGCTTATGGAAAAGCTGTATCAATTTTCATTGCTAGACGGCAAAGTCTGCATAAGGGCAAAGAAATGTTTAGGATCACCGGTATTAAAATATTCATACCAAGATTTAAGTGTGTTTGATTGAAAAACACCTAAATGCTCAATAATTTGTTTCGCCCATAACAAAGCTCCGGTGGAACTTGCAGTAATAAGGTTGTTATCCGCTACAGATGGCTTGTCTATATAGAAACTTTGCCCTTTATAACCAGGAGAAACCATTTCAAGAAATCCAGGACCATTACTGGTGTGCGGACGATTATTCAAAAACCCAGCATTGGCAAGTGCAACAGTGGCTCCACAGATTGCACCCACCACGGCACCTGCTGAAAGGAATTCACTTGCTTTTTCGATGATAGTTCCATGCTTTGGGTCGCCCCATGTATTTGCACCAGGCAATAGCAATACGCTTGTTTCATTCACAACCATATCCTCAATCAAGCAATCCGGCACAATGGTCAGTCCGCCCATTGTATGGATTGGCTCCTTAGAGAGACTAACCGTTTTAAGAGATATACTCTGTGCATCTTTTTTGAAAAATCGACCGGAATTCAGCTCCGAAATAACATATCCCAGTTCCCAGTCGGCTAAAGTATCAAGAACGTAAACATAGATTGTAAACATAAATGTCCTCCATTTTCATTGTTTTATTGATTTGTTTGCTTTTTTATTGTACCATGTAATTGTTGACAGCAGTATGGCAACAATTATAAAAGGAGAATATTGGTTCAATGAAAATAGACAGACTTGTTAGTATGATTATGATACTTCTCGATAAAGAACGGATAGGTGCACAGGAGTTAGCGGATATGTTTGAAGTTTCACCTCGCACAATTTACCGTGATATAGATACAATTAATATGGCAGGTATTCCTGTCCACTCCACATCGGGAGTGGGTGGAGGCTTTGAAATTATGCGAAACTATAAACTTGATAAAAAGGTTTTTTCGACTGCTGATCTTTCTGCTCTCTTAATGGGGCTTTCCAGCCTTTCAAACACAGTACGAGGTGATGAATTGGTAAATGCCCTTGCCAAAGTCAAGAGCTTTATCCCTGCCGATAAAGCGAAAGACATAGAATTAAAAGCAAATCAAATCCATATAGATTTAAGCCCGTGGACAGGCAACAGAAATATTCAACCGTATTTGGAAATTATCAAAACAGCCTTACAGGAAAGCAGGGTGATTTCGTTCCAATACTCAGCTCACTACGGAAATAAAACTGCACGAGTAGTCGAGCCGTATCAGCTTGTATTGAAAAATAGTCATTGGTACTTACAAGGCTACTGCCATAAGAGGAGTGATTATCGCTTATTCAAACTATCTCGCATATCAAATCTACAAATAAAAGATGAATTTTTTATACCACGAGATTATCAGAAACCGATTTTAGAATTTTCGGATATTTTAGAAACAATGCAAACAAAAATTAAAATTCGCATTCATAAAGCTGTGATGGATAGGGTGCTTGATTATTGTGCTTATGAAGAATTTGCTCCGGATGGCGATGAGTATTACATTGTTGATTTCCCTTTTATAGAGAACGATTACTATTTTGATATTCTTCTTAGTTTTGGAAATAAATGCGAGTGTTTAGAGCCGTTATATATACGCACAGAAATGAAACGTAGAATACACGATATCGCTGTCTTGTACGAAAACTAAAATATGGATATTTTCAAAGCAGAAGAAAAAGAATCGCAATTCCAATAAACTATCGTCCTTTTGCAATAACACTCTGGACGATTCTCGGCTTATAACAAACAGTGGGCACTACACTAATAAAAAAGTGTAATGCCTACTTTCGTGGTTAGTTTAGATTTAGTAGAGACGTTTTAGGCTTACTAATGTGTTTGCTCACTTTACTTGCCATTGGCATTCGCTGCATTCTGAATCGTGAATAGAAATTATTCCACCACAATTTGGGCAAGTATATATTTCTTTTTGTTGCTTCATAAATTTATTCAACCCATTTTCTTTTACAAATTGGCTATTTAATATAAGACTTGCTCCATATCTGATATTATAGCTTTTTTCAAGATTTTTGATTTGTTTACATGGGTACTCGCTACACTCATAGCAATAAGAAACACCTTTTTTACCAACACATTCTTTAATTTTACACTTACGACAGTGTTCAGGCTTTCCAGCATCACTATTTAAGCAACCTGCACATGGCTTTTTATGATAGCAGTGCTTGTAGCAAACCATGCAATTCATTCCACAAGGAGCAAACATATTCGTTTCTATTGGTT
>DMAW01000129.1 GCA_003446375.1 Eubacteriaceae bacterium | reverse complement strand
AGATGAACAACATGGCTCAATTACATATTACATTGGATACTGACCTTTTGCACGGACTTTTCACAAAAGATTCTAAGGACGAGGCTTTTTCTAAACTTTTGGAAACAATACTCAATCAAGTACTCCTGGCTCAATCTACTGAGCAGCTTGGAGCTGAACCCTATGAGCGATCACAAGAGCGTACGGCTTACCGCAATGGTTTTAGGGATCGCGATTTAACTACTCGTATAGGGACAATCACACTCCGGGTGCCACGCCATAGAAATGGCGAGTTTAGTACTACTATGTTCAAACGATACCAACGCAGCGAACAAGCGTTGGTACTTGCCATGATTGAGATGGTCATCAACGGTGTTTCTACTCGGAAAATCGAGAACATCACTGAAGAACTTTGTGGAAAAACGTTCTCAAAATCCATGGTGTCAAAGCTATGTGAGAACCTTGATCCGTCTATTGAAGCTTTCAGGCAACGACCTTTAGAGAAGCATTATCCCTTTGTTATCGTTGATGCCATGTACCTAAAGGTGCGTGAAGATGGCAGGGTTCGCTCTAAAGGCTTGTTAATAGCAACAGCTGTAAACGAACAGGGACACCGAGAAGTCATTGGATTTCAGCTCAATGACAGTGAGTCCGAAACCAGTTGGGGCGACTTCTTTGAGAGCCTCAAACAGCGTGGACTCCGGGATGTGGATCTGGTTACTTCTGATAACCACACCGGTCTTGTAAATGCTGTTCGAAAACACTTCCAAGGTGCTGCCTGGCAACGCTGCCAAACACACTTTTCAAGAAATGTCCTTGATAAAGCACCTAAAAGCCAACAACCCTTGGTGAAGCAGTATCTAAAATCCATCTACAATGCCATCAATCTTTCGGAAGCCCGAAAGCTCATGAATGAGGCTTTAACCAGCTTCGAAAGCACTGCTCCAAAAGCGATGAAAATTTTAGAAGATGGCTTTGAGGATGTCATGGCGGTCATGAGTCTTCCAGAGAAATATCGGAAGAGGCTCAGAACAACAAACAGCATAGAACGACTTAATGAAGAAATCCGACGACGTGATCGGGTCATCAGAATTTATCCAAACGAAGCTTCTGCCCTTCGCTTACTTGGTGCCCTTTTGATGGAACAAGATGAGAAATGGGCAACTGGCAGAAAGTATTTCGATATGGACGAATACTACGTCTTTGCCAGTAGTGATACACAAAGCAGCACAGCTTCAGCTGCTTAACTGACAGCTACCGAGGAATTTACACACAAATATGGACTTGACTGAATAAAAAAACAAAACCGCCAATCAGTATGGAAAATGTCATATGATTGACAATATACATATACTATCGAATGTAATATAAGACTAAATCTAAATCCCAATCACCTGTCATTTGATTTTGACAGATGATTGGGATTTTTAAATATTGCAGAACCTATCGCATAGGAAATATCTGCTTAGAGCTTAAAACAATATTTAGAAGCTGCTTCCAGGTGATTTAGGGAACTAAATGAACAAAACTATTCAATAAGACCTAAATGCAGATTAAACACCGTAGCAGGTGTTTTTTTATTGAGCAATTTATTTTATATCTATTGACATAGGTCAAAAAAAGAGTTAAAATATATTAAACATATAAGAAAACTAATAAATAATATGATTCGAAAGGGAGTATTTTAATGAGCGAGAGAAAACTAAACTTCGATACACTTCAAGTGCATGCAGGCCAAGAGCCTGATCCAACGACCGGGTCAAGAGCTGTTCCGATTTATCAGACAACTTCATATGTCTTTAAGGATGCAGAGCACGCTGCAAATCTTTTTGGGCTTAAAGAGTTCGGAAATATATACACCAGGATCATGAATCCAACAAGCGATGTATTAGAAAAGAGAATTGCTGCCCTTGAAGGCGGAGTTGGGGCATTGGCGGTAGCTTCTGGATCGGCAGCGATAACCTATGCTATTTTAAATATTGCCGAGGCAGGTGATGAAATAGTTGCGGCAAGCACCTTGTATGGTGGAACTTACAACCTGTTTTCTTATACTCTTCCAAAGCTTGGGGTTAAAACAGTATTTGTAGACCCGGATGATCCTGAAAATTTTTCAAAAGCCATAAATGAAAAAACTAAAGCAGTCTACATTGAATCCATAGGCAATCCAGGAATAAACCTTATTGATATAGAAGCTGTTGCTAAGATAGCTCATGATAATAAAATACCTCTTATTGTTGACAATACTTTTGGGACGCCATATCTTATAAGACCATTTGAATTTGGGGCGGACATAGTAGTACACTCAGCTACTAAATTTATAGGAGGTCATGGAACGACCATAGGAGGAGTCATAGTTGATTCAGGAAATTTTGACTGGAAAGGCAGCGGCAAGTTTTCTGGACTTACAGAGCCGGACCCAAGCTATAATGGAGTAAAATACGTAGAAGCCCTTGGCTCATTGGCATATATAATAAAAGCCAGGGTACAGCTTTTAAGAGATACAGGCGCGGCAATCAGCCCGTTTAATTCATTTCAGCTGCTTCAAGGACTCGAAACATTGTCTTTAAGAGTTGAGAGGCATGTGTCTAACACAAAAAAAATAATTGAGTTCTTGAAAGGCCATCCTGCAGTTGCATGGGTGAATTATCCAAGCCTTGAAGACAGCAAATACTATGAACTGTCAAAAAAATATTTCCCCAAAGGAACTGGATCCATATTCACCTTTGGAATTAAAGGAGGAGTGGAAGCGGGCAAGAAGTTCATAGACAGTCTTGAGATATTCTCATTGCTTGCAAATGTTGCAGATGCCAAGTCTCTGGTAATACATCCTGCCAGCACCACTCATTCTCAGCTTACTAAAGAAGAACAGCTCGCTGCAGGAGTGACTCCGGACCAGATAAGGCTATCTGTTGGGATAGAGGATCCGAATGACTTGATATACGATTTAGACCAGGCTCTTAACAAAGCGTTAAAAAGCTAATTGAATTATAAGCAAACAGGCTCATAGGAAATTGTTCAAATAAGATTAGTTGGAGTTATAAGATAAACATACAAGTGTTGCGTTTGATGAGTTTTAGGGTATAAATATAATCGTAACTAAAACTAGGAGGAAATCAGATGGGATTTTATGATTTTAATGCTACAGCTATGGGTGGAAAAGATATTTCTATGAGAGAGTACGAGGGCAAGGTTGTGCTTGTGGTAAATACTGCTAGCAAATGCGGATTGACCCCGCAATTTGAGGAGTTAGAAAAACTATATACCAAACATAAAGGCAGAGGATTTGAAATATTGGGATTCCCATGCAATCAATTTGCTAATCAGGATTCAGGGACTAATAAAGAAATACAAGAATTTTGCCAGCTGAATTATGGAGTGACTTTTACGATGTTTGAAAAAATTGACGTAAACGGCGATGGAGCTCATCCTTTGTATAAGTTTTTAAAGGATGAGAAAAGTTCGCTTTTAGGAAAAGAAATCAAATGGAATTTTGCTAAATTCCTGATAGACAAAAAAGGCAAGGTGCACAAGAGGTACGCTCCAACGACTATTCCTGCCAAAATCGAAAATGATATTGAAAAATTGTTAGAGGAATGATTGGAGGAGAGGATATGTATTCAGAAGCCAAAACACCAGAAGATTACTTAGAGGGCATTGCGGATAAACAAAAAGATGCTGTGGTTAAATTAAGAGATATTGTACTTGAAAATTTACCTGCAGGGTTTGAAGAAAAGATGTCATATGGCATGATAGGGTACGTAGTGCCAAAGAGCATCTATCCAGAAGGATATAAGGCAAATCCTAATGAGCCACTTCCGTTTGCAGCTATCGCAGCACAAAAAAACCACATAGCGCTATATCATATGGGAGTTTATATGTTTCCGGAGGTATTGGAGTGGTTTGAATCTGAATATGATAAAAATGTAAAAACAAAATTAGATATGGGCAAAAGTTGCATACGCTTTAAAAATCCAAAAACCATACCATATGATTTAATAGGAAAATTATTTAAAAAAATAACAGCAGAACAATACATAGACGAGTATAAACGATCGATTGATAAATAAGAACCGGCCCTCCTGTCTTTGGCATTCAGGAGGGTTTTGTGTTAATGTTTTGACAGGGCTTGACTTGATTTTAAAATGGGTATTATATATATAGAATATTGAAAGGGTGGTACTTATGAAACTAATTGATAAGTTGCAACACAGCCTTAAAGGGCTGATAGACGCTATAACTCGCTATCCTTTGACAACGGCCTTCTTGGTATCAGGAGCGATAGTAAATGCCCTTGCCATAGAAAATATGGGAGATCCCAACATAATGTATAACAAGTTGTTTGTGGTGTTTTTAGTGGGTGCATTTTTGGCTACGGTGGCTCAAGTTCTTAATGAGAGATTTTTTAGGAACAATCAAAAGAGGCTTGTGCTATATGCAATATCGGCGATATTGGCAGCGGGATATTTCTTTATTGTAAACAGTTCTCCGGAGTTGGGAATGGACATCGTGGTTAGGACTGCAGCATTGGTATTCGCTCTTTTAATAGCTTTTATATGGATTCCGTCAATCAATTCAAAAGTTGATTTCAATCAATCATTTTTAGCTGCATTTAAAGGAGTGTTCATTTCTGTATTTTTTTCAGGTGTTATTCTAGCAGGCATAGGCTTGATAATAGGTGCTGTAGACTTGCTTTTGTTTAATGTATATGAAGAGGCGTACGCTCATACAGCGAATATCGTATTTACTCTTTTTGCATCCTTGTATTTCTTATCGTTGATACCAAATTACAATGAAGCTGAAGACGACAGGATTGAAAGGGCAATCAGTGCGACCAGGTTCTTGGAGATATTGATTTCAAATATAATCATACCCCTTGCATCAGTTTTTACGGTTATCTTGGTTTCTTATATAGCACTTAATATTGGAGGAAGATTTTGGGACGAAAACCTTCTTGAACCCATGTTGGTTTCGTATTCAATAGTGACGATAATTATTTTGACTCTGGCTGTAAATCTGGATAATAAATTTGCAAATATCTTTAAAAAAGTATTTCCTAAAGTGCTTATACCTATAGTTCTTTTTCAGGTATTGGCATCGGTGATGAAGATAGGGGATGTAGGAATTACCCACAGTAGGTACTATGTAATAATGTATGGAATATTTGCAATAGCTGCTGGAGTCGTCTATAGTTTTTTAAAACCGGGAAAATACGGAATCGTTGCAATTGTTCTTATATTTTTGTCAGTTCTGTCGACGGTTCCTCCTATCGATGCCTTTAGCGTCAGCAAGAGAAATCAAATTAATACACTCGTTAACGTTCTGACTAGAAATGAAATGCTTGTAGATGGCGAGATAGTTCCTAAATCCAACATAGACAACCAAGATAAAAAAATAATTATAAATACGACATCATATATTTATAGAATGAACTATACAAAGGACGTTGAATGGCTACCTGAGAGCTTTGTGTATTATACGGACTTTGAAAAAGTGTTTGGATTTAAAGAATATGAAATTGATGATAGGGAACCCTATGCAGGCATAACAAGAAATATGCTTGAGCCATTAGATGTTGAAGGCTACACAGCGATGACCGTGATATATTTTGAGGATATAAAAGCAAGAGGAACAGAACCTTTTGAAACTGAAGTGGTTTACGGTCAAGACGTATATGCAATAGGATTTAAAGCCGAAGAAACAGGAGATGGAAATTTTTATATAGAGTATCAAGATGCTGAAGTATTGATATTAAAAATCAGCGATATCGTAGAAGAAATAGGCGACATGCAAACTGGAAGCAAGGAACTTTCAACAGAAGACGTTTCATTTATAGCTGAAAATGACAGTCTTAAAATGAAAGTGATAATTAATCATTTGGACAGATTTGAAACCGAAGACGGATATCGCTGGAATGGCGAAGCCTATGTAATGTTGGGTTTTAATGACTGAGAGGACTTTTGTCCTCTCTTTTTACTTGTAATACTGCCGCCCTAAAAGGGGCTTTTTTTTAATCTCAAAGTCCTCGGACATAAGACTATCCAGGTTTAACTTGAAAAATATTTACGCAAGTGTTACAATAATGTTACAACTGTGACGGAACTATAAGTATAAATGCATAATAAAGCTTATAGATACAAGGAGGCAGTTTGAATGAAAAAGTTTTTTAAAAAGGATGGATCCAACCAAGTCGACATCAAAAAGGTACTGATAATCTTGGCTATCATGGTATTGTCCATCACCGGAGTCGGTTATACGATGTCATTTAATCAGGTGATGATAATCGATGACGGAGTTGAAACAGAGGTTATGACTCGTAAGGACACTGTAAGAGAGGTTCTTGCCGAAAATGAGATTGACTATATATCCCAGGACGGGATATATCCTGGGCTCGAATCGTCAATCGAGGATCAGATGACAGTCCAAATTCACAGGGCGGTAAATGTTTCAATAAAGGCGGACGACACAGCGATTGATCTTCTAACCCCAGCTGAAAATGTGGAAAAAGCAATTAAAGAAGCAGGCTTGAAATTAGGAGATAATGACCACGTTTCTGCACCACTTGATGAGGCGCTCGAAGAAGGAATGACAATAAAGATTACTAGGGCACTTGACTGCACTGTAGATGTTGATGGACAGACTTATGAGCTTGCTACAACGGCAAAAAACGTCGGTGAAGTTTTGGTAGAAGCAAATGTGAGCCTAAAAGAAGAAGACAAGGTAAACTACGATTTTACTGAAAAAGTGCAAAATGGAATGAAGATAATAGTTACCAGAGTTACAAAGGAGGTCATAGAAGAAGAAGAAAGCGTTTCGTACAAGACCATTAGACGGAGCAATTCTTCTATGGAAGTGGGAAAGACAAAAGTTGTTCAATCCGGTAAAAAAGGCCTGAACTTAAATACCGTTGAAGTAACCTATGAAGATGGCGTAGAGGTTAACAGAAAAACCCTCGAAACTAAAGTAGTTAAAAAACCTATAGACGAAATTGTAAATGTAGGCACAAGGATTATAGCCAGCAGAGGTTCCACAGAAAGCGGGTCTTACAGGACATTGACTGTTACGGCTACCGCTTACAGCTCTCAAGATCCGGGAGTTGGAACCAGGACTGCTACTGGAAGAACCCTGCAAAAGGGTATTATAGCAGTGGATACAAGGGTAATTCCCTTTGGAACAAAAATTTATGTTCCCGGCTATGGTTATGGCATAGCTGCCGATAGAGGCGGAGCCATTAAAGGAAACAAGATTGACGTAGCTTTTAATACGAGAAGAGAGGCATTGCAGTTCGGAAGACGAACAGTAACGATAAGGATATACGACTAATTTAATAAGCAGTTTTTAAAAACCGGAACTATCCGGTTTTTTTATTTGAGGATAATCAAATAAAATCCTACTCATTTTTAACCAGGTAGTATATAATGTGTTGTATTGAAAAATAGAGGTGTAAAATTATGGATAAAAAAAGTTTTAAGGATATGGAGATTCATTCTGATATCAGAAGGGCTCTAAAAATGCTGGGATACGAAAATCCCATGGAAGTTCAGCAAAAGGTAATACCACATATAATGAAAGATAAGGATCTTATAGTCAAATCACAAACCGGCAGCGGTAAGACGGCAGCGTTCGGAATTCCTATATGTGACAAGTTGGAGGTTGAACAAAAAAATCCTCAGGCACTGATATTGACTCCAACCAGGGAATTGGCGATTCAAATAAAAGAGGATATCAGCAATATCGGAAAATTCAAAAAAATTCGTGCTGCAGCTGTATACGGAAGACATCCCATGCACCTTCAAGAACGAGAACTAAGGCAAAGAGTTCACGTGGTGGTCGGAACTCCGGGTAGGACCAAAGATCATATGGATAGAGGAAACTTGGTTTTGGAGGATATCAGATATCTGGTGATAGATGAAGCTGACGAGATGCTTAGCATGGGATTTATCGACCAAGTAGAGAGCATTATAAAAATGCTTCCTAAAAAAAGGTCGACATTGTTGTTTTCTGCAACAATGCCTGAAAAGATCGAAGAAATATGCAATAAGTACCTGATAGAAAGCAGCAGAATCGAAATCGAAGCCAGCATTCCAACTCAGGATAAAATAGATCAGTATTACCTATTAGCTGAAGACGAAGACAAGGAAGAGCTGTTGCATAAAATACTTGTATCGGAAATGCCGGGAAGCTGTATATTGTTTTGCAACACCAGGGATAAAGCAGACAAGCTTGCTAAGTTTATGGCAAGGAAGAGATATTCTTGCGGGAGCCTGCATGGTGGCATGACTCAGCGAGAAAGAACTCAAACCATCAATAAGTTTAAAAAGGGTGAGCTTCATTACCTAGTTGCTACTGATGTAGCGGCAAGAGGTATCGACGTTGAAGATGTGACTCATGTGATAAACTACGAAATGCCATATGAGCGTGAAAATTATGTCCATCGGATAGGAAGGACAGGCAGGATGGATAAAAAGGGTACTGGGATAACTTTGCTTTCACCAAAAGAAAAACATAGGCTGCAATATGTGGAAGAGTATTTGGGGTATTCGATCAAGTCGAAAAATATAGCTGACTTTTCAAATAAACTGCAACAGGATTCGAGACAAAACAGCAGGAGAATCAAACCAAAAAAAATCAAAGGCGAAAAAATTCATGAAGATATAACCCGTATCAGGATCAATGCAGGCAAGAAGAAAAAAATAAGACCCGTTGATATTATGGGTGCGATTGGAAGCATAGAGGGAATAGAGTCCAAAGATATTGGCATTATTGATATCCAGGATACGTGCACATACGTTGAGGTGTTTGAAGGAAAAGGAAAACAGGTCTTCAATGGTCTTAAAAAGAAGACGATAAAAGGGAAAGCGTTCACGATAAAGGAACTCGGCAAAAGATAAATAGAGCAAAACAAATATGTCTGTTAAATTATTTTAATAGAGTTATTACCCAGCAGTGGCCACCCTAGGGTGGTCATTTGCATTTATTTGATTTAAACAATATATGAGTAAAGCTGCACAGATGAAAAGGTTAAGCATAGATATTGCTTTTTCGGGTATTAATAAATAAAAGCATAACGGAGGAATTCACATGATATTTTAAATTGTCAATATCGACAAAATCGAAATATTTAATTAAGCCATAGCAAATGATTCCAATCATAATCTTAAGGAAAGAGGTGCCAAATGAAAATCAAATCAGATAGATACAGAAAAATTTTAATTGTTTTAATTCCGGTTTTTATCGCTGGTTTTGTTTTTGCAGCATACTACACATTTTTCATAGGGATAAATACAAGACTTGAAGGGAAAAATGAGCTTAAAATTCCGGAGATATTGGAAGATTTAAATCCAGATCCTCAAATTGCAGAATTCAAGCTAGAAACAAGATACTCACAGATGGAATTTATTGAAGGGAAGATGACATCAACATTAGGATATAATGGTTCATATCTTGGGCCCGTTATTCGCTTTGATAAAAATCAAGATGTGAGCATTGAAGTGGAAAATAACCTCAATGAACCGACTACGCTCCATTGGCATGGATTAGAGGTGGATGGCGAGAACGATGGAGGGCCCATGCAGGGTATAGGCTCTGGAGAAGCTTGGAATGCAAAATTTACGGTAAATCAACCGGCAGCGACATTGTGGTACCATCCGCACTTAACCGGTTTGGTCGCAGACCAAGTGTATTATGGACTGGCTGGGCTTATTTATATAGATGACGAGTTTTCCGATTCATTAAGCATTCCAAAAGATTATGGGATAGATGATATCCCTATTGTTGTTCAAGACAGGAGCTTTAAAAGCGATGGGAGCTTTGATTACAACGTATCGATGATGGGAGTAGACAAAGGAGATCAAATTTTGGTTAATGGAACATCGGATCCGTATTTTATGGTAAAGCGTGAAAAAATAAGGCTGAGAATCTTAAATGGGTCTAATGCGCAAAACTTTAATTTTGTGTTGAGTAATGGGGCTGAGTTTATGATGATTGCATCGGATGGTGGTTTTTTAGAAAATCCTTTAGAAAAAGAAGCGATATTTTTATCGCCTGGAGAGAGGGCAGAAATAGTAGTGGATTTTTCTGAATTTAACGACAAGTCAGTTAAGCTAACATCAAACGATGATTTGATTTTAGAATTTGTTATAGATGGGGAACTTGAAAAATCTCCCGATATTCCAGAAGAACTAGTAGAAGTTTCTGAGATTCCGGATGATGAAGTTTTAAATACAAGGATATTCGAACTGCAGAGCATGGGGATAAGCGGTACAATAAATGGAAAATACTACGATATGGACAGAATTGATGAAAGAGTAACCTTAAATGCTACTGAATACTGGGTGGTTAGAAATGCAGGAGGAATGATGGCTACAGGACATCCTTTTCACGTTCACGGTACCCAGTTTCAAGTTGTGTCTAGAAATGGTGAAAAACCGCCGCCTGAAGAGTCGGGTTATAAAGATACGGTTTATGTAGATGTAGGAGAAGAGCTTGTTTTAAAAGTGAGATTTAAAAAAGAAGGCCTGTTCATGTACCATTGTCATATATTAGAACACGAGGATAGAGGCATGATGGGACAATTTGTGGTGGAATGATGTTTGAGTTATTAATTATTGCTGAAAAAGATAAGGTATAAAAAGGTGTTCGTTTAAAAAATTATTTAAAAAATAAAAGTTTATGGTAAACTAATAAAAAGATAATAGAAAAATAAAATAATTTATGTGGAGAGAAAAATGAATAAAAAAGAATTAGAAAAATTATTGGTAGATGTAAAAAACGGAGAAACAGGCATAGACGAAGGCATCAAGATACTGTCTGAGCTTCCTTATAAAGACCTAGGTTATGCAACCATTGACAATCACAGGGAGATAAGAAACGGATATCCGGAAGTGATCTATTGTGCAGGAAAAACTGTAGATCAGGTAAGAGGCATCGCAGAATATATGATTACTCGTAACAACAATATACTTGCAACTCGCGCAACTAAAGAGATGTACGAAGCGTTGCTTGAAGTTTGTCCTCAAGCAAAATACAACGAGCTTGGAAGAGTGATAACTGTTCAGGCAAGGCAGGTTGAAGAGACAGAGTCCTATATAGCGATAGTCGCTGCTGGCACAAGCGATCTTCCGGTTGTGGAAGAAGCCTATGAGACTGCCAAGATTTTAGGAAACAAAGTGGAAAAGGTCACTGATGTAGGGGTAGCAGGAATACACAGGCTTATGGCAAGAATGGACTTAATCAGAAAAGCAAAGGTAATCGTGGTGGTAGCGGGAATGGAAGGAGCCCTTGCCAGCGTGGTAGGAGGCTTGGTTGACAAACCTGTAATAGCAGTGCCTACAAGCGTTGGTTACGGAGCAAGCTTTGGAGGGCTATCTGCTCTTCTTACCATGCTAAACAGCTGTGCAAGTGGCATAAGCGTGGTCAATATAGATAACGGATTTGGTGCAGCCTATAATGCCAGCATAATAAATAAACTTTGATTTGTTAAAGAAAGAGTGATTAAGTGGAGAAAAAAAAATTAGGGAAAGTCTCTTTAGAACTATTTTCTTTATTCTTTAAAATAGGGCTATTCACTTTTGGTGGAGGATATGCCATGATTCCGTTAATTGAAAAGGAGATAGTCCAAAACAAGAGATGGATAGAAAAAGAAGAGATAGTTGACGTCTTTGCAGTTGCCCAATCAATACCAGGAGCTATTGCAATAAATTCGGCTACTTTCATAGGGTATAAGATTAATGGCAAAAAAGGAGCGATGGCAGCGACTTTGGGAGTTATACTTCCGTCAGTGCTTATAATCCTTGCTATAGCGACTGTATTTTCAAGATTTCAGGAAAACAAGCATATACAAAGCGCGTTTAAAGGAATAAGATCAGCTGTAGTCGCACTAGTTGCTTATGCAGCAATAAAAATCGGAAAAGTGTCCATAAAGGACAGATATGCTGCAATCATCTTTGCGGGGGCATTTATAGCCATCACATTTTTTAATATACATGCAATTTATGCTATCATCGCCGGAGCGCTCATAGGTATGTACTTGCATAAAAAACTTTGGGTGTGACTTGACTTTGGAAGGAGAAATATATTGGAATTGATAAAGCTGATTTTAACATTTGCTAAAATAGGTTTGTTCAGTTTTGGCGGTGGATATGCAATGATTCCTATAATCCAGCAGGAAATAGAGAGCAACAATTGGTTGAGCTCAGCTGAATTTGTAGACATAATAGCAATTGCAGAGATGACGCCCGGACCGATTGCAGTTAACTCTGCTACATTTGTTGGATATAAGATCAGTGGAGTGTGGGGAGGGATTCTTGCAACTTTTGGAGTAGCATTGCCGTCGTTTATATTAGCTGTATTGATAAGCAGCTACTATTTGAAATTTAAAAGGAACCGAATAAGCAATTCGATTTTTTATGGCATAAGACCGGTGATAACAGCACTGGTGCTTTCGGCTACAGTGGTAATTGCAGAGAC
>DMAW01000072.1 GCA_003446375.1 Eubacteriaceae bacterium | reverse complement strand
ACCTGGCCCACTTATATCCAAACTTGTCTTCAGCAACTACCATAAAAGGATAGCCTAATCAGGAGGCAAGTCGAGACCGTTGGAAGAGTAGGCTAAAATCAACTCATTTTGAAGAATCTGATCAAGAGGCAAAGAGGTTGTGTATCCATCTACTGAGTGGAAAATAACGGTATTTGCTTCAGACTTGATTTCAGCTAAATTCATGATATCTTCAAGAAGGACCCCTTTCCAAAGTATTGTGGCATCCCAGCCTGTTACACAATAAAGGGTTATTAGCCGCTCATAGGGATCTAAATCCAAAACTTCGCTATAACTGAGCTCTAAAGGCTTGTTTACTAATCCGGTTACGGCTAAGCTGTATTCGTCGATATCGACATATTGAACCCCTTTGATTGAATTGTCATTTGGACCGATTGCAGGATCGAGATTCGCACCTTGATATTCTCTTACTTCACTTTCTCTAAATCGGCTTACTGTAGCATTTGATCGACCGTCAACATCTAAATAGCTAGAACAACCAAATGACATCGATACGAATAATACAATAAAAATTAACGATATCTTTTTCATGCTTGCACCTACCCCCAGATATTAGCTTTGCAATTTTATTTATACCCATTAAGAAAAAGACTGAAACCCAATAAGAGTGAAAGGCATAGTGAAGAAATTTCATATCTAAGTTTATTTTGAAGAATCCTAGGGATGTTTTAAATTACGTTTCTTCATATAATCTTCACAACTTTTGTATATATTGATTATGTGAAGAATATAACTAATTTGAAAGGAAGAATAGACATGATCAAAAAAATAGCTGGATTTGCTCTTGCTGTTACACTGTTGACCAGTACGGCAATGGCTGCGCCAAAGACTGTTAACTCATACAAAGCAGCGCCTGCCCTAGCTGTAGAAATATTAATCGAACATGGAGAAAATCCTACAGGCAATGTTATTAAAGAAGTGGCAAATCAACTAGGCCCGCAAGGAACCTTCATGGGTCTGAAAAAGGATGATCCACATTACAAACATGAAGTGATGCACTACTTGCATCATACTCTTGAAGCAATCGAAATGGAACATGTAGATTGCGAATATACTGCAATGAATTAATTACAATGCAGTAGAGTTAAACAACAGCGGGATATCCCCCTTAATAGCTCCGCTGTTGTTTTTATTCTATAAATAAGACATACAAAAATAAAACATGGAGGAATAAAATGAAACTAAGATCATTAATTGTACTTTTAGCTTTATCACTGGTATTATTTGCTGGTTGCACTACAACTGACACTGACGGCACAAAGGGTGGAAATGATTCTGTAACGGCTGCTTCCCTGGTAGAAGATGCAGCGGTTCTTGAAGCAGCTATAGGAAGTGAAGGAACATGGATTATAGCAGCATTAAACGATATAGAATCAGATAACGAACTTGTAGTAGAAGGAGAGTTTTACGATAAAGATGATTCCAGTGCAGATCTTTATAGAAAGATCGCGCTATATGCTCAAGATGAAGATAGAAACGTAACAGATCGATATACGCTAACTGCACCTAAGCTTACTGTCAAAAGTCCTAATACAAAAATTCAAGGAGGAACTTTTGTTGGGGATATCTATGTAGAATCAGAAGGGTTTACTTTGACTGATGCTACAATAGATGGAGATTTATTCTTTGCGTCGGCTGAAATTGCCAATACTTTCACGTTAGAAAATGGAGGAAATGTGAAAGGAAAAATCGTTGTGGGAGATGTCGATGTTGCAACAAGTGCTTCTTTAGTTGTTGATGACAGCGCATTTGCCAAAGCTATAAGTGCTGATGGAACATGGATAATAGCAGCGCTTAATAATATCAGCACTAAAGAGGAATTGGTGGTAGATGGAGATTTCTATAACAGAGATGATTCTAGTGCAGATCTTTACAGAAAAATCGCTCTATATGCTCAAGATGCAGATAGAAATATCACTGCAAGATATATACTGAGCGCGCCATCTTTAACTATCAAAAGCCCCAATACAAAAATCCAAGGCGGAACCTTCATAGGTGATGTCTATGTTGAGTCTGCTGGGTTTACCCTGACTGATGGAACAATCGATGGGAATCTTTATTTTGCAAGCCAAGAGATTATGGATAGCTTTGTAAATGAAGAAGGGGAAGTCACCGGAGAGAGTGCGGTAAAAACTAAATAATGTTATAAAGCGCTGAACCTTGTAAAATTTTGAGGTTTGGCGCTTTTTAAATACAACGAAAACTACCTGCTATTCGGGAGGTGAAAAAAAGCTTTAAGCGGCGAGCAAAATAAAAACTTAAATAGTTTCTGTATGGAATATTAAAAACAAAAGCTGAGTCTCTTAATTTAGGGACAAGAGATTTATAAACCATTGTAATAGTCAATGCATTAATCTATAATTGTTAAGTAAGAGTGCATAGGAAATGTTTACAGGTCTTGAATGCAGATTCAAGGCTAATTTTTTTCACAAGTATGGAGGTAGCAGGTTGAGTCTTTTTCAAATCATCCCACAAGATTTTTTCAAGGTACTTACAAGTAAATACAAAGAGGTCTACATAGATTGTCTCAGAATTATTTATAATACCTACAAGACGGAACTTTCCTTTGGTGTTGAGAGGGAAGTAATCTTATATAAGCTGGAAAGTTACTTTGACGACAGGACAGAAGAGATGGTCTTTGACGAAGACGGAGATGAGATTGCAAAGGATTCTCGTGCCAAGGCAAGCGCGATCTTAAGAAGGCTTAAAGACAGCGGATGGATAGAATACGAGCAGGCAAACGACTATAAGATCAAGGTAAACATGCATGATTATGCGGCAACCATGACGGAGACGTTCAATAAGATAATAAAAAATGATGAGATGGAATACCAAAGTGTCGTCTCACAGATTCATGCTGCCTTGTACAATATGGAGAGCTATGTTAAGCCTTACGAATATATCATAAAAAAAGTAATTGAAAATACCGAAGAATTGATGATAGGTCTTAAAAAGCTAAATACCAACATCAAAAAGCACATAGAGGCAATAACAAACGAAAAGTCAGCAGGAGAGATAGTGCAGGATTTTTTCGTATACCAAAGGGAAATTGGCTCCAAAGCATACCACAGAATTAAGACTAGCGACAATATATCCCACTTTAGGTTCGCTATAATCGAAAAACTGTACGAGTTTTTAAACGATGGGGAAATCTTTAAAAGAGGGGTATCAGGATTTATGGAAATCGAGCAGGTCGAAGATGAAAAAGAAGCATACGATCAGCTCAGAAACAAGGTTTTAGGAATCATATCTGCTTTTAGGAACTACGACGACATAGTATCTGAAATTGACTACAAGCACACCAAGTACATAGGTAGCGCAGTGGCGAGAGCGAAGTTCTTGCTTACAAATACCAACAATTCAGAAGGAAAGATAAACAGGATACTTGCATATATATCCGATGAATTAAACTCTGATGAGTCGGTTAATCTAAACGATGAGTCCATAGAAGGTATCACCGGGATTTTCAACATATTTCCTCAAAGCTACATAGACGGAGAATCGTTATACGTCATGCCGATTTCACGGAAGATGTCTCTGCCCGAAGTGCTCGGTGACAGACTTGGGATAAGCGAAGAAGAAAGGGCTATCAGAAAGCTGGCTTTGCAAGAAAAAAGCAAGAACAGGTTCTCCCGAAAAAACATAAACGCTTACGTAGAAGAGCTTCTAAAGGATAATAAGTCAGTCCTCGCTTCAACCCTCCCACTGGAGTCGAAGCGAGACATGATAAAAGTGATCTTTATAAGTCTATATGGAAGGGATAAAAAATCTTTATATAGGGTTATTCCCCTTGAAGATGCTATAAGTGTCAATGAGTTTAAGTTTAAGGATATTCTTATCGAAAGGTGTGAAAAGTAGGGATGGAAATATTTGCTGAAAGCCAGGTGCAAAAGGAGAAGTTCAAAATAGCTGCCAACAAGCTTTTAAACAGCTGTTTCATAATAAAGAAAAAAGAGGATACCCGTAGCGATTATATCTTTATTCTTCAAAACAATGAGATGTTTACAGAGTATTTCAATCTTTTGGGTTATAGTCTAGTAATAAATGAGACACAGGGTGTAATAGCCCTAAATAGCTCTACAGGAACGGGAAGGCTGAGGCTTAAAAAAATCGAAAGCATAATACTGCTGATTTTAAGGCTCTTATATATTGAAAAGCGCAAAGATCTAAGTCTTACAGAAGACGTAATGGTTCTTAGTGAGGAGATTCATCAAAAGTACAGCATGCTTAAGATTCAAGCAAAACCTAATCTAGATAAGACGACATTAAGAGAGGCAGCGAGGCTTTTTAAAAAGTATAATATAATTTTACCGATTGACAGAGACGTGACCACGGTTGATGCAAGGATAAAGATATATCCTTCAGTGCTCCTAGCCATGCCCAACGACAATCTAAACAATATTTATGAATATGTAAATGAAAGACTGAATCAATATGCAATGGGAGGCGAGTCTAATGATGATGAAGAAACTGGTCAGGATTAGGCTTATAAACTGGCACTACTTTGTCAATGAAACTATCAATATCAACGGCTCAGTTCTAATTAGTGGTGAAAATACAGCGGGAAAGTCGACAGTCTTAGATGGTATAAAACTTGTGCTTACCACAAACTACAGAAAATTCAATACTGCTGCTAATGAAAAAAGCAGCAGAGATCTAAAGGGATATGTCCGGTGCAAAGTTGGAAATGAAGACAGCACCTATATCAGAAAAGGTAGCGTCATTACTTATGTGGCACTTGAATTTTTTGAAGAGAAAACCTCAAGGTATTTCACTTTAGGAGTTAAGATTGATTCACCTGATGAAGAAAGCAGGCTTAACATAAAGTGGTACAGGGAAGAATGTAAGCTAGATGAGCTTAGTTTCATAACTGGAGGCAGACCTTCCACAAGTGATGAATTCAGGAAAAAGGATAAAAAAGTTAACTTGGTGTCTCAGGTATCTGAAGCCAGGGCTAGGTTTGGCCAAAGGCTTGGAAATTTGGAAGATCGATTCTTCGACATGATCCCAAAATCTCTAGCATTTAAGCCTATGGACAACGTTAAGGATTTTATAAACAGGTTCATACTACCTGAAAACCCCATAGAGGTAGAGACTCTAAGAAATAATATCGCATCATTAAAAGAGCTTGAAGATCTTATGGATGCCACTAGCAAGAAAATATCAGAGCTTGAAATGATACTGTCAAAAAATGAAGAGATCCAAAAAAAGATGCGTGAAATCAGCACCAATGAGGTTATGATAAAAAAAGCAGAATTTGAAGACAGAATGCTTAAGGCAGAAGAGCTTGAAAAAACCAATCAGCAGCTTGCAGTCAAGCTGCAAAGGGAAAAGACTAGGCTAAAGGGTCTATCATCAACAATTCAAAATGAAAGAGACAGAAAGACCAGCCTTCAAGTAGCCATGGGGCAAAATGAGACTACTCAGCTGATTAGAGACACCAAGCACAGAATCGAAATGCTAGATAAAGACAGGCAAAGCTATGAATACTCTGCAAAAAAGTTAGATTCCATGCTAAAGACGATTTCTGAAGCTTTGGCTATGCTATTGAAGCTAGATGTCAAGATAATTTCAAAAGAAGAGCTTTTATCTCTTGGCTCTCCCAAAAAGGACGCCGAGGAAAAATCCGAGTGTATATATTACCTAAAAAAAGAGCTGGCAAAACTTCTTGAAGATTATAGCACTAACAGCGTAAGGCTTAAAGATTTGCTTGAAGATTATAAAACGAGAAAGATAAGGCTGACCCAAGAGATATCAAACTTAAAAAACAAGAAGCTCACATATCCTGATAATACAGTTAGGTTGATGAACGCCATAGAAAAAGAATTCTTAAGTCAGGGGATTAAAACAAAGCCAAGAATATTTTCTGATCTTTTGGAGATCACAGATCCAAGGTGGCAAAATGCAGTAGAGGGTTACCTAAATACTCAGCGCTTCTACATTGTGGTAGATCCAAAACACTACAAGATAGCCCTTGAAACCTATAACAAGATAAAAAAAGAAGTCCACACAGTGGGCCTTGTTAATGCTGGAAAGCTGGATTTAAGGGCTTCTGCCAATCCCGATTCTTTAGCATATGTGATAAAAAGCGACAACAGGTGGGCAAAAGCTTATGGGACATATCTTTTGAACAGGGTCATAAGGTGCGAAGATGTACAAAGCTTAAAGGACCATAAGGTGGCGATAACATCTGATTGCATGCTTTATCAGAACTTTGCAGTGAGAAAAATCGACGAGAGAGTCTATAAGACCCCATATATCGGAGCATATGCCTTTGAGGTCCAGCTTAGAAACAAAGAGTCGGAGCTTTTTGATCTTAACGATGACATAGCCAAAGGAAGCAAAAACTTGCAAAACGTGGTCGAAGTGCTAGGGAAGCTTAATTCCTGCAAGATGGATGTGATAGAGGAAAAGATAGAGGCACCAAAGAATTTGGAAGAGACGAAAGAGCTGATACAAAAAGAAAAGATAGAGCTTAAAAAGGCTGAAAATGATCCGAGCTATATACAAATTCAGATTCAGATAGAGGAATGTGATAAAGCTCTTAGAAAGCTCCAACCTGAGTATGACGATGCTAATACATTTATTGGAAGAATAAATGCTCAGGTGGAGGGAAATCACAAACAGATAGAAGTCACGAAAGAGCAGGTCCTGTTTCTTAAGAAGAGCTTTGATGCCCTCTGTGAGGAAGATGAAGAGATATCCCAGTTAGGTCTAAAAAAATATAAAGAGCAGATAAAGACAAAATCTCCAGGCACCATAGTGCAGAACTTCTCACCTTTAAAGGTAGGGCTTGAGAACAAGAAAAACGAGCTGATAAACGAACTGATAAAGCTTCAAGGCAGCTACTGCAGCAAAAACGACTGCGATCTAGGCTATGGATATGAGCAGATGCAGGAATATATCGACGAGCATCACAAGTTGGTGGTTTCAGATATAATAAAATACGAGGAAGACCTTGAAAAAGCAAAGGAAAACTGCCACTTGGAGTTCAGAGAGTCTTTCCTGGCAAAACTTAAGGAAAACATAGAAAATGCAAGGCTCGAGTTTAAAAACTTAAATTCTGCACTAAAAGACATATACTACGGGGAGGACGGCTATAAATTTGAGCTGACCTACAATAAGAGAAAAGAGAGCATCTATCAGATGATAGTCTCAAAAAAGAACGAAGCGGGGTTTAATCTTTGGTCGCGGTCATTTGAGGATGAGTATAAGGAAGAGATGGACGATTTGTTTGCCAAGCTTACAGCCTATGACGACAAGGGAGAGAAGGTTCTGGCTGAGTATACGGATTATCGAAGCTATTTAGATTATGACATCATTGTGGAAAAGATAGATGGAAGCGTACAGCGCTTTTCAAAGATTTACGGAGAAAAAAGCGGAGGAGAAACCCAAACGCCTTATTACGTTGCCATAGCTGCATCCTTTGTTCAGCTCTACAAGCTCGGAGATACTATCAGGATAATAATGTTTGACGAGGCATTTGACAAGATGGACGATAACAGGATAAGCTCAATGATGGATTTTCTAAACAGGCAAAACTTCCAGATCATCTTAGCGACCCCTCCGGCAAAGATGGAGATAATAGGGGAAAAGGTGGACACCATACTGATGGCGATGCGTGAGGGAACCAACAGCATCATCGAGGAGTACGAACTATGACGGATAAATATGAAAAACAAATCTTGAATTCTCTTTTAGACAAGTATGAAAAGAGCAAAAGCTTCATGGGAGGTAACAAGGTCAATCAGAGCTTTGCGGTATCAGTGGATAAGCTGTTTTCAAAGTATGGTGACCATTCAAACTTTGAAGTCTTTCAAGGAGTAAATGAAGGTATAGAGGTCCTAGCAAGGAAAGGACTGATAAGTGCAAAATTCGATAGGGCGAAGGTTTGCAGCAAGGTAGTGCTTAAGATAGATAAAATAGATGCTGCTTATTTATATTTGGGAAGAGCTCCCAAAAAGGATATCAACCAAGAGGTGATAAATGTACTTGACAGGTTTGCCGGCAAGAACCAGATACTAGATAGCTTTAGAAAAGAACAGATTAAAAGGATAGGAGAAAACAAGTCGGTACAGTTTTTCGGCGGCGACTTAAAGGAGTTTGAGAATATTTTGCTTGCCGTAGAAAGCCTTCTAAAGGTTGAGTCTGAAACCTATGCAAGGGACTTTTCCGTAAAAGCCTTTAGCGACTCCAAACAGTTTGAAAAGCTAAAAAACAAGGTGGTGTCTCTTCTGTACGAATATGGAGATTTTCCGGAAAAAGACCAAGTCTTGGAGAGCTTAAATATCGTAAAGAACCCAACCTACGTAAATGTAAAGGGTGCAGGAGCTATTTTGATTTCTGGACAAAAGATAGACCTTGGAGTTCTTTATGGGGATATTGGAATATCGTCTTCCATTCTAGAAGATATAGAGAAGATCGACATAACAGGAAGCAGGGTCATGACGATAGAAAACCTGACAAGCTTTCATACGGCTTGTGATGAAGATACCTTCTTTATCTATCTTGGTGGATTTCATAATATGATCAGGAGAGAGTTTATAAAAAAAATTTACAGGCAGAACTCCGATAAAGAGTATTGTCATTTTGGAGATATCGATGCAGGTGGATTTTATATCCTGAACCATCTGAAAAAAGAGACAAATGTTGACTTTAAGCCGTTTAAGATGGATCTAGATACCCTAAAAAAATACCAAGATTCTTCCAAGAAATTAACAGACAGCGACAGGAAAAGGTTGAAAGATCTTATGGGAAAGGGCTTTGATGAGGTGATAGAGCATATGCTAGCTCACGACTGCAAGCTTGAGCAGGAAGCTGTAGATTTTAGATAAAGAATGAACGAAAAATTTAAACAAGTTATTAAAAATTTTAAAATTGATCACATAGAAATGAATTTACATCAAAGCACGGATTTGGGAATTATCCCTTCTGCGTGTTTTTTGTCTGAAAACAAAGGAGAAATTTCTTGTGTTTTGTTGGCATGGCAATTAGGGATTTGGTTATAATGTCAAGTGATATTTTCGAGATCAATTGACAGATTGCCAAGTTTGATGATACAATGTCTTTGTAATACAATGTATTACAAAGACTGAAAGAGGTGATTTGTGTGAGTACAGTATCTGTCCGATTTAATGATAAGGACGACATGTTAATCAGAAAATATGCCGAACTGCATAATATGGATTTATCATCTTTTATTCGACAAGCGGTCTTAGACAAGATCGAAGATGAATACGATCTGACTTTATTCAACATGGTTTGGGAAGAGGAGAAAAATCAAGAAAGAATAAGCCATGAAGATCTGAAACGAGATCTGAATCTATGAAGTACCGTGTCGAATACACCAAAAGGGCTGCAAAGCAAATTAAAAAGCTGGACAGGAAAATAGCGGCTTTTATTTTGGCATATATCGAAGAAAAATTAGTGGATTGCGAGGATCCAAGGGCATTCGGGAAATCCTTGCAAGGAGATTTAAATGATAAGTGGAGATACAGGGTTGGAGATTATAGAATTCTTGCTAAAATAGAAGACCACGTATTAATAATCCTAATAGTAGAAGTCGGCCATCGGAAAGAGGTCTATAAATAATTATTTAAAGGCGAGATAATGAGTCTATAGAGCCTAAACAAAATGAAGGAGATTTACTATGGAGCTGCTAATTGCAATAGCCGGAATTTTCATGATTGCACGAGGAACCTTGAAGATTTTTGGAAAGGCTATTCCATACGAGATGAAAATAGCTTATACTAATGAAGAACTGCAAAGACGCTTAATTAAAAGCGGGATAATAAATATTATCTGGGGATTTTTGTTTTTGTTGATTGCAATAACTAACTTTAGCAAGTTGTTTTCTCGATAAAGAATCAGACGTTATTAAGTAATTTGAATATAAAAGGAACGGTGCAACATGAAAAGATTAAGACAAATATTCATAAGGGGTTTATTTTCACTATTACCTATAGCTGCAACCCTGTATCTGATACAGCTGATGTTTAGCTTCATGGACGATATTGTAGGAAGGCATATAGAAAATTTGTTTGGAATATCCATACCGGGTCTAGGGATATTCATAACAATCGCATTGATTTTAATAACAGGTACTCTAGTGTCAAATGTTGTTGGAGAAAAACTGTTTCATCACGGAGAAAAGATGCTTCACAAGATACCTATAGTACCAAAAGTGTATTTTGGCATAAAGCAGATCATAAATGCCTTTACCCTTGAAGGAAAGAATGTATTTAATAAGGTGGTCTTAGTTGAATATCCGAGAAAGGGTATGTATGTGGTGGGATTCTTAACCGGCGAAAGTGGAGGCGAGGTACAGAACAAGACGGAAGCGAAACTGATGAATGTCTTTATACCGACAACCCCAAATCCCACATCCGGAATGCTTGTCTTGGTTCCCAGAGAGGATGTGACATATTTGGATATGTCGGTAGAAGAGGGGCTAAAGCTTATAGTTAGCGCCGGAGTAGTGGTTCCGGAAGAGAAGCAATGAAAAGTTAAAGAGATATCTTGCCTAAAGTCCTTGACTTAAAGTTAACTTTAGGTGTTAGAATGTCTCTAGGACATAAATTTTTTATTAGAGGTGCAACGAGATGAGTAAAGTATATTTTATTGAAAACACTGGTTCTGACCATGATAAATTAGGAGAAGATGCTGCAATCTTGCTAATGACATTAGCACAAGATAGCGGATTCGTTTTTGAAAAAGAAGTTCCAATAAAAGTTCACTTTGGAGAAAGAGGAAACAAGACGTTCATCCCAGCGAGATGTTATGACGGAACAATTGAGTATCTAAAGAAAAAAGGAGTATCACCATCTTACATAGAAACTAATGTGTTATATAGAGGATCCAGGACAACAACTGAAAAACATATCGAAACCGCAAGATATCACGGCTTTACCCAAATACCCATAATAATAGCCGATGGAGATATCGGAACGGAATATGATGAGATAACCATTAATAAGGAGTTTATTAAAAAGTGCAGAATAGGAAAAGGATACGGTAGATTCAATCAGTTTATAGTGATGAGCCATTTTAAAGGTCATATTGCAGCAGGTTTTGGAGGGGCGCTTAAGCAGCTTGCCATGGGATTTGCGTCTAGAAGTGGAAAACTTGAGCAGCATTCAGGGATTTCGCCTGTTATAAATGCAGAAAAATGTATATCTTGCGGCATATGCGCTGAGAAGTGCAATTACGATGCAATAGAGATTGAAAATACGGCAATCATTGATGATGAGAAATGCATAGGATGCGCTGGGTGTATCGCAGTGTGTCCTGTCGGGGCGATTTCAAATACATGGGGAGGATCAAACTTTCTTGAAAAGCTATCAGAGTATGCTTATGGCGCAGCAAAGGATAAAGACAATATCTATATAACATTCGTTCACAACATTACTAAGGAATGCGACTGTGCAGGTATGGAGATGGAACCTATAGCTGATGATATAGGAGTATTGGCATCAACAGACCCAGTGGCTCTAGATGCAGCTTGCTTGGATTTAGTACAGAAACAAAGCGGCAAGAAGCATTTTGATGAAGGAAGGCCGTCTTTGGAGCATGCAGAAAAGATCGGCCTAGGAAAAATGGATTATGACTTGATAACAATAAAAATTTGAAAGCATCTTGCTTTTACTGCAAGCTTTTTCGTTTCTCTTAAAGAAAACGGGAAAGCTTTTTTATATGGGGATTAAATTCATTAGATAGGTTTGAGTATAATTGATTTGAAATATAAGCGTATTAAAAATAGATGCTAAAAATTTAATCGATACTAATAATTATTTATGGAAATCAAATTGAACAAGTGATAAACTAAGAACAAATAACTTGACATTTAGGAGATAGATAGGATGAATTCTATTGGCAAGAAGAAATTAATTGTATTGTCCTTTTTGGCATTATTTGTATTTGCAATTCTTTTTACCAGCAGCTTTTTTAAGGATGAAAATCACAGGATGGCAAAAGATGATGTATTCATCTTAGAAAAGGGATGGAACATTTATTATGAAGATGAATCAATCCAAGAAGCAGACTTGCCGATAGACTTAGATCTTGATGCGGGTGTCATTTATAAAGCAGAAACGTATTTGCCCCAAGAAGCAAACCAGATGGATCACTTGCTAATAAGGTCTTCGATGCAAGATGTCATCGTATATATGGAAGATGTCGAGATTTACCGTCATGAAAAATTATCACAAGGCATGTTGACAAGTCCTCCGGCCAGCCTTTGGCTATTGGTTGATTTGCCTGAGGATTTCCAAGGCAAGAAGCTGACATTGGAAGTAAGTAGCGAATTGTCAGCATTTGGCGGAGTATTAAACGAAGTAAAAATGGGGCGAGCACAGGATCTTTTATACAACTTGATAAAAAGCCAATTTACCGGTCTAATTGTATTTGTTGTTTTATTTTTAACCGGATTTTTAATTGCGATATTTTCTGTATTTATAAGAGTAGCTAAAGACAACAGGCTTCTATATCTAGGTCTTTTATCGATGTCAGCTTCAGTTTGGATATTGTCGGAAGCAAGGCTGATGCAGTTTGTTACAGGAAACAGATTTATACTAGGTGGAATAAGTTATATGATGATTCCTGTGATAGGGGTGTTTCTGTCTTTATATATTAAAGATGCTGTTTTAGTAAAAGATAAAAGCAAGAAAATAGCAACTTCAATTTCGATTTTTCAAGGGATGCTTATCATAGCTATTTTGTTTTTTCAACTTTCAGGATTAGGAGCTTTTTTAAGTACTGCAAGGTATATGAATCTTTTAATGACCATATCTATTTTTATGATTGTAATAATAATGTTCTACGAGCTTAAAACATACTCAAACGTCAACGTATCCCGCATGCTAAAATACACTGTGGTAATGGCGATAAGCACATTGTTGGAAATCATTGCATTTTACAGCAACTTATTTAAATATACATCTTCTTTCTACAGGGTAGGCTTGCTTATATTCATAGGCCTTCTTGTCTATGATGCATATACCTATCTTAAAGAAAATCTTGAGCAGAACAGAGAAAACCTGCTTTTAGAAAAGCTTGCATATATGGACTTTCTCACAGGAGGCAATAACAGGACTGCTTACGAGCGAGATCTGGATAAGTACTTGGAGTCAGGGGTGTTTAGGCTAGTGCTTTTAGACTTAAATGACCTTAAGTATATCAATGATACATTTGGACACAATTTCGGCGATGATGCTATTAAAACTGTATACAGACTGACTAGAGAAGTCTTTAAAAATCTAGGAGAGTGTTACCGAATCGGCGGCGATGAATTTGTAGTTTTGATGAATTCGCCAGATAAAGAAATTTACGAAAAATGTATCGAAAAATTAAGAGATGGGCTTGAAAAGAAAAAGTCCGAATCTGCTTATCCCATAGATTTCGCTGCAGGCTCCGATGTGTATGAAAAAGAGAACTGGGACAGCTATTCAGAATTCTATCATCACGTAGATCAAAATATGTATGTAGATAAAATAAACAGAAAAAAATCTTCCGAAATAATCGCCATGTAGATAAATAACTTAGGAAAAGAGGACGGTAACTACAAAAGTTACCGTCCCAAAAATCATTCAGCTTATTAAAAACATTGTGAATGCGAAAAACATCTCTTCTACGCTTTGAAAGTCTCCGGCGGCAAAAGGAATAGCTTCTTCCTCAATGCCATATTTCTCTACCGCTTCGGGAAAGGAAAGAAAATAATCTGATTTCATTTTATTGCTCATTTTTTTACCTCCTTAATAATCTGCATTGTCTCTGACATAATTCAAAACTGCTTTCATGTTATTTGGATTTACATCGTTTAGCCTGATGATGGATTTGTCAAAAGAAAACATGTAATTTCCCCCGGGTGCAAGGATGTCGATCAACTCCTTTGCCTTATCTATGCATTCCTGTTCGGTTCCGTTTCTAAGTAAAGACAGGGGATACAAGCCTGATATGATGTGCTTGTCTCCAAGCTTCTTTTTGATTTCTTTAGGGTCTCCATATTCAAACAAGAGAAGGCATCCTTCAGGGAGCTCGTAGAGGTAATCTAAAAATCTTGTGTAATCCTGCTCTACAAATATATTAGATCCTGCACCGCCTGCATCCAGTGCATCGACGAACTTTTTGAATGTAGGCCAGTAAAACTTGGCAAAATCTTTCTCTCTTAGATAAGGTCCCATATGTAATGGGATGAATGTTCGTATGTATTTATTTGAAGTTGGCGTAAGTCCTGTTTTGATTGCCAAGGGCAAAAGCGCTTCGCAAGCAGCTACGACCTTATCCGGTATTCTTCGTATGTCGGCTGTAATGCCTGTAAAGGATCTAAGCTGATCGGCCAATGTGTCAAATGGAACTGTAGCAGCACCACTTGCCAAGGTATAAGTAGATAAGCCATATTTATTTGCTATTTCAGCCGTACCTTGAGCAACTGCACCCATGGTAGAGAAAAAGTGAAAGAAAGCTTTGGTAACAGCTTTTCCCGATTCAAATTTATCTTTTGAAAGTTCTGAGTACTGTCTTGGAAGAACCTTGTCCCAAATAGTCTTGTAGGGATCTGCAATAAGATCGTCGTAGTCTTCCACTTCCAGACCATGGACATTTGGGTGCTGTATAAAGCCGTCGCTTCCCATGACAAAGTTGCGGGCACCTAAGATCTTATACATGGTTGGAAGCCTGAACATTAGGCCCATTACCACGTCTGAGCTGAAATCTTGAGATGTTTTGTCAATTGCCTCTAAGTTTTTTGCGACGCTGAACTGCTCTGTTCTAAGATCCATCCCGGCGTATTCCAATGCAAAGGCATTGTCTACATTGACCATTATTGGGACGCGTTTTGGAACCCTTCCATCGTAAACGTTTTCAAACAATTCGTTTCTTTCCTTGGTTTGCGGATTCATTTCCATTTACGAACCTCCTTTGAATTTAATGAAATACTCTGCATATAATTTTAAGTTGATTTAATTTTATAATATTGTATAATTTCTTTAAAGAACAAAATTGCACAAAGTGTCGAAAAACGACAATATTATGAAAAGTATCGATAGAGGTGATCTTCATGGGATACAATATCGAAAAACAAAAGAAGACACAAAGACAAATAGCCGAGGCATATATATCTATTTATGAAGCAAACCCTTATGCTAAAATAACTGTTTCTCAGGTATGCAAAAAAGCAGGAGTGCATAGAAGCACTTTTTATCTTCATTATGATAACATAGATTTTATGCTAAGAGAGATAGAAGACTCTATTTTTGAAGAAATCGAGAAATACTTCATTAAGATTCACTTGATGGATTTCGATAAAATAAGAAGGGAATATCTTGAAGGAACCGATTTAGATGAAATAAAAGATTTTTATTTTCAAAACAAACATTTGTTAAGGACCCTTTTGGCTCCATATGGAAGTCCATGCTTTTTCAATAAGCTAAAAAAAGGCATAGTAGAGTGTTTCGAGTGGATTTTATACCGAAGCAAATTGGATATGGGATCGAGACCGGAGTACATTCTAAGCTCAATGGCAACGGGGATCATAGATATACTGTATAACTGGTTAAAAGACGAAGATATGGAGATAGAAGAGATTGCAAAGATTATCATCAAGATATTTACTCAGAATCCTTTTTTGAACCAGTGACTTGAGTGGGGTTTAAGATCCCACGCAAGACACTGACTCAAATGATTATTACTTGACTACCAAAACCGGTACATGGGTGTTGTGAAGAACGCGATTGGTCACGCTTCCGATAAGCAAGCCCTTAAGTCCTCCACTGACTCCTTGGGAGCCCATTATTACCAAGTCGATATCATTGTTTTCGATGTATTTGATGATGCTGATAGAAGAGTCGCCTTCGATGATTTCCGTCTTAATATCTTTGGCAGCACCTTTAAGAAGCTCTTTTGCTTCATCAAGTATTTTTTTTGAGTCTTGTCTTGATTTGTCCATCAAAACATCAAATGCACTGCTAAAGCCCACTGTAGCCTGAGCTGGAACTGCAAATTTTATGTCGATTACATTTAACAATACAACTTCGCCGTCAAAAGCTTTTGCAATCTCAGCTCCTTTCTTTACGGCTCTTACTGAGTAGCTGGAACCGTCAACTGGAATCAAAATTTTTTTCATGCTAAAACCTCCTCTAAAATATTTATCATAAAGATCATCCTATTAAATTGATACCCTTATAAATTAGTATTATTCTAATCAGTGTAAAGGAATTCATATAAGCCCAAAAACCTTGAATTGACGGGATTTTTATGTTATCATAGCCAAGCAATCGTTCCATTAGAACGATTTTTTTGTTTTATAAAAGATAAGACGGAGGAAGTAATATGAGCGGCATTCACGAAATGGTAACAGGCATAAACAGCATTCTTTGGGGACCTGTCATGTTGTTTTTGCTTTTAGGAACGGGAGTCATATTTACATTTAAGTTAAGGTTCATTCAGATCAGAAAATTAAAGAAAGCATTTAGAGAGTCGTTTTCCGGCATATTCACAAAAAGCTCAAAAGCAAATGAAGATGGCATGTCTTCGTTTCAGGCTCTTTCAACGGCCATAGCAGCACAAGTGGGAACCGGCAATCTTGCAGGAGTGGCTACTGCTATAGCAGCAGGAGGTCCAGGCGCTATATTTTGGATGTGGATAAGCGGATTTTTCGGAATGGGAACTATATTTGCAGAGGCGATACTCGCTCAAGTATATCGAAAAAGAGAAGACGGGACTGTGGTAGGGGGACCTGCATATTACATCAGAGACGGTCTTAATAACAAGTATTTGGCAGGATTTTTCTCGGTTGCGATCATACTAGCCCTTGGATTTATGGGAAACATGGTTCAATCAAATTCAGTAGGAGAAGCAGTCAGTGGAGCTTTTGGGGTTCCTTCAATCGTTGTAGGGTTAGTGGTTGCTTTTATCGTAGGAATGATAATTATAGGTGGGATAGGAAGGATAGCAAGCTTTACCGAAAAGATAGTTCCTTTTATGGCGATTATATATATAGTTGGAAGCTTGGTAGTGGTTTTTTTCAATTGGGATGCCATAATTCCTTCATTAAAAATGATAGTGCATGGTGCGTTTAATCCTAAGGCAGCTACTGGAGGCATTATTGGAGTTACAGTAAAAGAGGCGTTTAGGTATGGTATAGCAAGAGGACTTTTCTCCAATGAAGCAGGGATGGGATCGACGCCCCATGCTCATGCAGTTGCAAAAGTCAGGCATCCTGGACAACAGGGGCTTGTAGCTATGATGGGGGTAGTGATAGATACGGGCGTGGTGTGCACCCTTACAGCAATGGTGATATTGACAACGGGAGCCTTTGAGACAGGATTATCTGGAGCGGCTCTGACTCAAGCAGGATTTGTAAATGGTTTCGGAGAATTCGGAGCGTATTTTATAGCAGTGTGTCTATTCTTTTTTGCGTTATCAACCATTATCGGTTGGTATTACTTTGGAGAGTCAAATGTCAGGTATTTATTTGGGAACAGAGGATTGATGCCATATAGATTGATTGTTCTTGCATGCATAGTAGTAGGAACAATTATGAAAGTGGAGATAGTGTGGGAGCTTGCAGATGCTTTCAACGGGCTTATGGTCATACCAAATCTTATAGCACTTTTGGGCATGGTTTCTCTTGTTGTCAAAGTAGTTAATGATTTTGAAGATCTTTATGAAAAGGGTAATGAATCGATTTATAAAAATGAAGAGATATAAAAACGAGCTTGCCTTTAAATTTTAAGGCAGGCTCTTTTTAAAAATCAATTACTTTGCAATGATCTTATTTCTAAATGATATTTCTTTTAGACTGACGTTTTCATTTCTCTCGGCAACTCTGCTTATAGACCATTCATTGATAAAAAGGACAACAGGATTTAAGTCTTGATCTTCGACCAAAAGGCTATCCATGGTAAGGCTAAGCTTTTCCGGATTGAAATCTTCCCCGTTTATCCATCGTATGTACTGATACGGAAGGTTTTCCATGATTATATCAACGCCGTATTCATTTTTCAGCCTATATTCTAAGACTTCAAACTGAAGTGCTCCAACGACACCTATTATCAGTTCCTCAACGCCGATGTTTGGCTGTTTGTAAACTTGGATAGTACCTTCTTCTGATAACTGGTTGATGCCCTTTATGAACTGCTTTCGCTTAAGGGCATTTTTAGTGAAAACCTTGCAAAAATGCTCAGGTGCAAAGAGAGGTATGCCGTGATACTGAACTTGGGTGTTGTTTTCACAGAGACTATCTCCGATTTTGAAGATTCCTGGATCGTGAATTCCTATTATATCTCCTGGATAGGCAGTTTCTACTACGACCCTTTCCTGTGAAAGGAACTGTTGAGGCTGATTAAGCCTGATTTTTTTATTTTCTTGCACGTGGTTTACGCTCATGCCTTTCTTGAACTCACCGGAACAAATTCTAAGAAAGGCGATTCGATCTCTGTGGGTAGGGTTCATATTGGCTTGTATCTTAAATATAAATCCGGTAAAATTGTCTGTCTTAGGATCTACCTTCCCAAGATTACTTTCCCTTGGTGTCGGAGGCGTGGTGAGACCTAAAAAGGATTCTAAAAAGGGCTCTACTCCGAAGTTAGTCAATGCACTTCCGAAAAATACCGGAGTGAGGTTTCCTTTTAAGACTTCATCTAAGTTGAAGGCATCTCCTGCTATATCCAACAATTCTATATCATCTTTAAGTTGGCTGTGAAGATCAGCCCCAAGAATTTGGGAAAGAGAAGGATCTTCAAAGTTGAGTTTTTCAGTTTTGGTCTTGCTTTGGCCATGATTGCCTTCTCCGAAGAGATTGATTTGCTCTTTTTCTCTGTCATAGACGCCTTTGAAATCTCTGCCGTTTCCTATAGGCCAGTTCATTGGATATGACTTGATATCCAAAACTTGCTCAAGTTCTTCAATAAGCTCAAAGGGATCTTTCCCTGTTCGATCCATCTTGTTTATAAAGGTAAAAATAGGTATGCCTCTCATTTTGCAGACATGGAACAATTTTTTTGTTTGGGCTTCTATACCCTTGGCACAGTCGATTACCATGACTGCAGAGTCGGCAGCCATGAGCGTTCTGAATGTATCTTCACTGAAGTCTTGATGTCCTGGGGTATCAAGTATGTTTATACAGCAATCGTTGTATTCAAATTGCAATACTGAAGAGGTGACAGATATACCCCTTTGTTTTTCTATTTCCATCCAGTCGCTGACTGCGTGATTTTGTGCTCGCCTGGATTTAACAGAACCTGCAAGGCGTATCGCCCCGCCAAAGAGCAATAGCTTTTCGGTCAAAGTTGTCTTGCCTGCATCCGGATGGGAAATGATTGCAAAAGTTCGGCGTCTGTCGACTTCTTTGATCAATTTTAAGTTTTTAGTATTCATAGTATCTTCCTTAATATAGATTTGCTTTTTTAAAATAACCATTAAATTTTATAATTTATAAGGTGCTATGTCAATTCGATTGCGAAAAATTTACTATATCTTGACTTTACGGAAATTTTTTTTGCATAATTAAGACGCAAGATGAAACTTTAAATTAAAAAAACTAATTAATTAAGTTTAATTTTAGATTTATGTTGTAATATAGAATGAAATTTGATTAAAAATAAATGCAAAACGGAGTGGTATGATGAACGGTATTAAAAAACTGATGGCGGGAAGGTATGGTTCGGATCAGCTTTCTGTCTTTATGTTGGCGGCATCGATTTTATTGACGCTGATAGGCAGGATTGCATCGCTGAGCTGGATAATAGCTTTAAGCTACGTGCCTCTGGCAATAGTGGTATACAGGATGTTTTCAAAAGATATTGAAAAGAGAAGACTAGAAAACTACAAATTCGCAATAATTCTGAGCCCTGTTTATTCAAAGATGCATAAATTTAAAAACAGATTGGCAAATTCAAAGACCCACAAGTATTTCAAATGCCCTGATTGCAATGCTCAGCTTAGAGCTCCAAAGGGAAAGTCAAGGATAATAGTAACTTGCCCCAAGTGTTCGTCAAAATTTGAAAAACGAACTTGAAAAAGATATAATTGTTGAAGACAAAATTTTGAGGGGATAAAGAGCAATGAATTTAATTGATAGAGTTTACGGAAAAACTTTGTTTTATATAGGCAGCGGGATGGAATTTGTGCTAAGAATCTTAATCGCCATAATGAGCTTTGTGACAAATATAATAGATTCATTGGCAAAAAGCCTCTTGGCCATACTCGGAATGGGAGGCTGCATGTTTTTTTTCTTGATGGCAGGACCTTTCGGCCTGTATGTTTTATTTAATCCCAATGTAATGGCTACTCTTTTGTTTTTGGTTTTGTTTCCTAAAATAGGAAAAGGGTTGGTTTTTTATTTAAGCTATCTTAAACATATGATAACGGAGTATCTGTTTGATTATTCTGATAGCTTGACCAAGGGAAAATCCATGAAGCATAAAAACTTTTCAGCTTACGGCCGGGATTATATAAACGAATGGGAAGAAAAAAGAAGAAAAGAGCAGGAAGAAAGACAGAGGCAACAGCAAAAGCAGTGGGAAGAACAATTTAAGCAATGGCAAGGTTTTAGAGGTTATCAGTACAGCGGAGGTTACGGAAACTATGGAGGGTACGGGCAAAACTCCGGTTATGGAGGAGGATACGGCACGGCAAGCGTATCTGATTTTAGAAACCAGTATGAAAAAAGCTGCGATGTGCTTGGCGTTTCGTACACATCGGATGCAAGCCAGATAAAGTCATCTTACAGGAAAAAAGCAAAGGAATATCATCCGGATATAAACAAGAGTGAAAATGCCACAAAGATGTTTCAAAAGATAAATGAAGCCTATGAATTTTTAACAGAAGAAAATATAAGCAGGTACAAGCAGGCTGCATAAATTTAAAAAATTTTAAATTTATGCTCACTGCAGGCTGATTTAATGTATAATATCCCTTGCAGTAACTTAGGGGAGGGAAGATTTTGAACGGGTTAGAAAAAAAGTATGGACTTTTTACAGCTATAGCTATGGTTGTTGGAGTTGTAATAGGATCAGGCGTGTTTTTCAAAGCAGATGATGTTTTGATGTTGACAGAGGGAAATTTGATATTAGCTCTTGTGGCTTGGGCAGCAGGAGCTTTTTCCATGATTTTTGGGGCATTGGTATTTGCCGAATTCGCTCAAAGGATAGAAAAGGCAAATGGAATAGTAGACTATACTGAAGCTGCATACGGCAAAAGGGCAGGGTATTTGGTAGGTTGGTTTAACTGGATACTTTACTTTTCACCATTATCTGCAATACTTGCATGGGTATCTTCCATGTACACTATGATTTTGTTGGGAAGAGAAAATCCTGCGAATTCATCTGCCACATGGGTGCTTGCTGGAGTGTATCTGTTTTTGATATATGTGCTCAATTCTATTGCGCCTAAATTAGCGGGAGATTTTCAAGTGGGAACTACAGTGATAAAGCTTGTACCATTATTTGCTATAGGAATAATCGGGGTATTCAACGGATTGGCAAACGGAGTGACTATGGATAATTTTGCAACAGCAGCTAATAGCCTAGGAAGCAAGGGAGGAACTTTGGCATCAGCAGTTGTGGCCACGGCATTTGCTTACGAAGGATGGATAATTGCCATAACGATCAACAATGAAATCAAGGACTCTAAGAAAAACCTTCCTAAAGCTCTTACCATGGGAACGTTCATCGTATTTGTGGTATATATAATGTATTTTATGGGGATAGCAGGGGTTTTGCCTACTGAACAGATAGTTTTACAAGGGGATAATGCAGTTTCCATCGCAGGAACCATGTTGTTTGGAAAAATGGCAGCAAGCGTATTGACCGGCTTTGTAGTGATATCTTGCTTGGGCACTTTAAACGGTCTGGTTCTCTCAAATATCAGGCTTCCATATTCTCTAGCCATAAGAGGTCAGGGACCGATTCCTAAGAAGCTTTCAATAGTAAACAAAACTTTTCACATGCCGCTAAGGGGCGCTTTGTTTTCAGGGACAGTATCTTTTTTATATCTGGCATTGTGGAACGCGAGTTTAAATGAGGTTTTCGGAAGATTCATAGGTTTAGACGAGATTCCGATAGTTATGGTTTATGGACTTTATTTCATGCTCTATATTTGGTATATGCGTAATTTCAAAGACTTGAATTTTTCTAAGAGATTTATTAAGCCTGCATTTGCAATGTTAGGTTCACTGACTATACTTTATGGAGGAATTACAAACCCCAGCATTGGCCTGTATTTGCTGATATCCTTAGGGGTGCTGGTATTCGGGCTTATATTTTATAGAAGAGAATCAGATGTAAGTTGAAAAATACGAGGGAGCGTAATTATGGAATCCGATATGACAATTAGAAAAGCGATACTACATATCCTAGACAATACAGGTGGGGTTTCTGTGGTTTCAGACAAGGAACTCATCTTGTCGACTGAGATAGATGAGTACATTTCAAAGCATTTAGATAAGTGTTTTTTAGACATCGACGTTAAGAACACAGTTTTTGTCCAAGAAGACAATTATTTTTTAGAAACAGTCAAATCATACATAAATGATAGGGACTTTATAAAATTAAGCAAAAAAATTGCAGAAGATTTCATATCAGCAATGGACGTGGGAAGCGAAATACCTTCAGCAGATCTTGTAGTGACAGATTTTTTAATGGACAATGTTCTGTTCCTGGGAATCCTAAAGTTTAATTATAAGAAAAGCTACATACACTTTGTAGAGACTGAAGATGGAGTAAGAAATACTATAGTAAGGCAGCCATGCGCACTTCCTCTTGAGACGCAAAAGCTTGAAGAGTTTGCGATAATAAATTTAAATGACTTGTCCGTAAAAATAAAAGAGAGATCATACGAAATAAAGGGAGATAAAACCCTGTACATAAGCAGGCAAATACTAAAGTCAAAGAGTGCCATATCTGAAAAGGGAGTTGTCGACATAGTAGAAAAGACAGTGAAAAAAATCGTCAGAGACAGCTATGACAATGACCTTTCAAAGTACAATTCATTTAAGAACACCATTACAGAAGATTATATAAATAACCAGGAAATCAATTTAGAAAACATAGCTAAATCGACCTTTGAAGACGAATCCGGAAGGCAAGCTTTTAAGGAAGAAATAGAAAAGACCGGATTAAGTGGCAAAAACATAAAGATAAGCCACAATGCAGAAAAAAGAGTTCTTAGAAAGCAAAAGCTTGTAACCGATACGGGGATAGAAATAAATATTCCTGCAAGCTATCTAAACGACAAAAGCATAGTTGAATTTATCAATAACACCGACGGAACTATATCAATCACTATAAAAAACATCGTAAATGTGGATAACAAATGAGATTTAAGAGGAATGTGCGTAAATGCACTCCTCTTTTTTTAACGAAAAAAACTTAACATGGATTTAATATTCAATTAACTTATCTAAAACACATTTGATTTTTTCCTGTGTTATACTCTGTTTGTAGCAGATGAGAAAGCACGTTTGCAGAAAAGGGAACGACGATAACATTAAAAATTTGGGAGGATTTGTTGAATGTTAAAAAGAAAATTATTGGCAGTTTTATTGGTAGCAGGATTGCTCATATCAGCTGTAGGATGCGGGCAGACAGATGACGGAGCAGACCAAGGCGATCAGTTAAGCGGTAGCGTTATTGTCGACGGATCCGGAACTGTTTATCCGTTGATGGCGAACATTGCAGAAAATTATATGACAAATGAGCAAAATGGCGTAAGCGTCCAAGTTGGTCGTGCAGGATCCAGCGCAGGATTTAAAAAGTTCATTCAGGGGGAAACTGATTTTTCAGATGCGTCTAGACAAATCAAGGATACTGAGATAGAAGAGTTAAAAGCTAACGGAATGGAAATGGGTGAAAATGTCATGGAGATAAAGCTTGCCTACGATGGTTTGACCATGGTAATCAACAAGGATAACGACTGGGCTACTGAAATGACTGAAGAAGAAATAGTAAACATGTACATTTCAGGTTCTTATAAAGACGATGATAAAGTGCTTTGGTCAGATATCAGACCAGAATGGCCTGCAGAAGAGATTAAATTCTACGGACCTAATGAAAATCACGGTACTTATGAATTCTTCTACGAAGTGATACTTGATGAGCAAGATATGGTGTCCACTGTAAATTTGCAGCAAGAGTATTCAACCTTGGTTGACTTGGTATCACAAGATAAAAATGCCATCGCATTTTTAGGTTTCGGATACTATGTTACAAACACTGACAAGTTAGCTGCTGTTAAAGTAGATTTTGGAAACGGACCGGTAGAACCAAGCCTTGAAACAATCGGAGAAGACTTAGACTATGCAGGATTTACAAGGCTTGTGTATACATATCTGAATTTGGATTATGCAAAGGAAAAGCCCCAGGTTCTGGACTATGCAAAATATGTAGTATCTGAAGAAGGCGCTGCCAAGCTGGCAGGTGACAACGGTTTTGCTCCACTTCCGGAATCAGTGTATGCGGAGTATCTTTCTACACTGGAATCTATCAACTAGTAGATCGGATAATATAAATTTCAGGATGGGAAGTCTTTGAACTTCTCATCTTGGAATTTTTTGTGCGGTTGACTTGAAAATCAGAGGTGAAAATATGGATGACAAAACAAAAATAAGACAGTTGATACAAGAGAATGTGTCAAAAAAGAAAAATACTACGGATAAAATAATGCCACGATTTTTTTTGCTGATGGCATTCGTATCAGTAGCGGCTACGTTTGGAATAGTTGCGACTTTGATAACAGATGCAGCCAAGTTTTTTTCACAAGTACCTATATCAGAGGTTTTCAGCACCAAACTGGCTCCTTTAAATGCAAATCCCTCCTTTGGAATACTCCCGCTGATAACGGGAACGATAATGACTACTGTAATAGCCATGTTGGTGGCTGTGCCTATTGGATTGACTGCGGCAATTTTTTTAAGTCAGTTCGCATCAGATAAGATGAGAAAAATATTAAAACCAATCATGGAGGTTCTAGCAGGAATCCCCACAATAGTTTACGGTTTTTTCGCTTATTCATTTGTAACGCCGATGCTGATGAAGATAATTCCATCTCTAGGTGCAAAGAACGCATTAAGCCCGGGTATCGTTATGGGCATAATGATAATACCACTTGTGGCATCATTGTCGGAAGATGCCATGAATTCCGTGCCTGACATAATGAGAGAAGGCGCATTGGGACTGGGGTCTACAAAGCTTGAAGTTACTTTCAAGGTAGTGATACCAGCGGCAATATCCGGTATTATGGCATCAATAGTACTGGCGGTTTCCAGAGCTATAGGAGAGACTATGATCGTTACGATAGCAAGTGGAAGCTCAAAAGCATTTACTTTGGATATAACTCAATCTATGCAGACTATGACTGCATATATAGTTGAATTCACCAGCGGAGACGCTGCCAGCGGCACGACAGGTTATTATAGCCTCTATGCTGTAGGGCTTTTGCTCTTTGTCTTCACTATGGGCATAAACTTGATAGCGCAGCATATATCAAAAAAATACAGGGAGGAGTACTGATATGAATCAGGAGACGAATTATGCAAGAAAAGACAGCAGAATGATGATGAAAGACATCAATCAGAAACTCCCGGATTTTAAGGTCAACAGTGAAAGAATTGCTAGAAGAGTTAAGTTGAATAATTTTTTAAAGCATGTCTTCTCGATGTCAACGCTATTTGCGATAATTGTTTTGGCTGTATTGCTCTACAGGATAGGAGCCGATAGCCTCGGTTGGCTTAACCTTGGTTTCTTGTCCAGAAACTTATCCATATTTCCTGAAAAGGCGGGGATATACGGAGCAATCATCGGGTCTGTATATTTGATGCTGATAGTAATACCTGTAACTACGATTTTAGGTGTATCCACAGCTATTTATTTAGAAGAATATGCCGCGAAGGGCAAAGTGCAGGATTTTATAAAAATAAACATATCCAACCTTGCCAGTGTCCCTTCAGTAATCTTCGGCCTATTAGGGCTCACTGTGTTTGGCAGGATCCTAAACTTAGGATCCAGCATCTTGGCGGGAGGTCTTACTATGTCTTTGTTGGTGCTGCCAATAGTAGTTGTAGCAAGCCAGGAAGCTATAAGAGCTGTTCCGGGATTCTTAAGAGAAGCATCCTACGCAATGGGAGCTGATAAGTGGACGACCGTTAGAAAAGTCGTATTGCCTGTGGCACTGCCAGGTATATTGACAGGATCGATTCTGGCGATGTCAAGAGCCATAGGAGAAACTGCACCCCTTGTAGTATTGGGAATACCAACACTTATCTTAAAGATACCATCAACAATAATGGATGATTTTACAGCTCTGCCCATACAGATATATTATTGGACGCTTGATACAGTATTGACCCCTGAGTATGCAAACCTAGCGGCGGCTACCATAGTCGTTTTGCTAGTGGTATTGTTCGTAATGAATTCGGCGGCGATAATTATAAGAAACAAGTTTCAGAAAAGATTTTAAGGAGGATAAGTAATTGACTAACGGCATAAGCAAAAATGAAAACATCGTTTATGATGTCAAAGGCCTTAACCTATGGTATGGAGAGGATCAGGCCTTAAAAGATATAAATTTAGAAATAGAAAAAAATAAAGTAACTGCGATAATCGGGCCCTCTGGTTGCGGAAAATCGACTTTCATTAAGACTATGAACAGAATGATAGAAAATATTCCCATAGTAAGGACTACCGGAAAGATACTCTATCACGGGCAGGACATATTTGACAAATCTGTTAGAGTAGAGGAGCTAAGGACAAAAGTAGGCATGGTGTTTCAAAAGCCGAATCCATTTCCGAAGTCCATATTTGAGAATGTCGTGTATGGCCCAAGGATACATGGCATAAAAGACAAGGCCCTCTTGATGGAAATAGCAGAGACAAGTCTTAAAAGCGCGGCTCTTTGGGATGAAGTAAAGGACAGATTAAATGACAACGCATACGGCCTCTCAGGAGGACAGCAACAGAGGCTTTGCATAGCAAGGTGTCTTGCAGTTCAACCTGATGTAATACTAATGGACGAACCTACATCGGCATTGGATCCTATAGCTACATTTAAGATAGAGGAACTCATAGACAGCCTGAAAAAAGACTATACCATTAGCATCGTCACGCACAGCATGCAGCAGGCGGCGAGAATATCCGATAAGACAGCATTTTTCTTAATGGGCGAACTTATTGAATTTGACAAGACATCAGTGATATTTTCAAATCCGGCTGACAAGAGAACAGAAGATTATATAACTGGAAGATTCGGTTGATCGGGGGTGGCTCATGAGAGAGATGATGATTGAAAAAACAGGAGAAATCCATAATAAGATAAAAAAAATGAGCGAGCTGGCATCAAAAAGCATTGAAAAGGCGATGAAGGCATTTGTTGATCAAGATGAGGAAATGGCAAGGGATGTAATCGCAAAAGATAAGGAAATAAATAGCTGTGAACAGGATATTGAAAATTTATGCGTAACTTTTGCGGCAACCCAAAGCCCGGTAGCTTCGGACCTTAGAAGGTTCATGACTGTCCTTAGAGTAGTCACGGATTTGGAAAGAGTTGGAGATTACAGCTGCAATATAGCACAGATAGTAATAGATTTGGGGAAATACGACCTAATAAAGCCCATAGTAGATTTAAAGATAATGGAAGACAAAGTAAAGGATATGCTGAGGGATTCCCTTAAAGCTTATTTTGACCAAGATGTCAGCCTTGCATATGAAACTGCAAAAAAAGACGAGGATGTGGACGATTTGTATGAAAAGATGTACAGAGAACTGCTTTCATACATGAAAACTACAGACAATGCAGAAGATCAAATCATCGGCTTGATACTTGTCGGCAGGTACCTTGAGCGAATTGCAGATCATGCTACGAACATATGTGAAAGGCTCATTTTTATGGAAACCGGAAACAGTGTTAAATTTTAAACTCGTATCGCTTTATAAGAAGACAAATTTGTATTCTTTTGTTTTTTTGAAAAAGCGTTGACAATACCACAAAATTCCTATTAGAATTAACCTGTATAAAGGTTATGCCACTTATAAAACTAGATTAAATCTTGGTTAGGGTGATTTGCAATGAAACGGACATTTAATTATGTTGTAATGATATTTGTATTTACCGCAATGTGGATAATATTAAACGAAAAAGCCGGACCAATGCAAATAATTTCCGGCATTGGGTTTTCTGTGTTGTCCATATTCTTTGTCAACTATTATCTTTTAGATGATGATTACATCGATTCTTATTTTTTAAATCCTGTATCTCTGCTTAAATATCTATTTTATCTTGTATTTCAAATATACAAATCAGGCATTTCGGCGATTTTTAAAATCTCAAAAGGAGAAAGCGCCGTTAAGATCATAAAATATGACTCCTGCCTAAATAAGGAACTGGCTGTATGTCTTTTGGCAAATGCAATAACCTTAACGCCTGGAACTGTCACGATAGACAAGACTAAAAATCAGCTTAGCATACTATGTTTCCAAGATGACGAGGTATTTAGCAGCGGTTCCGGAGGGAAATCGTGCTCAGATTTTGAAAAAATATTGAGGGGTATATAAAAATGGGATTCTTAGATGCAGTTCTAATCGTTGTGTCAATATACGCTGCCGTGGTTTTGATCAGAGTCGTAATAGGCCCCACTATATGGGACAGGCTGTTGGGATTTAATATGATATCTTCTAAAATAATAATGTCAATTGTTATTCTTTCAGTAGTAACGGACAGGTCGTTTTTACTGGATATAGCATTGGTTTATTCTTTTCTTGGATTTATAGGAACAGTTCTTATAGCCAGATTCGTAGAGACGCGGGGTGAAATATGATTATTGATTTTATCTCAAAGGTATTTATTGTTCTGGCACTGATATTTATGTTTTTTGGAGTATACGGCATTTTTCGGTTTAGAGATTTTTATTCTAGGGTCTTGATATCTTCAAAAGTAGAGACTGTTGGTTTTTTGACCATTATGGCAGGTATAATGCTGAAAACCGGATTTGGATATTCTACCCTTAAAATCTTGTTCATATGTCTAATGGTAATAGTGACAAACCCTTTATCCACTCATGCTGTAGCTAGGTCTGCACTAAAAAGCGGATATAAAATCAGCGAGGAGAATAACGATGATTGAAAAGATATTTTTGATTTTGATGGTTGTTTTGGCATTGATAACGCTAAATACTGTTAAGCTGAGGAGGGCTGTAATTTATCTTGGGATTTTTTCCTTGGTAAGTTCATTTGTATATCTGCTGTACGGAGCCCCGGACGTGGCCATAGCAGAAGCCGTGATCGGAAGCGCGCTTTCAACAGTGCTGTACCTTGTAGCCTTGAAAAAGTATCAGGTTTTTACCATATATTACACAAATGCTAATTATAATGAAATACACGATGGATATATAATAAAGGGAAGAGCTCAAATTCTGAGAGATGTTGAGCGATTTTTTCTTAAAAGAGAAATGGAGCCACAGATAATTTATACTACAGATGATTGCGATTATGTATTAAGCGCTAAAAATTTTGATCTTCTGATACATCAAGATTATGACAAGGTAAAGATGTACGGCTGCATAGAAGACTACCATGTAGATGCAATGCAGGATTACGTGGCGAAAAATCCATATGAAAATCTGACGGTGGAATTTGTCCGTTATGAAGCAGGTGATCAAATTGATGCGTAAAGGACTGGCAATGCTGTTTTGCATCGCATCCGCAGCATTGGTCTTGTATGTTTATAGCGATACTAAGATAGTTGCAGATACGTTTGTAGCAGATTATTATATTCAAAACTTTTTAAAAGACACGTATGCGCGAAACGGCGTTGCAGCTATATATCTAAACTATAGAGTGTTCGACAGTATTTTTGAAACATTGATACTGCTGGTCAGCGTCACTGCTGTCATTAATTTTTCATGGAGGCGTGATGATGAGAAATAGTTCAGAAATAATAGCGAGAATGACTGGCTTGTTGTTTCCGTTTATAATAATGTTTGGGTTTTATATTATTTTAAATGGACATATAACTCCCGGTGGAGGATTTCAAGGAGGAGCTGTCTTGGCTTCTGTGTTTATAAGCAGATATTTGGTTTATCCCGATGAAGGAATAAGGATTAAATCTCTTCAGTCGGCAGAAAAAGCTTTGTTCTTTTGCATAGTGGTGATTCCGGTCCTGTTTTTATTTGCAAATAACTATAAAAGCAATGAATTATGGAATCAGATATACCTTATTTCGATGAATATGCTTATCGGACTTAAGGTGTGCAGTGGCTTGACTATAATATTTTTTAGATTCGTATTTTATGAGGGTGGGAAATGATGGACTATATAAACGGAGAGACTGTGAGCATAGTTTTATTTTTCACTGGCGTTTATGGATTGATAGCTAGAAGAAATATCGTCAAATCTATAATATCATTGGGAATTCTGCAGGTGGCAATAATATTGTATTTCATATCCGCTAATTTTGAGGAAGGTGCCGTGCCGCCAATTGGAGATGTGTCTTCATCGGCTATCGTTGCGGATCCTTTGCCACAGGCGCTTATGATCACGGATATAGTTATAGGAATGGGAGTAACTGCTGCAAGCTTGACTATGTTCATACATATGTATCACAGATACGGCTCTACAAATTGGTTGAAAGTAAAGCGAAAAAGGATGAAGTAGATGATAGACTTTATTTGGCTTATTATGCTTCCGATAGTGATGGGTGTTCCGGTGATATTCATAAAATTTAATATAGCCAAAAAAATCATAGCTGTTTTTCAAGGGTTAATGGTATTTGCATCAATTTTGAATTTTGTTCACATTAAGAAAAACGGGGAGTTGCTTCAAAACATAGCAGGTTGGCCTGATTATATAGCAATAACCTTGAGAGCTGATCTTTTAGCAGCTGCAATGGTAATGTTAGCCACTGTAATTTTTATGGCATTGATACTCTTTAGCATGAAGAAAAAATTTGCCGACAGCATGTTCTTGTTTTTGTTTATTGCTTTAGAGGGATTGATTATAGGAATATTTCTTGCAAATGATTTATTTAGCTTGTTTGTGCTTATTGAAGTGGCAACGGTAATAATTAGTATTTTGATTATGTATAAAAAAGATACGAGTTCAATTTATGATGGAACTCTGTATCTTTTGATAAATGTTGTAGCCATGTCGTTTTTTCTGTTTGGAACCGGAATGATATATAAGACTACAGGGGTGTTGGACTTATATGGCATCAAAGAGGTTTTGGGCAAAATGACAGAGCCTGACAGCGTAATGCTGCCATATGCTTTTATCGTAACTGCAATTAGCCTTAAAGCAGCACTGATGCCGTTGTTCAGCTGGTTGCCCAAGGCACACGGAACACCTAGCGCCCCTTCAGTAATCTCAGCGGTATTGTCAGGGTTGTACGTTAAAAATGGAATATATTTATTTGTTAGGGTTCAAGATGCTTTTTCCGGATTGATAGACACATCCTCAATATTTGTATACATGGGTCTTTTAACAGCTATAATTGGTTTTTTATTGGCTGTAGTTCAGGATGATATAAAATTAATACTTGCATACAGCACTGTATCACAAATTGGCTTGATAATGATGGCTTTGAACTTAGGTGATGAGAGAGCGTTTTGGGGTGGCTTGTATCACATTTTTAATCATGCGGTGTTTAAGACCACTCTGTTTTTAGCTGCAGGAGTCATAACCGATCACTATAAAACCAGAGATGCCGGCAGAATACGAGGAGTATATAAGAATATGCCTATAATATCCACCGCCGCGATTTTTGCAATTCTTGGAATTATAGGAGCACCGTTTTTCAATGGCAGCATCTCAAAGTATTTAATATCTTTTGGCTTGACAGAATTTATAGGAGAGATAGGAATTTTAATTGTTAACCTCGGAACAGTCACGATTTTTGTTAGATTCTCTGAAATCTTCTTTGGAGAATCTAATCTTAAGAAGCCGAAGACGGACGGGTACACTTTGAGCGTCATAACCTTTTTGGGGATTCTATGTTTTATAGGAGGCATCTTTGGGCAAAGCATAATTTCGTTTTTATTTAATGAATATTTTGAAGTTAATATCGAATCTTATATTCAAAAGGCTGCAAGCTTTCTGATTACTCTAGCATTAGGATATGGGCTGTATTACGGTTTTATAAAGAAGGTTAATATTGCAAGATTTCTGCAAAAACATGAACTGTCTTTTAACGGAGTATGCACTGCCATAACAATTTTTTTTATTTTTATTCTGTCATACGTTAGAATCACGCACTAACTGAAAGTAGGTAAGAAAGATGATCGACTTATATTGGATGATTTTGCTTCCGATAATCGTAGGAAGCTTTTCTGTAATATTGCCTCAAAAAACTGCAAAGAAAATAATGGTCTTATTGCAGGTCTTAATGGTTTTAGGTTCTCTGGCAAACTTTTATCATGTCCGTGTAAACGGCACTGTAATTCAAAATATAGGAGGTTGGGCTGATTATATTGGAATCAGCTTAAGGGCTGATATTTTAGCTTGTGCAATGGTGCTTTTGACAACCTTTATGTTTTTAGCGATGGTATTGTTCAATTATGGAAAAAGTTACTCGGATAATCTATTCCTTTTTTTATTCATGGTGCTGGAAGGGTTGATAACGGGGATTTTTTTGTCAAACGATCTTTTTAATATATTCGTCCTAGTTGAAGTCTCTACCGTGATAATCAGCGTATTGATAATGTATAAGAAAGACACCAGGTCCATATATGACGGCATGCTGTACTTATTGATAAATATAGTAGGAATGTCATTTTTCTTGTTCGGACTTGGAATGCTTTATAAAAAGCTGGGCGTCATAGACCTTTTCGGCATAGAAAAGGTTTTATCAACAATCGAAGATCCTAAAAGCATTATTTTGCCCTATGCATTGATAATAACAGCAGTGAGTCTTAAGTCGGCGCTGATGCCTCTTTTTAGTTGGTTGCCGAAAGCGCATGGAACACCAAGCGCGCCTTCAATAATTTCTGCGGTGCTTTCGGGATTATATGTTAAAAATGGGGTTTATCTGTTTATAAGGATACAAGATGCATTTGAGCCTGTCATCAATACATCTGATTTCTTTTTACTTATGGGATTTATTACTGCAGTTGTAGGATTTGTTCTTGCCCTTGCCCAACATGACATAAAATTGATTTTGGCATATCATACTGTTTCCCAAATCGGACTTATAATGATGGGAATCAATATGCACGGAACTCATACTTATTGGGGAGGGATTTATCACATCATCAATCATGCTGTCTTTAAGTCCACATTGTTTTTGACAGCGGGCATGATAGCTGATGAGTACAAAACTCGGAACGTATACAACATTCACGGAGTGATGAAGCGAATGCCAATGGTAGGCTATGCTACTTTGTTTGCCATATTGGGAATAACAGGAGCGCCTCTTTTTAACGGCAGCATATCCAAATATCTTATCTCTTACGGCGCGAAGGGAAGCTGGGTTGAATATGCACTCGTATTAGTAAATCTTGGCACTATTCTTTCTTTTATAAAGTACTCTCAGATTCTCTTTGGGAAGGCCAAGAAATCAGGGAAGGCAAAATGCGATATATTAAGAAAATCTGTGGTATTGATTTTAGGAACGATGTGCCTTGCAGGCGGTATATTTGGAAGATGGATCGTTATGATTATGTTCAATGTAGAATTTGACGTAGATCCTTTGGCTTATTGGATGAAAGTCTTAATTTTTATCTTGTCTTTTTTAGCGGGAATTTCAATCTATTTCGGATTGCTCAAAAGAAACAACTTCTTTGCATTAGTTAATTCATTCGAATTGGGATTTAATGGAGTATGTTTGTCAATAGCGATGTTCTTTGTTTTAATACTGGGATATGTGGCGATAGCCCTTTGATGGAGCGAAAATTAAGGAAGACTATAAACGTTTACAGTCTTTGCTTGACGACTAACTTGTAAATAAGTTATAATTACATGGTTGAGAAAACAAAATATCTAGCAAGATATGTGCTGAATTTTTGCTCATGCAAAATACGGGGGAACCAAAACACAGGGGTGAATTCGAAATTTAGATAGGGCCATTGCCTTCGGTCCGAATCCGTCAGCTAACCTCGGAAGCTTAGAAGGGGAAATATAGGATAGGTGTGCCTTTTTGCCTTCAGAGCAGTTTTTACCGGGATGGTGGAAGCTGTTATTTTTTTCTATAAATACTACAGGAGGTCAGAAATATGACGACAAAAGATTATAATTTTTGCGACGAAAAAGATCGCTTTATAAAATTGGAAAAAAGCATCAAAGCCTATGAAACGGCTAAGGTGTCCATAAAAACCGGAATTGAAGATTCAGCGAAGATCGAGTCTCAAAAGCAAAAAATCTTAAAAAAGCTTGGCGCTACTGAAGAGGATTGGAACAACCACAAATGGCAATTAAGCAACAGATTTGAAAATGTCGATGACATCAATGAGATATTAAATCTTACAGATGAAGAAAAAGAAAAAATAAGGGTAGTAGGAGATAAATTCAGATTTGCGATATCTCCATACTACATGTCCGTTATAGATCCTGACGATCCAAATTGTCCTATCAGAAAACAATCAATTCCAAGTGGTGAGGAACTGGATGAAGCCGGGGTTTTGGATCCTATGGATGAGGCAGGGTGGTCGCCGGAAGAATTAATTACAAGAAGATATCCGGATAGACTCATCATTAAGGTAACTAACATGTGCGGCATGTATTGCAGGTTCTGCCAGAGAAGGCGAATGATCGGAGAACAGGATGTGAATGCACCAAAAGAGAAGATAAAAAAAGCTATAGATTATGTCAGAAGACATCCGGAGATTAGAGATATATTAATTACAGGAGGAGATTCTTTCATGCTCTCGGATAGCATGATCGATTGGCTTCTTTCAGAGCTTAGGTCAATCGAGCATGTTGAGATTATAAGGTTTGGAACAAGAACCCCGGTTACCTTGCCACAGAGAATAACTCCTGAGCTTGTGGAGATACTTAAAAAATATCATCCAATATACGTAAATACCCATTTCAATAGCCAAAGAGAAATAACGCAAGAATCTAAAAGAGCATGCGAGCTCCTTGCAAATGCGGGCATACCTCTGGGAAATCAAATGGTATTGCTAAATGGAATCAATAACGATCCTTTTACGGTAAGAAAGCTAAATCAAGGTTTGCTGAAAATTAGGGTAAAGCCGTATTATATTTTTCACCCAAAAACAGTAAAAGGAACATCCCATTTTTGGGTCAACGTTGAGGAAGGGTTAGAAATAATGGAAACGCTAAGAGGAAGAACTTCTGGACTTGCGATACCTACGTATATCGTAAACGGAAGCAAAGGCCTGGGTAAAACTCCGATATTGCCTAATTACTTGCTTTACATAGGAAAAGAAAAGGCAGTTTTCAGAAACTGGGAAGGATATCCTTTCGAGATTGAGAATAAAAAACAATAAAAGATGACTGCTTGTCAGAATCATATTTGAGCCTGCCAAGCAGTTTTATTTTTTAGTTGAAGGGGAAAGTATAATGGATTATACTTTTCTTAAGAGATAAATTCAACATATAAAAGGGGGCTTGGAAATGGATTTGCTTATCAGACCCATACAGTTGGAAGATGCAAAGGAAATAAATGATTTAAGGCGCATGGAAGGAATAATGGAAAATATTTTGGGATTGCCTTCAGAGACTCTTATGAACAGCAAGAGTTATTTATCAAAAGAAGATTCTTTAAGGCATCAATTTGTAGCAGTTCTCAAGAAAGATAGGGCAAGCGAGATCATAGTAGGAACAGCAGGCCTGCATGTTAACGAACTGCCTAGAAAGAGGCATTCGGGCACTATTGGAATAATGGTGCATACTGAATATCAAGGGATGGGTATAGGAAAACAGCTTATGAGCACGGTGTTGGATGTTGCAGACAATTGGCTTATGCTCACTAGGATAGAGCTAGAGGTATTTGCTGACAATGAAAAGGCCATAAACCTTTATCAAAAGTTTGGCTTTGAAGTAGAAGGCGTCAAGAAAAAAGCCGCAATAAGAAATGGAAGATATGCAGATGAAATGCTCATGGGCCGAATAAGGAATGAAGAATAAATATTACACGGCGATTTGGAAGGAGGTCTTTTGTGAAAAAGCTTTTGGTTATACTTATGATAATCACTACATCGTTAACTCACACAGCTTGTTTTTCACAAGACGAACCTGAAGAAAAAGGAGTCAATATAGATTCTGCAAACTATAGAGCTCAATGGGATGAATCATACGAATACGATATACCCATTGAAATCAATGATTATGCTAGTTTTGAGAATTTTTTAAACAATCATCCTCAACAGGATATGGAAATAGAAGATCTGCTAAAAAAATTTAATGAAGATTTCTTTAATGAAAATCTACTTTATGCTTATATAAAGTCGGAACCTAGCGGATCAAACAAATTAGAAGCAGACAAGGCTATAATTGAAAACGGAACATTGATTTTAAAAATGAGTCGATATGTTCCGGAGATAGGCACTGCCGATATGGCTGCAAGGGTTTGTATCTTTGCAATTGAAAGAGACACTCTAAACCAGGTGTCTACGGTAATAGCTAATATAGCGGATGAAGAGTGGTAGTAGGATGTACTTTGTTTATATGTTACGTTGTGCAGATGATACCATATATACAGGTATCGCAAAGGATCTTGAAAAAAGAGTTGCAGAACACAATTTAGGAAAAGCTTCAAAATATACAAGAGCGCGATTACCGGTAAATGTAGTTTACTGCGAAAAATCAAAAAACAGGTCTACAGCCTCCAAACGAGAGATAGAAATAAAGAAGATGTCCAGAAAAGAAAAGTTAAAATTAATGACCGGCAGTTAATGAGGAACTGCCGGTCAAGATTATTTTTTGAAGAAATAGTCTGCAAGGGATACGCCGCTTTCAAAGAAATTACCCGACTCTGTGCCTGAATCTTCAGTGAATTTTTGATTTTTATTGCTTATGATCTTCTGGCTGTCGAATAACACATAAGGAACAGGGTCGCTTGTATGGGTTCTTAATGAAACAGGCGTCCTGTGGTCCGGAAGAATCAAGATTTTAAAAGGCTCACCAAGTGATTTTAAACTTTCATAAACCGGTGATACGACCTTTTCGTCTATTAATTCGATTGACTTGATTTTTCCTTCCAAGTCACCTTGATGGCCGCATTCGTCAGGAGCTTCAAGATGAATGTATATGAAGTCATCGCCAGCTTTCAAAGCATCGATTGCAGCTTGCGCCTTGCCGTCGAAATTTGTATGAATCGTTCCTGTGGCACCTTCTACTTTTATGGGTGTCAATCCTGCAAGTATGCCTATTCCCTGGATCAAGTCGACTGCAGAAATCACCGAACCGTCCACGCCATACTTATCTTTAAAAGAAGCTAAGCTGGGTTTTTTTCCTTCGCCCCAAATCCAAGTAGAATTAGCAGGGTTTAATCCTCGGTTAATTCTTTCTAAATTGACAGGATGATCTTTTAGAAGCTCATAGGATTTTTCCATCATGTCGAGAATCACATCCCTGTAAGGGCCTTTTGGCAAATAGGGCTCAATCTTTTGGCCTAGAACATCGTGAGGAGGAGTCAAGTCGTAATCGAAGGGGCCGTTTTTCCATAGGATAAGATGTCTGTAACTTACACCTGGATAGTACTTGATATCCTTTGTCTCAAAAGATTTTCCCAGGTATTCTATGAGAGTCTTCGCCTCTTCAGTTGTGATGTCACCGGCGGAATGATCTATTATGGTTTTAGACGCATAAGGCCCATCACCTTTAAGCGTGACGAGGTTGCATCTGAAAGTAACGTCAGTTTCTGATAAATCTACGCCCATGCTTGCCGCTTCTAAAGGTGAGCGGCCTTTGTGATAAATATTTGGATCGAAGCCCATGACTGAAAGATTGGCGATGTCGCTTCCCGGAGACATCCCTTCAGGAATTGTCTGTACCATGCCTATTTCGCCTTTTTGGGCAAGAAGAGTTATTGTTGGAATATTGGCTATTTCCAAGGGGGTTTTCATGCCTAAAGATTCCACCTTGTAATCGGCCATTCCATCCACGAGAATTATTACATATTTCATCTAATCAACTCCGATTTAAATTTATAATTTCAGTACATTGTATCATGAAAAATTATATGTTATCAATATTGGCTTTCAAGAGTTTTTATCACATCCAAGAGTTCTGAAGGCTTATCAATCCAATAATCAGGGTTAAATGATTCAAGCTAATCTGTTTTTCTAAATCCCCAGGTTACTGCAACGGGAGTCATTCCTGCGTTTCGAGCTGTTTCTATATCCACGCCGGTATCGCCAACGTAAATGCAATGTTTGGGGTCTATGCCAGCCGAGAAAGCTATTTGAACAGCGGCAGCTGGGTTCGGTTTTTTTTCAAAACCATGATCAGAACCGATTATCGCAGTAAAAGGCCAGCTGTTTAAATGCTCTTTGGCTATTTTTTGGGTGATATAGTGATTTTTATTTGTATTGACCGCTATTTTGTATCCGTCTTGGACCAGATTATTCAATAGATTTGATATTCCGTCATATAAACGCATGTATTTGTTGTAGTTTTCATCGTAAGTTTTCATCATCAATTGATAAAAATAGTCTACTTGGGATTCATCTCTTTTATTTTCAGGCAAAGCCTTTAAAACAAGGTTTTTAAGCCCTTCTCCTACAAAAAGTCTGTATTCGTCTAGGGAATGCAGGGGGAGATTATGCTCTTTTAATATTTTGTTCATTGAATATTGGATTCCTTCCAGAGAGGCGATAAGGGTTCCATCTAAATCAAAGATAATCATTTTAATGCTCATTTGCCCAGTCCTTTCAGTTTATTTGTATACATTATACCACAATCGATCTAATGCGCCCAACATCTAAGAAAATTCAATTTTTAAAATGTGTCAAGTCACAGTTTTGGGGAATAATATAATAAAGCATGCAATAAATTCAGACAGATAGCAGGTGTAAATATGAAAAATATTAATGAGACAATTTTGTTGATATACAATCCTGTTTCCGGTACGAGGAGCTTTGCATCACATTTGGATGCATTTATAGATTCATTTCAGCAGAGAGGTTATGAGGTGCATCCCGTACGAAGCAGAAGCGAAGATGACTTTAAAGATGTAATCGAAAGAAAAGACTTGAGCACGTATAGCGGAGTGTTCATCGCAGGAGGGGATGGCTCTGTAAACATGGCTATAAATAAGCTGATTCAAATAGACGTGGATATTCCGTTGGGAATAATACCTGCCGGGACTGTAAATGACATTAGCTATAACTTAGGAATTCCTCAAGATATAAACAAAGCAATTAAAGTCTTATCGGAAATGAAAACAGAAAGATTTGATATAGGAAAGGCAAATGACAGATATTTCATGAATTCATGTGGTGCCGGCTTGTTTATTGATGTGGCGCATACCACCGAAAGAGAACTAAAAAATATTATGGGAAGAGTTGCTTATTACCTAAAGGGAATAAGTGAGCTTCCTAATTTCAAGGCTATGAAAACTAGAATTGTAGCAAACGAAAAAACATATAATGAAAACATTTTTTTGTTTTTAGTCGTCAACGGGAAGAGCGTAGGTGGATTTAGAAGCCTTGCATCAGATGCCTCAATGCAAGATGGCTTATTGGACTTCATAGGAATTAAAGAATGTCAGTTAAATGAGCTTTCTGTGCTTTTTGCGCAGATACTTTTAGGAAACTATAAAAACAGCAAAAATGTACTGCATTTTAAAAGTGATAGTATATGGATAGAGTGTCTCGGAGAGTACTGTCAAAATGTTACAGACGTAGATGGAGAAAGAGGGCCAAGCATGCCCCTTGAAATAACCATGAAAAAAAGGGGAATAAGCATAGTGGTTCCGTAACAAAAGATCTTAAAGCTATTGACACTAATATCAAGATGGTGTATCATATAAAATATAAATGATAATGATTATCAATATCGAAAAGAAAGCCGACAAAGGAGTTGGATTCTATGAGCATAGTTTTAGTAGGGGGGCATGACAAGATGCACTCTCAATATAAAAATATAGGTTCGAAACATGGGCACAAGGTAAAGGTTTATACTCAATTGACAGCAGGATTTGAAAAAAGCATAGGACATCCTGATGCAATAGTGCTGTTTACCGATAAAGTTTCTCATAAGATGGTATGGATCGCAACCAAAAAAGCGAAGAAAGAAAACATACCAATAATAAGAAATCATAGCAGCAGCATTTCCGCTCTTGAGAATGTTTTAAAAGAAATCGAAACAAATAAAAAAGTTAATTAGATGCAGCGGCGTAGCTGTAAAGAATTCGAAGACCTCTTTATTTATTCACGGTAAGGAGGCTTTCTTCTTATTTAATGAAGAGTTAACCGTTAATAAAAAAACTAGCATTTACAAGGGGATAGCTTATTGTTATACTCAAACGTATTAAGCAAAAAATAAACAAGGAGGAATCAGATGCCATTTCATGTTATAGAAGAGGCCAAGCGGTGCTTGCAATGCAAGAAACCTTTGTGCAGAAAGGGGTGTCCCGTCAACACTCCGATACCTCAAATGATTCAACTGCTACTTGATAAAAACATAACCGAATCCGGTCAGATGCTTTTTGAAAATAACCCAATGTCTTTGGTATGTTCGCTTATATGTGATCACGAAAGACAGTGCGAAGGTCATTGTATACTAAATAAAAAAGGCATGCCCATACATGTAAGCAGCATAGAACACTTTATTTCAGAAAATTATTTTGATAAGACTAAATTAGAGCATCCTGAGACAAACGGCATTAAAACTGCTATTATAGGGTCTGGACCGGCAGGGATTACGATAGCGATACTCCTAGCTCAAAAGGGATATGAGGTGACGGTATTCGAGTCAAAGGATAAAATAGGTGGAGTGCTTAGATATGGAATACCTGAATTTAGATTGCCTAAAAAGATTTTAGATCAATTTTACGAAAAGATGCTGGCAATGGGAATTAAAATTCGGCCAAACACTTCAATAGGAAACGAAATGGGAGTAGACAGTCTTTTAAGGGATGGATATAAATCGGTATTTATAGGTACCGGAGTATGGAAGGCGAATACGCTTGGAATAAAAGGCGAGACTTTAGGCAATGTTCATTATGCAATAAATTACTTGACCAATCCGGATGTTTATAGGTTAGGCGACAGAGTAATCGTCATAGGCGCCGGGAATGCCGCCATGGATGTTGCTAGAACTGTACTTAGAAAAGGAACTAAAAACGTTACAGTATTTGCGCGCAGGGATGTAATATCAGCAAGCAAAAAAGAATTTGATTATGCATCTATTGAAGGCGTTGAATTTGTATACAATAGGACACCTGAGGAAATTACAGATGACGGAGTGTGGTTTAAAGACACAATTACTGGGGAAAAGATGTTTTATCCTTCGGATTCTACAATAATTTCTGTAAGTCAAGGACCGAGAAATCAAATAGTGTCGACCACAAAAGGAATAGACGTAAGTAATAAAGGTTTGGTTGTAGCTGATGATAGCGGAAGAACTACTAGGGAAGGGGTATTTGCCTCAGGAGATGTAGTACAAGGGGCTAAAACGGTTGTTGAAGCGGTTTATTATTCTAAATTGGTTGTAGATGCCATGGACGAATACATGAAGAGCACATGCAAGTAATAGAAATGTAAAAAGCCCTGCATGCAGGGCTTTTGATTTTTAAACCGGAGTAACGTTTGAAGCTTGAGGGCCCTTTGCGCCGTCAGTTATCTCAAAAGTTACCTTTTCGCCTTCTTCAAGAGTCTTGAAGTTGCTTTTGTTGATTTGAGAGTAATGCACAAAAACATCTTTTCCATCTTCTCCTGTTATAAAACCGTATCCTTTGTCTGCATTAAACCATTTGACTGTTCCGTTGGTCATGTTAGATCCTCCTAAATATTTTTTATTATATTGATTTAAAATTTATTGCAAAAACACATGACCGGCGAAGCAGGTATGTAAACGATAAACTTTAACAATATAAAAATCTACAACATAATTATATAACCGGAGGAGGTTATTTGCAAGATTAATTTCCTATGATTGTTATTGACAAAAAAAAATTATGGAATATCATTTGATTATCAAAATATTTGCCAATCAAATTATTATTAATGGAGTTGATAGAATGAATTTGCCTGAACTTAAAATAGGAGAATTGACTGCGAGATTGCCGATTATTCAAGGGGGTATGGGCATTGGAGTATCCCTGTCGTCTTTGGCCGGCGCTGTGGCAAACCAGGGGGGCATCGGAGTGATAAGCGGTGTTCAAACTGGCTTTAATGAAGAGGATTTTAGGACAAACAACCTTGCTGCAAATATAAGAGCTATACAAAATGAAATACGAAAAGCAAGAAAGATTTCTCCAAAGGGAATCATAGGTATCAATATTCTTACAGTTGCCACCCAGTACAAGGAACTGGTAGAAGCTGCTGTAAAGGAAAAAATAGATGTAATCATATCGGGCGCAGGGCTTCCTAAAGACTTGCCAAAATACGTGAAGGGAACAAAAACAAAAATAATACCTATCGTATCATCCGGAAAAGCGGCAAAAATAATGACAAAGCTCTGGATAAGAAATCATGACTATATACCTGATGCAGTTATTGTCGAAGGCCCTGAGGCTGGAGGGCATCTGGGATTTTCAGCGGAGGAACTTAAAAGCAAGCCACCGACGCTGTCTGAGCTTTTAAAAGATGTCATTGAAAATTTAAAGCCTTTCGAGCTACAGTATAATAAAAAAATTCCTGTGATTGCAGCAGGGGGTATTTTCGACGGCAAAGATGTCGCAAAGTATATAGAAGAAGGAGCTTCAGGCGTCCAAATGTCTACAAGGTTCGTCGCTACAAAAGAATGCGATGCACATGTTAACTTCAAGCAAGCTTATGTAGATGCAAAGAAAGAAGATGTAGTCATTGTTCAAAGTCCTGTAGGATTGCCGGGAAGAGCCATAAAAAACAAATTGATCGAAAGACTTGAACTTGATAGGGTTCCTGTTAAGAAGTGTTACAGATGCATCGATCATTGTGACCCGAAAACTACCCCATACTGTATATCCGATGCGTTGATAGCTGCAGTTCAGGGAGACATAGACAATGGGCTGATATTTTGTGGAAGCAATGTAGACAGAATAAATGAGATATCGACAGTCGAAGAGGTCATAAAAACTATAATTAAAGAAGCTCAACAATATTGATTTATTGTTGAATAAATAAAATATGATTTTATATCAGCGCGCCTTAATATTTTAAGGTGCGTTTTTAAGGTGCGATTTTTATTGTGCAAGCTTAAAAAATGCTTGAATTTTCTGATAATTTATATTAATATTAAAGCTAAATTACACTAAAAATGTAGGACAAGGGGGAAAAGAAATGAAGAAAAGATTACTTAGTGGCGTTTTGGCTATAATGCTTATAGCGTCAGTCTTTACCTTTGCAGCATGCGGAGGAGGAGATACAAATGGAGGCGAAGACAGCGACCCAATCAAGATTGGAGTCTTTGGTCCGACGTCAGGTCCAATTGCTGCCTATGGAAGCGCAGTAGTGAACAGCGTAAAGCTAGCTGTTGAGGAAATAAATGCAAACGGCGGAATCGATGGAAGAATGATCGAAGTTTACGATTATGACACAAAAGGCGATAGAGCTGAGGCTATCAGTACTTACAACAGGCTTAGAGATCAGGATGAGGTAGTCGCAATAATAGGTGGTACGATAAGTGGAGAAACTCTAGCCGTAAAAGAATTAGCAATTGAAGACAACATGCCAATGCTGACTCCTACTGCAACTGCAGCTGATGTTACTATTGACGCACCGTCAATATTCAGAGCTTGTTTCTTGGATCCTTATCAGGCTGCAGCTGCTGCAAGATTTAGCATTGATACTTTGGAAGCACAATCTGTAGCGATTCTTTACAACAGTGATGATGCTTATTCTGAAGGATTGGCTGAATCCTACAAGGCAGTATTTGATGAAGAAGGCTTAACAGTTACTAACTACATAGGGTATACGACCAATGATGTTGATTTCAGCACAGCTTTAACTCAAATCAGAAATGCAGATCCTGATGTTATCTTCCTTCCGGATTACTACGATTCAGTAGGACAGATTGCAACTCAGATAAGAGACATGGGTCTGGAACAAGTTTGTGTAGGTGTTGATGGATGGGACAGCGTAGAGATAGACTACGCAGAGCAAGTTGAAGGATATTATTTTGTAAACCATTTTGCAAAGACTGATCCTGATCCTACAGTTCAAGATTTCATAGCTGCATTTAGCGAAAAGTACGACCAGGAACCAAACGCACTGGGTGCACTAGGTTATGACGCTACATTTGTAATGGCTGAAGCCATTAAAAATGCCGGTTCAACTGATGGACAGGCTATAATCGATGCATTGGCATCCATCGAATACAAAGGTGTGACAGGCACTATCAGGTTCGACGAGCAAGGTGATGCGACTCAAAAGGATATAGCAATAATCAAGCTGGTAGACGGTAAACACGAATTAGTTGAAAAATTAGTCGTAGAATAAAGAATTGAATAAGCATATTATATAATATAGGAGAGTTTATCTCTCCTATATTAATTTGAAGAAAGGAGGAACAATCTTGGTTTTTATACAGCAATTAATCAATGGACTACAAGTAGGAAGTATTTACGCTGTTATAGCATTGGGATATACAATGGTTTACGGGATAGTCAAATTGATAAACTTTGCACACGGGGAAGTTATGATGATGGGTGCTTATTTTGCTTTTTTGGCAGCAACAGCTGGAATGCCCATATGGGCGGTTTTCTTGATTTCCATGCTGGGTAGTGCTGTCCTGGGCATGGCTATCGAGAGAGTGGCATACAAGCCCTTGAGAGACGCGCCGAGGATTTCAGCGCTTATAACTGCAATTGCGATGAGTTTGTTTTTGCAAAATTTAGCATTGGTAATATTTAAGGCAGATCCTAAAGTCATGCCAAGGATAGTTCCCAATATACCTATAACCGTCGGAGATTTGAGAATAAGCAGCATAACCGTCATTACATTTGTAGTATCAGTAGCATTTATGGCATTGCTTACGTTCTTTGTCAATAAAACAAAGCCTGGAAAAGCCATGAGAGCTGTTTCAGAGGATAAAGAGGCAGCAACTTTGATGGGGATAAATGCAAACAGTACTATATCCATGACATTTGCAATAGGTTCTGCATTGGCAGCACTGGGAGGCATACTATATGGAGTCGCTTATACACAGGTCGCTCCTACAATGGGGCTTTTACCGGGATTAAAAGCTTTTGTCGCTGCAGTTTTGGGAGGAATAGGCATAATACCGGGAGCCATGCTGGGCGGTTTCATAATGGGGTTTGTAGAGACATTTGCAAAGGCATATATTTCGGGAAGATGGGCAGATGCCATAGTATTCGGAATATTGATAGTCGTGCTGTCTGTTAAGCCCACGGGCATATTGGGAAAGAATGTTAGAGAGAAGGTGTGACGGATGAATATGAACAACAAGAAAAGCTATTTAATAAACATCGTTGCAGTCACCCTGCTGTATATAATATTGCAAGTGCTTATGCAAAACAATGTAATAAACAGATATTATCAAGGAATAATCGTCTTTATATGCATAAACGTCATAGTAGCCAGCAGCTTAAATTTAACTTTGGGATTTTTGGGGCAATTGGCTTTAGGGCATGCAGGATTCATGGCGGTTGGGGCATATAGCTCAGCGCTTTTATCAATTTACATGAAAGATATGGAGCTTCCGGTTATAATGCATCTTGGTGTAGCTTTGTTTTTTGGAGGCCTTATAGCAGGGGCGATAGGATATTTGATAGGTTTGCCAGCTCTTAGATTGCGAGGGGACTACCTTGCAATAATAACCTTGGGGTTTGGAGAAATAATAAGAGTAGTCATAAATAACCTCAAGCCTAGGTATGCCTGTCAATCCTTGTGCGCCACCTGTAAACTTGAGGTTATTTATGACTACTC
>DMAW01000007.1 GCA_003446375.1 Eubacteriaceae bacterium | reverse complement strand
GCCCCAATGAATTTCATTGGGGTTTTATTTTTGCAAATAATTATATATGTATAAAAAATTCTAAGGAATAATAAAAATTAAAAATACTACTGATTAACAGGAGGGTGAAAATGTTAAAGGGAAAGGTAGCAGTTGTAACAGGAGCTTCAAAAGGAATAGGAAGGGCGATTGCAGTTGAACTTGCAAAAAACGGAGCGGATATAGTAATAAACTACTGTTCAAGCGAAAAAGCTGCTAAGGATCTTAAAAAGATCATAGAGGACTTAGGCTCAAAAGCAGTGCTCTGCTGTTGTGATGTATCTGTACCTGAACAGTCAAAGGCCCTTATTGATTTGGCAGTAAATGAGTTTGGGAAAATAGACATACTCGTAAATAATGCTGGAATAGGACTTGCGCCTCCATCTGCTTTGGATATCTCAAATGAAGATTTTGCTAAAGTAATAGATATCAACTTAAAGGGAACTTTTTACTGTTCCATGGAAGCCATCAAGGAAATGATGAAGAACAAATCAGGCAAAATAATAGGAATATCAAGTTCTGCAGTGGAACAGCCAAGAGGAGGAACAGCGGCATATTCAGCATCAAAAAGCGGCGTTGAACTGTTGATGAGGTCATTAGCTCAAGAGTTTGGTCCATATGGCATAAACGTCAACACAGTAGCCCCAGGGCCAACCGAAACAGAGATGCTAAAAGATTTTTTTACCCCGGAAAGAAAAAAAGAAGTGGAGTCAGGTATACCTTTGAGGCGGTTGGCTACGCCTAAGGATATAGCCAAGGCAGTATTATTTTTAGCAACTGATCAATCAGAATACATAACCGGGCAAAAGATTTTAGTTGATGGCGGAAGGACGATAAGATAAAGAAAAAGTGTAATTGAAGAAATGTAAAATCTAAATGATCTGTACAATCAATGGAAAACAGAATTTGAAATTATAAAAAAACGAGATAATATTTCAATAAAGTCATGTTCTATATAAGCGAAAAGTTGCCTGAATAATATTTAAAACCCTATTTTCTATAGGGTTTTAATATATATTTATGTTAAAATAACTTTATAAATATAAAAATTAAGCTATACTTATGATATAAGGGTATTGTTAAAGGGGATTTGGACATGGAAGATATGAGAAATCTGTTGATAAAAATAGCACATTATTATTACAGGCTGGATTATACGCAAAATGAAATTGCAAAGCGTATGAAAATGTCTAGACAAAGAGTGAATAGGCTACTTAAGAAAGTAAGAGAAGAAGGTATAGTAAAGATAAGCATAGAGGGTTACAATGAAAGCTTTGCAGAACTTGAAAGCGGTTTGGAAGAAAAATTCAAGTTAGATAGGGCTATCGTCATAAAGACCATGGAAAAAGAAAATTTATACGAAACCCTTGCGATGGAAGGGGTAAATTATCTTATATCTATGCTAAGAGATAATCTGCAGATAGGGGTTTCGTGGGGAAAGACACTGTATCACCTTGCTGCTAATTTACCGTCAAATCTAAATAGATTTCAAAATATAACAGTGACACAGTTGGTGGGCGGCATGAGCTCTGAAGACGGACCCCGAAAATCCGATGAGATTACTAGGATGGTAGGAGAAAAATTAAATGCAAAGACTTATTTTCTATTTGCACCTACTTTTGTAAAAAACCCGCTTATTAAAGAGGAATATTTAAAAGAAGAATCAATTAGGGAAGTATTCGAACAGATAGAAGCTTGTGATGTCGTGTTTTTAAGCATAGGAGAAGTAAGCAAGTACTCATCCTCTTTAAAAACTACGTTGATTGAAGAGGGTGATTATAAAGATATAATAAAGCTTGGTGGAGTAGGAAATATAAGCTTAAGGTATTTTGACGAAAACGGCAAAATATTGGATTGTGATTTAAATAAGTCGGTAATGGGGATAGAACCTAAAACATTTAAGAAAATACCTGAAGTTGTATGTATGGCAGGGGGAAAAGAAAAGGAAAAGGCAATAAAAGCAGGACTTAAAAGTGGTTATGTCAGTACGCTTATAACTGATGAAGAAACAGCAAAAAATATACTCTGATTAAAATAATGACTCAAGGCATGCCTTGAGTCATTATTTTAATCAGAGATGCTTCTTGATTTCTTCGTAAACCTTCTTTTCGCCCATTTGAGGGTAAATCAATCCAAGGCCATCTATAACAGGTGCCTTGAATGAGAAGCTTTGCTTGTTTAGCATGACTATTACATCTGGGTTTTCTTTAGCTTCTTCTTCAAGAGGTTTTTGTGTAAAAATATTCACGTTTACTACTTCGATTTCATTACCGCAATTTTTTTTGATGGCACCAATTAATTTGTCAGCTTTTTTGTCGTTGATGCCGCCTACCATCATAATTTTCATGGACTACGCCTCCTTAATCAACTTTCAATTAGATTATAACATAAAAACGTCAAAAGTTATACCCATGAACAAATGTTCAAATATAAAAATCTCATTCAAAAGAATAAAAATGCATTGTATTTTAAGTATCAAAAAATGTATATTTATTCTTAAGGGTATGATATAATAAAAAACTGATAAAACTGTTGATAGGAAAGGGAATGACAGTAAAATGTCGATTTTGGGGAGGTAATAAAATGAAAAAGATTTCTTTGGTTTTAGTCGTTGTTTTGATGGCGGCAGCAATGATTTTTACGGGGTGTTCTTCAGATTCAGCTGAAGGGGATATCCTGAAAATAGGAGTCGATGACTCTTATCCACCAATGGAGTATAGAGATGAAAACAACGAACTTGTAGGATTTGACATTGCGCTTGCAAAAGCACTGGGCGAAAAACTAGAAATGGAAGTAGAGTTTATCTCAACTGCATTTGATGGGATATTCCAAGGGCTTGAAACTCAGAACTACGATATCATCATGTCATCTGTAAGCATAACGCCGAAAAGGCTTGAAACATTTTTATTTTCAGAGCCTTATTTGTCAAATGGTCAGGTTATCGTTGTAAAACCGGGAGATGATTCTGTAAAGACACCGGAAGATCTTGACGGAAAGACAGTGGGAGTTCAGTTGGGAACTACAGCAGATAGTGCAGTTCAAAAATATATGGAAGATCTTGATATCGAGCTTATTAAATACGATGAGATCATTCAGACGTTTTCAGCTATGAAGGCAGGATATGTGGATTACATAGTCGTGGATTATCCCGTGGCGATAGAATACGTAGGGAATGATCCTGACAACTTTGAGATATCTTCAGCGCAGCTTACAAATGAGCCTATAGGTGTCTGTATCAGAAAAGAAGACGTTGAACTTAAAGAGAAGATCGACAAAGCTTTAAGCGAGCTTAGAGAAGAAGGAACTTTGGCTGAAATATCTGTAGAGTGGCTAAAAGACGACTATACTTCAAATATTGACACTGAGCTTAAAGTAATTGAATAATAACTGATGGATAAGCTTGTATAGGTTTGAGCCATGCAAGCTTATTTCAATCACAAAAGGAAAGGAAGATCAAATTGTTGACTACGCCTCAGATAATGGCGATGCTTCAAGGTACGGTTTTAACGATACAATTGACGGTTATCGGCATTATTGCAGGAACTATATTGGGAATCGTCCTGGCATTAGGAAGGATATCTAAAAGCAAGCTTCTAAACGCTCTTACATGGTTTTACGTATGGGTATTTAGAGGAACACCTTTATTGATGCAGCTTTTTATTATAGTATATGCGATACCTCTATTTACGTTGGATATTTTGGGCAATCCCGTCCGCTTGCCTTTATTGGTTGCGGCAGCTGTAACGTACTCTCTTAACTCGGCTGCATATTTGGCTGAAATTTTCAGAGCGGGAATTCAATCCATAGACAAAGGGCAGATGGAAGCTTCCAAAGCCTTGGGAATGAGCTACTACCAGGCAATGTTCAAGATAATAATCCCACAAGCGTACAGAAGGCTGATACCGCCTGTAGGAAATGAGATTATAATGTTGCTTAAGGACACTTCCCTCGTTGCATCGATCGGATTGTTCGAGCTTTTACGTACAGTTAATCAGATGTCAAATGCAACAGGCAGATGGTTTTATTATATCTATGCAGCAGTTGTATATCTGTTTTTAACCTCGATAGTACAGCTAGGTTTCGATAAAATCGAAAAAAGGTATTCAATTTATGATTAGGAGCGTATCTTTATGATCAAGTTGGAAAATGTATATAAGTCATTTGGAGACTTAGAAGTATTAAAGGATATAAACCTGGAAGTAAAGCCAGGAGAGGTAGTATGCGTAATAGGCCCAAGTGGTTCAGGCAAAAGCACCATGCTTAGGTGCTTGAATCAATTAGAAAGAATCACCAGTGGGAAGATATACATAGACGGAGAGCTTGCAGATCAAAGAGAGATGGGAAAAGATCTTCAGGATATACCTGCTGAAAAAGCTCAGGAGCTTTGTACCGAGCTGGGAATGGTTTTTCAAAGATTCAATCTTTTTCCTCATCTAACTGTTTATGAAAACATAACCATAGCTCCTAAAATTGTAAAGAAAATAAAAGAAGAAGATATAAAAGAAGTTGCACTAGATTTATTGAAATTAGTAGGCCTTGAAGATAAAAGAGATGAATATCCATCTAGGCTTTCCGGAGGACAGCAACAAAGGGTTGCTATAGCTAGGGCTCTTGCAATGCAACCTAAGATAATGCTCTTTGACGAACCGACTTCTGCTCTAGATCCTGAGCTGGTCGGAGAAGTGCTGGAAGTAATGAAGAAGCTCGCAAAAGACGGTATGACAATGATCGTAGTGACACATGAGATGGGGTTTGCCAAAGAAGTGGGGACAAGAGTCATATTCATGGATGAAGGCAGAATAGTAGAAGAAGGAGACCCTAATCAAATTTTTGAAAATCCTCAAGAAGACAGAACGAAGACATTTTTAAAAAAGATATTATAAAAGATTCCGGGTAACGATGTAGTTACCCGGTTTTACTGTCTTTAGGCACTGTCTTTACAGAGTTTTTGCTGCTTAAAATAGAGCCGGTATATAGAGATATCACTATAATAAAACCACCAATCCATTGCAAAGAGGTAAGGTGTTCATTGAGGAATATCCTTCCTGTAAGCATTGTAGTAACAGGAATAAAATTAACAAATAAGGTAGTAGCAACTACGCCCAGGTTTTTCAATGCGTAGATGTAAAACAAAAAACCTCCGGCAGAGGCAGCAAGACCTAAAAAAACTATGTGTAAAAATTGTTCTGAGTTCACGCTTATGAGCAAGTTTTTTTCTTTGATCAAGACTACAAATAGCATACTGACAAGTGCTATCAATGTTTGCCATGTAGTTATTGCAAGTGTAGAATAATTAAAGTATAATGGCTGGTTCATGTAGTTGAAAAAAATCCAACAAGATGCTGCTCCAAAAACCAAAAGAACTCCTAAAGGATTTATTCGATCGACTGTAGGATTGCCTATAACCATTAAAATCCCGGCAAATGATAAAGCTACGCTAATAAGCTTTACCCCTGTCAATCTGTTTTTGAAAAATATAACATCAGTAAGAAGAGAAAGAACAGGAATAGTTCCTATGATGATTGAAGCTATGGAAGCACTTGTTAATTTGATTCCGTTGCTTTCCAGCAAAAAATATACGGTGTATCCTATAATCGAGGTAAAAAGGAATCTAGGCAAATCCACAAGCCTTATATGCAATTTTTTCTCTCTAAGCTTTAGAAGAATTAATAAAAATGCCGATGATATTAAAAATCTATAAAAAACCAAGAGATATGGGCTTATTGAATATACAAGCACTTTAGTGCTTATATATGAGAATCCCCAAATAAATGTAGTGAGAGATGCTGCTAAAAATGATTTATTATATGTCATTATTGTAACCTCCGAAAGAGAATGTATTTTTATATTATATCAAAAGATAAAAAAAATAAATAGAATATAAGATTATAGATTAAAGGGTGCTTACCTGGGTATCATATTAAAGTATTAGAAAGGATGAGTGAGCATGAGCTTAAAAAAAGGAGACAAGGCACCTGAATTTACCTTAAAAGATCATCTTGGAAACGATCATAGCCTCAAGGACTATTTAGGCAAAAAAGTGGTTTTGTATTTTTATCCAAAAGATGATACTCCGGGATGTACTGATGAAGCGCTTCAGTTTAAAGATTTATATGAAGAGTTTAAGGAAAACGATGTGGTGATATTAGGAATAAGCAAGGATTCAGAAAAATCCCATCAAAAATTTATCGACAAATACGAATTACCGTTTTTGCTTTTAAGTGACCCTGAGATCGAGGCTATAAATAATTATGGCGTTTGGGCACTGAAAAATAAGTTTGGAAAAGAGTATTATGGTATTTTAAGAAGTACTTTCATTATAGATGAAGAGGGCATAATCAAAGATGTGTTCTTAAATGTGAAAGTGAAGAATCATGGAGATGAAGTTAAAAAGTGTATTTTAAGCACTTGATATGAAAGCAGGGATTTATAAAATCCATTGCATATATTAAAAATACAAGGAGGAATTGCAAATGCAAAAATATGAATGTGTAATCTGTGGCTATATCTACGATCCGGCTGAAGGTGATCCTGACAACGGAATCGATCCGGGAACCGCTTTTGCAGATATTCCAGACGATTGGGTATGCCCATTGTGCGGAGCTGGAAAAGAAGATTTCCAGGAAGTAGAGTAAATTTTTAGACCCCATGTTACAGGTTGATATGTGACAGGGGTTTTTTTATTGGACTTAAAAACAATTAAAATGATATAATGGATTATTATTGAGAAAAGGAAGATACCATGAAAGAAATTCATATAGATAAGATAAGAGAAACTGTATATGACGCATTGCTTCAGATTAACTGCGAGCTTTCAAATGATGTTTCAGAGGCATTGCTTGAAGGAATGAAAAAAGAAGAATCTGAAGTAGGCAAATCTATTTTTGAGGATATCGTTAAAAACAATAATTTGGCAAAAGAAAAACAGATACCCATATGTCAAGATACTGGAATGGTAGTTGCTTTCGTCAATTTAGGTCAAGATGTGCACGTTGTTGGAGGGAATATTTCCTGGGCAATAAATCAAGCTCTAAAAGATGCATATAAGGACGGTTATTTCAGAAAGTCTGTCGTTTCAGATCCCATTGAAAGAAAAAATTCCATGGATAATGTTCCTGCGGTTATTCATTATGACATTGTTGATGGAGATGAGATAGAAATACTCTTGACTGCAAAAGGCTTCGGGAGTGAAAATATGAGCAGGTTGAAAATGTTAAAGCCATCTGAAGGAGAAAAAGGGGTAGTTGATTTCGTTACTGAAACAGTATCCTTAGCAGGGCCAAATGCTTGTCCTCCATTGTTTATAGGAATAGGGATAGGAGGCACAATGGAAAAGGCGGCACTTTTATCAAAACAAGCATTGCTCAGGAATGCAAATGAGTTAAACACAGATCCCTATTATGCGGACTTAGAAAAAAAACTTTTGGATAGACTCAATAAATTAGGAATAGGACCTATGGGACTAGGAGGAAGAACTACTGTTTTAGGAGTAAATATAATGACATACCCTACTCACATCGCAGGACTTCCGGTGGCAGTAAATATCTGCTGTCACGTCAATAGACATATAAAAGTCAAGGTTTGAGGTGAAGTGTATTATGAAAGAGATAATTGTAGACCTGCCGCTTGATGAAGACGTTATTAGCAGTCTAAAAGCTGGAGATAGGGTTTTGTTAAATGGCACTATTTATACTGCAAGAGATGCAGCTCACAAAAAAATGGTGGAAGAGATGGAAAAAGGAAGACCACTTCCAATCGATATAAAAAACCAGACAATCTATTACGCCGGACCTTGTCCTGCAAAACCCGGCGATATAATTGGGTCTATAGGTCCAACGACAGCCGGAAGAATGGACAGCTATGCGCCGAGGTTGATAGAAAAAGGGCTTAAGGGAATGATAGGCAAAGGCGAAAGAGATGATGCAGTTATAGATGCCATGAGAAAGCACAAAGCAGTTTATTTTGGCGCAGTTGGGGGAGCCGGGGCGCTTTTAAAGGAGTCGGTGGTTTCTGCTGAGGTGGTAGCATACGAAGAGTTGGGTACCGAAGCAATCAGAAGACTTAAAGTAGAAGGATTTCCAGCGGTGGTTATAATAGATTCATCCGGAGAGAACCTGTATAAGACTCAGGCGAAAAAATATAAAAGAACATTGGAGGACTAAAAATGGCTTTAAAGGCACGAGAAATAAACAAGAGGGATGTAATGAATCCCAAAAAGCTAATCGCGATTTTTGTTGTATTAATAATTTTTCAAGTAGGTTACGGAATCCTTACAGAAAATCTGGATGAGGCATCTCAAGGGATCGTTTCAGCCGTTGGAGTGGCGATAAGTCTTGGAATAACGATATTTATTTTGAGAAAGATGCTCCCGAGGTACGAGATGCTCGTGGCAGATAACAATTTAATAATTTATAAAGCTATGTTTTTTAAACCTAGATTAGTATTGACAGTACCGGTTAAAGATATCAGTGACGTAAAGCCCCTATTTGAAAAAAGAAGCTTAAATGGAAGAAAAATAGATTTTACTCTGATAGGAGTTCGAGATAAAATAAAATACGCTGTAGAGTGGTACAAGGACGGAAAAAAAGTTCATATTATCATACAGGCAAGCAAGAAGTTTGTTGAGAAGCTCGAAAAAGAAGCGACAAAAAATAATTGATTAAAAAAGAGAGGTAATCCTCTCTTTTTTAATGCAGCGAAAAAAGTTTAAAGTCAGATTAAATGAGAGAATCAATCAGCTCCACATATTCTTCCTTGCTTTTGGCACCTACTTCTCTTTTTACTTCTTCTCCATCCTTAAAAAATAAAATAGTAGGGATGCTCATAACTCTGTACTTCATTGCTAAAGAGCGATTTTCATCTACATTTAGCTTTGCTATCTTGGCAACACCTTCAAATTCATTTGCGAGTTCGTCTACAATTGGGATAACCATTTGACAAGGACCGCACCATTCAGCCCAAAAATCAATCATTACAGGAACTTTAGAGTTCAATACTTCATTCTCAAAATTGGATTCGTCAAGGATCACTACGTTTTTATCTGCCATTACCTAAACTCCTTTCGTATTGTTAGTATTTTATTACCCCTATAAGGTTGTAATAATCAAATTTTAAAAAAATCTGTCAGTGACAATTTTAAATTATACCATAAATCAATTAATAATATGAAGGGCTTGTGATAAAATGAAGCTTGGAGGTAAAAAATGAAAAGCAAACTTTATTCAAATATAGAAAGCAAGAAAAAAAACATAAAATTTCATATGCCGGGTCATAAGTCTAGGCCTTTTACAAGCACAGGTTGGGAAGAGTTCGACATCACAGAGCTTAATGGAACGGATAATCTAAATAATCCTAAAAAAGAAATAAAAGATATAGAATGGCGTATAGCCAAATCATATGGAAGTAAAAGTTGCATAATAAGCGTAAATGGAAGTACGGCCCTTATAATGGCTGGAATAATGGGAAGTAGCAGAGAAGGGGACCGTATAGGAGTCGTGAGAAATTGCCATAAAAGCGTATTCAGCGCGATTCACTACGGAAGATTAAACATTGTATTCATAGAGCCATTGATTGACTCAGTCTACGGATATCCTGTAGGAGTGGATTTAAATGACTTAGAAGATACTGTGAAAAGGTTTAAGCTAAAAGCGCTTGTTATAACTTATCCCACTTACTATGGAACTTGCGATGACTTAAAAGCTATAAAACAGATATGTGATAGATATCAAGTCTTGCTCATAGTAGATGAAGCTCATGGAGCACATTTTAAATACAGTTCAAGATTTCCTTGTTCTTCAATAGAGTTACAAGCTGATATTACCATACATAGCACTCACAAAACCTTATCTTCACTTAATCAAGGCGCACTGCTGCACATAAATAGCGACAAAATCGATATAGAAAAAATCAGGAGACATTTATCTATGTTGCAGACATCGAGCCCTTCATATCCTATAATTCTTTCTGTGGAAGAAGCTATAGATTACATGGATGAAAAAGGAGAAGAAAAACTAGAAGAATTGGCAGCAATCTATGATAAAGTAAAAGAAGATATTGGAAATACTTGTTTTAACAATATTCATGATAAAATAGAGCATGATATTAAAATAATCGATAAGTCAAAAATATGGTTGGCGCCGGGTGGAATAGGTGATATCCTAACGAGAGACTACAACATCGATGTAGAGTTTGACGATGGAAAAAGCTTTTTGTGCATGATGGGAGCAGGAACTGAGAAAGAGGATGCCGATAGATTGATTTTTGCGCTCAAGGAGATAAGCGATAAAGGTTTCTGCAAAAAAGGGCAAAAAATCGATAGCAAAATGAAATTTCCGAAATGTGGCAAAAAAGTTATGGATGCTTGGCAGGCAGAAGATATGAAGATACGAACGATAAATATTCAAAAGGCTGAAGGGAAAACATCTTCAAGCTATCTAGTGCCATACCCTCCGGGAGTGCCCATAGTCTGTCCGGGAGAAATAATAACCAGTGAGATGATTGAATATATCAATTCTTTGAGCGAAAATTCCGTTGAAGGCATGAGTGCTGATAATATGGTTTACATTATAGATGAGGAGCCAATATGATGAGAAAAGGAAGATTAATAGTTATAGAAGGTCTTGATGGGAGCGGAAAAGAAACTCAAAGCAGGCTTCTTTATAACAGGCTTTTAGACATGGGAGAAAAGGTGATGAGGATATCTTATCCAAGGTATGAGAAAGAAAGCTCTGCTTTGGTAAAAATGTATTTAAAAGGTGATTTCGGCAAAAATCCGGATTCGATAAGCCCTTACATATCGTCTACTTTTTTTGCTGCTGATCGGTATGCTTCTTTTAAGACCGAGTACGAGGACTTTTATAAAAATGGCGGAATCGTCATAGCGGACAGATATACTACATCTAATATGATGCATCAAGGTGGCAAAATAAAGGATATATCTGAAAAACAAAAATTTTTAGATTGGCTTTGGGATCTGGAGTTTAACATTTATAAAATACCTATACCGGACAAAGTTTTATTTTTAGATATACCTGCGGCTTATAGCTTGAAAAGGATAAAAGACAGGAAAAATAAGATCACCAATGAATCACAAAAAGATATACATGAATCAAATGAAGAACATTTGAAAAATGCATATAAGGCTGCAGTGGAGATGGTAGAAAGATACAATTGGATCAGAATAGACTGCTTGAAAAACGGAGAGTCAAAAACGGTAGAGGAAATAAACTCTGAAATCTTAGAATTAGTCATGGAAAATCGGTGATGCTAATGTTTGAGCTTATTTATGGAAATGACAAGAATAAAAACATATTAAAAGAAATTATAAAAACAGGAAGGTACAGCCACGCTTATCTTTTTGCCGGACCAAAAGGGACTCAGAAAAGAGATGCAGCTATAGAATTTGCAAAGAGCATTTTTTGTCTGGATAAGCATAAAAGACCTTGTGGAACCTGCGACCAATGCATAAAGGTAAAAAACGACAATCATCCGGATCTACATGAAATCAAAACAGGGGCAGAAGGAGAGTCTATAAAGATTAGCCAAATAAGGCAGCTACAAAAAAGCGCAGCGTTGAAGCCTTATGAAGGCGATAGAAAGATTTACATAATCAATAGTTGCGAAACTATGGGCATACCTAGTCAAAATGCTATTTTAAAGATACTTGAAGAGCCTGAGGAGGGAATTATAATAATACTGGTAGCAAACAGTAAAAGTTCTATTATTCCGACAATACTGTCTAGGTGCCAGATACTAAATTTCGTGCCTTTGCAGTATGAAGAATTTTGCAAGGTGCTTAAGGAAAAGGGTATGGAAGAAGGCGCTGAAATGAAATTTCTATATCAGGTTACCCAAGGAAGAATAGGAGAAGCATTGTTGTCATTTGAGGATAGCTCCAAGTTGGATTTGTATAAGAGTATTTCAGCGATAATGGACAAAATATGCACTGGGAATTTTGATAAGATATTTAAAATTCCTGATATTGCTAAAGAAAACAATATAAAAGAGCTGGAGCTTACAGATTATTTGTTGATTTATCTGAGGCATAAACTATTAGATAAAATTACAAGAGATGAAAATAATGAGACAGATTATTTAACTGTAGAGAAGATAAATGATATAATAGAAGCAATTATGGATTTACAGACAAATACCAAAATAAATTTGAATATGCCATTGCAGATTGAAAACCTGCTTTTGAGGATACAGGAGGAGTAAAATGATAGATGTAGTTGGAGTTAGGTTTAAAAAGGCGGGTAAGATTTATTATTTCGATCCCCTTGAATTTAAGCTATCCAAAGGTGATAATGTCATAGTAGAAACTGCCAGAGGTCTGGAGTACGGTCAAGTGGTACTGGATATAAAAAAAGTTGCTGATGAAGAGATAGTTTCTCCAATCAAGCCAGTAATAAGAAAAGCCAACGCTAAAGATGATAAGACATACCAACGCAATAAGGAAAAAGCTGCGGAAGCTATGGAAGTTTGTAAAAAAAAGGTTGAAGAACATAAACTGGATATGAAGCTGATAGATGTAGAATATACTTTTGACAACAATAAGGTAATATTTTATTTTACAGCTGACGGCAGAGTAGACTTCAGAGAGCTTGTCAAAGATCTTGCATCTGTATTTAAAATAAGGATAGAGCTAAGACAAATAGGTGTTAGGGATGAAGCAAAAATGCTTGGAGGGCTCGGTCCCTGCGGCATAGGCCTTTGCTGTTCAAAGTGGTTGGGAGAGTTTCAGCCGGTATCTATAAAAATGGCAAAGGAACAAAATCTCTCTTTAAATCCCACAAAAATATCCGGCATTTGCGGAAGGCTTTTATGCTGCCTTAAGTATGAACAAGATTTTTATGAAGAAGTTTGCAAGAAGCTTCCGGTAGAGGGGCAGCAAGTGTCTACAAAGGATGGAAAGGGAATTGTATTCAAGGTAAACGTATTGCGTGAAACAGTAACAGTAAAGCTTGAGGGAGACGATGCTGTTTTAAATGAGTATCACTTGGAAGAAATCAAGACACAGAAAACAGGTTGCGGGAAAAATTGTCATAGTAAAAAACACAGCAATGAAAACAAAGATGAGCTTACTTTAGAAGAAAAAAAAGCACTTAAGGAACTGGATGGAAAGCAAGGAATTTAGTACAAAAAAATAGTTTATTGTTCATAATATTTATTATATAATGGATTTGTCAACCAATCACATTTGAGGAGGTGAGAATAATGGCATACGTAATTAATGATGATTGTATTTCTTGCGGAGCATGTGAGCCGGAATGTCCAGTAGACGCTATTAGCGAAGGTGACAGCATTTACGTGATAGACGGAAGTCTATGTATCGATTGTGGTGCATGTGCAGATGTTTGTCCAGTGGATGCTCCACAACCTGAATAATAATGTACAAAAAAAAACCTCTGAGATAAAGAGGTTTTTTTTGTGCAACAAATAATTTATACACATATGAACAGGGTGTATGGGGATAAGTGTGGATAAAAAAGCTGAGCTTGTTGAAAAGCAGGCGAAAAAGCCATAACTTATCCACAAACTGTGCACAAAAACAAGGTATATGTGGATAGATAACTATATTTAGTGCCGAACATATGTTATATACAACATGTAAAAGAAAAGTCGAATGAAAGCAGTGATTATTGTGGAAAAGTACTTGATTAATGAACAAGAAAGAGTGGATAACCTTCATATAGAAGGATTAAAAATAATACAAAATAAAAAATATTTCAGATATGGGATAGATGCGGTTCTTCTTGCCTGGATGGCTGGGGAAAAAGCCAAATATAATAATAAAATTGCAGATTTAGGAACAGGAAGTGGAATAATACCAATTTTACTTGCAAATTCAGGCATGAAAACGATACATGGACTAGAGATACAGGAATCTATAGCAGATATGGCTCAAAGAAGCGTAAGCCTTAATGGATTGGATGCTGAAGTCAACATCTTGGTTGGAGATATCAAGGAGCCGCCAAAGTTTTTTGTTAATGAGACCTATGACATGGTGGTAAGCAATCCTCCTTACATGAATGAAGGAGAGGGACATGCAAGTCCAGTAAGAGAAGTTGCCATAGCAAGGCATGAAATATTTTGCAGCATTGAAGATGTATCAAAAACTGCAGCGGAATTGCTTAAGATGAAAGGTAAATTTTATTTAGTTCACAGACCACATAGGATAGTTGATATAGTTTGTTCAATGAGGCAAAACAGGATAGAGCCAAAAAGAATTATATTAGTAAGGCCTTATCTAGGCAAGGATCCTAATATGGTTCTTATAGAAGGGGTAAAAGGAGGAAACCCAGGAATTAAATTTGAAGAGGAAATTGTCGTATACGATGAAGATGGCAAATACACTCAACAGATATTAAAGATATACAAAAAAGTGGTCTGACGTCAAACCACTTTTTAAAAATATTATTTATGCCTTTTTTTGAGTTCTTCCATGATATCATCGAGCTTAACGCCTTGGTTGACAAGTAAAACCATCAGGTGATAAAGTAGATCGCTAGTTTCGTAAATAAGCTCTTCTTTTGACTGGTTCTTGGCAGCTATTATTGTTTCAGCGGATTCTTCGCCGACTTTCTTAAGGATCTTGTCTACGCCTTTGTCAAACAAGTATTGAGTATAAGAACCTTCTTTAGGAGTTTCCTTTCGGTCTTTTACTATCTTGTAGAGGGTCTGGAGCATATTTTCGGATTGAATAGCATGTTTTCCGGAGATATTTCTATAAAAACAACTATACTCTCCAGTGTGGCAGCTCGGACCTTGCGGGATTACTTTAACAAGCAAGGTGTCCTCATCGCAGTCGAAATCAATGGATACTACATTTTGAAAATTTCCGGAGGTCTCGCCCTTATTCCATAATTTTTGTCTGCTTCTACTGTAAAACCAAGTCGTATTTGTTTCTAGAGTTTTCTTTAATGATTCTTCGTTCATATACGCCATCATCAACACCGCAGAAGAATCGGAATCCTGAATTATTGCAGGTATAAGACCTTTTTCATCGTATTTTAGTTTACTTAAATCCATACTATAAGCATCTCCTAACAGGTAAGTTTTCTTTATGCAAAAATTCTTTCAAATCGGATATGGCAATTTCTTTGTAATGAAATACGCTTGCGGCCAAGGCTGCATCTGCGCCGCATTTTAATACATCGGAAAAATGCTGCATGTTTCCGGCTCCTCCAGAGGCTATAACCGGTATGGTCAATAAACTTGAAAGGGCTTCGTTAAGCTTGATATCGAAACCTTGCTTTACGCCATCCGTGTCAATTGAGTTTATGCAGATTTCACCTGCCCCCAACCTTTGTCCTTCTTTGGCCCATTCAATTGCATCTATTCCGGTATTTTCACGTCCACCCTTTACATAGACATCCCAGGAGCCTTTATTATTTTTCTTTGCATCTATGGAAAGGACTACGCATTGACTTCCAAATCTTAAAGCTGCTTGCTTAATGAGCGGTGGATTCACGACTGCTGCAGAATTTACGGATACTTTGTCAGCACCTGCCAATAGAACCTTTCTAAAATCCTCTACGCTTCTGATGCCACCCCCAATAGTGAAGGGTATATTGATGTTTTTAGCTACATCTTCGACTATGTGAATAAAAATATCTCTATCTTCATGAGAGGCAGTTATATCGTAAAAAACCAGTTCATCTGCACATTGATCTGAGTAGAACTTGCCAAGTTCAACGGGATCTGCTACGTCTTTTATACCTTGGAATTTCTTGCCTTTGACGACTCTGCCTTTATCAACATCAAGACAGGGTATAATTCTCTTAGTAAGCATCTGTTACCTGCCTTTCTCTTCAAGCGAGTTTATTTCTTCGAAGGTAAGTGTTTTTTCATACATAGCCTTGCCTGTAATTGCACCGTATAGGTCAAGAGATTTCAGATCGCTGATATTTTGTATATTGGCAACTCCTCCGGAAGCGATTATATCAGCATCTAAGATGTCATTTAGCTTTTGGAGCATCTCCAGATTAGGACCGCTCAACATTCCGTCTCTTGATATATCTGTATAGACAATAGTAGCAACTCCGGCTCTGACTAAATCTTGGCAAAAAGGCACTACTTCTTTATCACTGGTTTCGACCCAACCTTTAATTGCAACAAAATCTCCCTTGGCATCTACTGAAACGGCGATCTTGCCGGGGAATTTATCGCAAAGCTCTTTTACAAATTCGATATTCTCCACTGCTTTTGTACCGAGTATGACCCTTGATACACCGGCATCTAGATAAGCTTTGACAGTCTCGTAAGTTCTGATGCCACCCCCGATTTCCACGGGGATTGAAACTGCATCGACAATTTTTTTTACTATTTCCATATTTGTCTGGGCTCCGGTAAAAGCGCCATCTAAATCTACGACATGGAGATATTTCGCACCTTGATCTTCCCACATCTTAGCAACATATACCGGATCATCGTAATATGCTGTTTCTTGATCTATGAGACCTTGTTTAAGACGGACGCACTTTCCGCCTTTTATATCTATAGCAGGCAATACTATCATTTTATCAACTCCTTAAAGTTTTGTAGAAGCTTTATTCCAGTGGTGCTGCTTTTTTCCGGATGGAACTGCATTCCCATCACATTGTCTTTGCATACTACCGCTGGAACTTTGACTCCGTAATCTGTGTAAAGAAGCACATCATCAAAGTACTTTGGGTCTAAATGATATGAGTGAACGAAATATACATATTCTCCATCTTTGATTTCATTTATAAGGGGATGCGGCTTATTTATATGAAGCTCATTCCATCCCATGTGAGGAACTTTGAGGCCTTGACCGAAGCGGACTACCTCTCCCTTTAGAAGCCCCAGTCCTTCCCAATTGCCATCTTCATAGCTCCTCTCAAATAGAAGCTGCATTCCAAGGCATATCCCAAGTAGGTATTTTCCTTTAGAAGCATTGTTTTTTACTGTTTCTACAAGGTCGTGATCCACTAAATGGTCCATGGCATCCTTAAATGCGCCAACACCAGGCAGAATTATTGCGGATGAATTGTCTATAACTTTTTTATCACCGGTTATGACTGCATCCATGTCGAGCCTCTTTAGCGAATTGTAGACGTTCATAAGATTTCCTACTCCGTAGTCTATTATTGCAATCATGGCTACCTCCGATTATAGTATTCCTTTGGTAGAAGGTATGCTTTCGGAACCCGGCTCTAATCGGCAGGCTTCTTTCAAGGCTCTTCCCAAAGCTTTGAATATTGATTCAATTTTATGATGATCGTTTTTTCCGTATAACGTTGCGACATGCAAGGTCGTACCTGAGTTTATTGCAAATGCATACAAGAACTCATTTAACATCTCGGTTTCAAAATCGCCGACCTTTTCCCTTTTTAAATCCACATTGAAGACAAGGTATCCTCTTCCGCTTAAGTCAAGGGCGACTCTACTTAACGATTCATCCATTGGGCAATAAAAGGTACCATATCTGTTTATTCCTTTCTTGTCGCCCAAAGCGTCTTTGAAGCATTGACCTAACAGTATGCCCAAGTCCTCTACTGTGTGGTGGGTATCTACTTCAAGGTCTCCTTTGCAAGCGATGTTAAGGTCAAATTCCCCGTGCTTTGAGAGCAAATTTAGCATATGGTCGAAGAACCCTATCCCGCTAGTGCCTTCAAAAATTCCGTTGCCATCCAAATTCAAAGAGCAGCTAAGTTTTGTTTCTCCGGTATTTCTATTTTTGGTGGAATTACGCATCTTCTAGGACCCCTTTCAATATTTCTAAGATAAGATCATTGGTTTCTCTAGTGGTCACAGTTATTCTAAAGCAGTTTTCAAGCATGGGTTTTTTATCAAAGTACTTTAGAAGAACGCTGTTTTTTAACATAGCGCTGTTGACTTTTTCACCGTCAGCTACTTTGATAAGAATGAAATTTGACTGGCTCTCATAGACGGTGATTCCCGGGATGCCTTTAAGTTTTTCGTAAAGGTAATCGCGCTCATTTGAAAGGTACTTGATTTTTTCGATTATAGGTGCACGATTTTCGATAGCCCAAGAAGCTATAAGTTGGGACATCGAGTTTAAGTTATAAGGCTGCTTGACCTTATTTAATATATTGATCATCTTTTTTTGTCCCAATGCATATCCTACGCGCAAGCCCGCCATGCCGAATGCTTTGGAAAAGGTGCGAAGAACGATAAGGTTTTCGTATTTTTCTATAAGATCAATGCAGTTGGCATCAGAAAATTCGACGTAGGCTTCGTCCAAGATAACTATGCCCGGAGAATGCTCTATTATTCTGATTATATCTTTTTTGTCAATAGAATGTCCTGTAGGGTTGTTAGGAACGCATAAAAATATCAGCTTGGCGTTATTTTTTTTGGCAGCAGAGATAATTCCTTCGACATCGATTTTATGGGATTCAAGGTCTTCTACCCCTATAAAGTTTCCTTGAGCGATCTGTGCGGATATTTTATACATGTCAAAAGAAGGATAGTGTGATACAACAGCCTCTCCGGGATTGAGAAAAGCAGTAAATATCATTGGAATGAGTTCATCTGATCCGTTCGCGCATATTATCTGGTCAGAACCTAGCTTTAAGTATTCAGACAAGGCACTTCTTAGGATGCTTGAGCTGCCATCAGGATATATGTTGGTCTTGTATTCTTTTATAGCCTCCAAAAGCTTGCATTTTAAATCAGGATCTTCAAAGAGATTGAAAGGACTCTCATTGGCATTTAGAACATATTTGTAGTTGTTTTCAGGGATCACGTAATTTTTGAAGTCCTTAAGATGATCCCGCATTAAATTTTCAATCATAGAATCTCCTCCTAATTGCATTTGCATGAGAAGTAAAGCCTTCTCTTTCTGCAAAGTCAGCAACTTTTTCTTTTACTTGCTCAAGACTGTCTTTGCTGTAATATAAGATGCTGCTTCTTTTTACAAAATCGTATACTCCAAGAGGAGATGAAAACTTTGCCGTTCCGGAAGTTGGCAGAGTATGATTTGGTCCTGCAAAGTAATCTCCAATGGGTTCAGGTGTATAAGAGCCTAAGAATACGGCGCCGGCATTTGTTATTTTATCCAAGGTTCTTTCGGGATCATCGACCATGACTTCAAGATGTTCCGGAGCGATGAGATTAGAAAGAGCGATGGCGCTTTCTAGGTCATCGACTATAAATATTTTACCGTTGGACTCTATTGATTTTTTCATTATATCTTTACGGGACAGATCTTCCATCTGCTTGTAGACTGATTTTTCTGTCGCTTCTGCAAGGGACTTGCTCCATGTAATCAACATAGATGATGCCATCTCGTCGTGTTCAGCCTGGCTTAGAAGATCGGCAGCTATAAAATCCGGATTTGATTTTTCATCTGCAATTATGCAAATTTCACTAGGCCCTGCTATCATATCTATGTCTACTTTTCCAAAAACCTGTTTTTTTGCAGTAGCTACAAATATATTGCCAGGCCCAACTATCTTGTTTACCGGTTTTATCGACTCGGTTCCATAGGCTAAAGCGGCTATACCTTGAGCTCCGCCTACCTTATAGATTTCATCTACCCCTGCAATTTTAGCTGCAGCTAAAATATAAGGGTTTACTTTTCCGTCTTTTCCAGGTGGAGTTATAAGCACTATTGACTTAACACCGGCAACCTTGGCAGGAACTGCGTCCATCAAAACAGTTGAAGGATATCCTGCCTTTCCTCCCGGAACGTATAATCCTACTCTGTCTATTGGAGTTATTAATTGACCTAATCTTATTCCAGGTGAAAAAGACTTTATCCAAGTCTCGGAAATTTGATGTTTGTGATAATCTTCTATATTTTTACTAGCTTCTATCAAGGTTTTTATAAAATCATCATCGACGCTTTCATAAGCTTTTTGTATCTCAGAGGCACAGACCTTTAAATCTTTAAGCTGCACACCATCAAATTGTTCGGTGTATCTTAAAACGGCACTGTCGCCATTATCCCTCACGTCATTGAGAATAGAGGCCACGGTTTCTTCTGTTTTTTTGTTTTGAGAATAATTTCTATTTAGTATATAATCAACTTTTTCCTGAGTGATGTCTTTAGAATTCATTATGATTGTTTCCATGTTATTCATCCCTTTCAACTAAAGAGCTCAGAGAATCTATGACCCATTGTATCTCTTCGAACTTGGTCTTTAGGCTCACCTTGTTAGCGATGAATCTCGCGCTTATGGGAAACATCTTCTCGTGAACTACAAGGCCGTTTTCTTCCAATGTCTTTCCGCTTTCAACGATATCGACAATGATATCAGAAAGTCCTATTATGGGGGCTAGCTCTACAGAGCCATTAAGCTTGATTATCTCAGTCAATACTCCAAGTTTGTTGAAATATTCTCTTGTGATATGGGGGTATTTAGTTCCAACAGTAATCTTTTTGCTGTAGTCAGGCTTTTTATCGGCAAATCCGGCTATGCACATATCGCACTTGCCTATGTTCAAGTTTACCAGCTCATAGACATCAGCTTTGTCTTCAAGAAGAATATCCTTTCCTACGATTCCTGCATCCGCTGCGCCTTTTTCAACATAAACCGGAACATCCGGAGATTTTACTAATGTCACTTTTATATTATTGTTTTTGTCATGAAATATCAATTTTCTGCTTTCCTTGCTGTAGTCCGGAAATTCACATCCGCAGTCTATCAAGAGCTTCATGGCTGCAGAAGCTACTCGACCTTTTGCAAGGGCAATGTTGAGGTTTTTCATTGTTTTGGTTCTCCTTTCAGAAGGTCTATAGCCTCTTCAGTAGAAATATTGAACACATCTTTTTTTGTCATCGCATAAAGTCCCGAAGCAGCATATTCGAATATAAACCGGTAAGATTCAGGATCAATTGTATATCTCTGATTTATGCAATCTACTGAAAAGTCCAAATCCCTAAGCAAAGCGGCTAATTCAAGTGCATTTTCAGCTTGGCTGGTATCGTATTTAATAAGTGCGTCAAAGTAATCCTGGCTGTTTTCTTCGGCGCTTATGATTTCAGTGAGAAGGCTGATATTGATGCCAAAACCGATTGCCGGTCTATCTACTCCAAATGTGGAGGAAAGTTGGTCGTAACGTCCACCGGAAAGTATGGAATCCCCGCAATCTTCTGCGTATCCCTTAAATATAAGACCAGAATAGTAGTTTAGCTGATTGGTAAAGCCAAAGTCTAAATAGATGTACTTTTCGAATCCATAGAGCTTGAGGATATCGTATACTTCTTTTATGTTGGATAGGGCCTTTTTCATTGAGTCGTTTATACATAATTTTTCAGCTTGTGGAATTACCTTTTGGTAGGAACCAAACAGCATTGGAATTTTTATTATCGTTTCAAAGACTTCTGAAGATATCTGCAGCTTGTTTAAATAAAGCTTGAGATCTCCTAGGTTTTTATTTTCTATTAGTTCGTTTATGCGTTCTTTTTCCTTACTTGAAAGGTCAAGACCGTGAAATAACCCTTCTAAAAAAGCTACTTGACCGATATCGATATGGATCTTGTCCATGCCGAGATTAAGAAGCATTGAAATTGCAACAGCTATGATTTCGGCATCGCAATCAGGTGAATTATTGCCAAAATATTCTACGCCGCCTTGGATAAAATCTTTTTTGTAGTTGGTCTTGCTGTTATCTTCTCTGAATATGGTGGTTACATAGCTGAATTTAAGGATTTCATTTGGATCCTTAAAAGTATTGGCAGCCATCCTGCATATAGGTATGGTAGCGTCTGGCCTTAAAACAAGCACTTTGCCTGTCCTATCAACCAGCTTGAACATTTTGTCTCTTGATAGGGATTGATCCATGCTGTACATATCGTAGTATTCAAAATTTGGTGTTAAAATAGGTTTGTATCCGAATTTACGCATAACCTGCTCGATTTCTTCATTAATACGCTCATAGCCTAGAAGCTCTTGAAAATGTATGTCGTTGACACCGTCTATATAGTAGTTAATCATAAACAACCCTCCGCTTTATTACTTTAGTGTGATAAAGTATACGAAAATTATATAGGCAACAGATAAAAAAGTCAATAAAAATCATAGTATTTTAATCAAACTATATTATAATAGTACTATTCAAAAGGAATAAATACAAAAGGATTTGATAAAATGGCATTTCAATGCGTCATATTTGATTTTGACGGAACTTTGGCTGATACTGAAGAAAGGGCCCTTCACATATACAATAGTCTTGCGGAGAAATATAGCTACAAGAGCATAACAAGAGATGAGCTTCATAAGATAAAGCATCTCAATATTAAGGAAATAATCGAGACGGTAGAAATACCTCTAAAAAAATTGCCCAAAATAATTAAACACGGACAGAAGCTGCTTAAAAACGAGATGAACTCTATAAAACCATTTGATGATAAATTGGACGAGATCTTGTTGCAGTTGAAAAAACGGGTCAAGTACATTGGAATAATTACTTCGAACTCAAACAGGAATGTCAAGGCTTTTATGAAAAATCAAAATATAGATAGCTTTGATTTTATAGAATCATCTCCTTTAATGAGCAAGGAGATCAAGATCAATGCCACAGCCAGAAAATATTCTATCCCTAAAAGTGATATACTTTACGTAGGCGATGAGAGCAGAGACATAGCTGCATGCAAAAGAGCAGGGGTTAAGTGCGCTGCAGTCACATGGGGATATAATTATCCGGAAGCACTTTTAAAAGAAAATCCAGATTACATGATAGATGATTTGTCGAGTCTTATTGAAATCGTAAGTTAGCGAGGGAGAGAATATGAACCTGCCGAAAAATGTTTATCAGTTGATGAATTATATTGAATCCAAAGGGTATAAATGTTACTTGGTAGGAGGCGCTGTAAGGGATATTCTGTCTCACAAAAAGCCTAAGGATTTTGACTTTACGACGGATGCTAAACCGGATGAGATAAAAGCTATGTTTGAGCGCCATATCGAAACAGGGATAGACTTTGGGACGATAACAGTGCTGTTTAATGATGAAGCTTTTGAGATTACGACATTTAGGCTTGAGCATAGATATTCTGACGGAAGAAGGCCGGATATGGTCTTTTATTCGGATTCATTGCTGAGCGACCTCAGCAGGAGAGATTTTACAATGAATGCGATTGCCTTGGATAAGGACCTTAATGTCTACGATTACTTTAACGGAATGGAAGATTTAAAGAACAAGCTCTTGCGTACCATAGGAAGGGCGAAAGTAAGATTTAAAGAAGACCGGCTTAGAAAATTAAGAGCCGTGAGAATAGCTTGCGAAAATAATTATCTGATTCACGAAGATATCATCAAATCAATAATGAGTGATCCGGATTTGCCTGGGGTCAGCAGCGAGAGGATAAAAGCGGAGTTTGACCGAATTTTTATATGTGAAGGAGCAAAGAGGGGCGTTGAGCTCTTGTTTAGACTTCATCTTATGCGTGTGATAATACCTGAACTTGACGATGTAGTGACACCTGGAGAAGATATGTGGGATGATTATGTTAAATACTTTGAGGAGTCTGCACCAGAATTGTCCCTTAGGGTTTATTTTTTGCTGCATCCATTAGCGGATAAATGCTTGATTAAAAAAATACTTGAGAGGCTAAAGTATCAAAGGATAATAATAAACCAAGTATTGGCTCTTTTTGATTACGAGAAGCTCGAGAGTGAAGAGGATTTTATAAACAGAGTAGCTGAATACACAGATGAGATATTAGAGCTTTTCTTGAAGTTGGATAATGCGTTAGGTAGAAATCCAGCGTGGAGGAGAATGATTATAAAATTTCTTGAATATGAACTGCCGCGTAAGGTAGTTGACCTTGATATAAACGGCAACGATCTTAAAGATAGGGGATTTGTTCGGGAGGATATAGGCAGTACACTAAATCAGTTGCTTCGTCTTGCCATCAAGTCCCCTGAGATTAACAAAAAAGAAGTATTGATTGAGTTGGTGGACAGAATAAAATTAGGAGAGAAATTATAGATGAGCACTTTTGTAATGATGAGCACTGCTGTGGCACTTTCTATGGATGCATTTGCAGTAGCCGCTTCATGCGGAATTTCTAACAAGGCAAAAACTTTTGGAATACAAGGCAAGATTGCACTTTTTTTCGGAATTTTTCAAGGCCTGATGCCCATATTGGGATATTTTCTGGCATCGGCATTTGCCGATAGGATAAGAGCTATAGATCACTGGATAGCCTTTGGACTTCTGGGCTTTATAGGAGTCAGGATGATATTGGAATCTAGAGAAGAAGACAGGTGCGGTACAGGAAGACTTAGCAACAGATATCTTTTGACATTGGCTATAGCTACTAGTATCGATGCAATGGCATCGGGTATAGGCTTTGCTTTTTTAGACATAAACATATGGCTAGTTGCCGGAATAATAGCTCTGACTACGTTTATTATCAGTTTTATAGGAGCAAGATTTGGACACAACTTGGGACACAAGTTTCAGGCAGGATCCGAGATATTCGGCGGGACGGTTTTGATTTTAATTGGTGGAAAGATTCTTTTGGAAGGTTTAGCGATAATATGATAAAAGAGCTGATAGTAGTCGAAGGCAAGGATGATATAGCCGCTGTTAAAAGAGTGGTAAATGCCCAGATAATAAAGACTAGCGGACTGGGAATTGAAGAGGAGACTTATGAGATAATTAAAAATGCAGTAAAAAGGACCGGGGTCATAATATTTACCGATCCTGATTATGCCGGTGAAAAGATAAGAAGGATGATAAATGAAAGGGTACCGGGATGCAAGCATGCTTATCTCACTAAGGAAGAAGGAACCAAAAAGGGAAATGTAGGCATCGAAAACGCTTCAGCAGAAGCTATTGCAAGAGCATTGGAAGATGTAAAGACGGTGGTTGAAGGAAAGATCATACATACGGTTGAAAGCGTTGGCAAGCTGGGCCTGCTTAATGGTAAAAATTCAAGGCTCTTAAGGCAAAAGGCAGGTGAAGCCTTGGGGATTGGATACGTCAACGGAAAACAGCTTGTCCAAAGGCTAAATGCATACGGCATAGAAGAAGAAGCTTTATTTGCTGCTGTAAACAAAATAAAAGAGAAGGTCTGATTATATGCAAAAGCTTACATCTCCAAAGATAATCGAAGAGATATTAAAGAGACACGGATTTAAGATGAGCAAGAAGTTCGGTCAGAATTTTTTGACGGATGAAAACATAGTATCAAAGATAGTAAATGTAGCCGAAGTCTCTGAAGAAGACGTGGTTCTTGAGATAGGTCCCGGCATTGGGGCAATGACTGCTAAGCTTTGTGAAAGGGCAAAGCATGTAATAGCCGTTGAAATAGATAAGATGCTCATACCCATACTTAAAGAGACATTGGCCGAGTACAAAAATTGTACAGTAATAAATGAAGATATATTAAAGCTGGATATAGGCAGCGAAATCAAAAAATATACTCATAAGAAATTCAAGGTTGTGGCCAATCTTCCATATTACATAACTACCCCTATAATAATGGGGCTTTTGGAAAAAGATCTGCCAATGGAGAGCATAACTGTGATGATTCAAAAGGAGGTAGCTGAAAGGATAGCGGCCACTCCAGGAGGAAAGGAATACGGAGCTTTGACCGTAGCCTGCGGATACTACACTAGGCCCCAGCTTTCATTCATAGTTCCCTCAAGGGTGTTTGTGCCTAGGCCAAAGGTAGATTCGGCAGTCATCCATATGCTGGTAAGAGAGGATAGGCTTATGGATAAAGACGACAAAGACAGGTTCTTTTCAGTGGTAAAAGCCGGCTTTGCCAATAGAAGGAAGACTCTTTTAAACACCCTTTCAAACAATCTGGATTATGATAAGGCTGAAGTCAAAAAAGCCCTTTTACTGGCAGGCATAGAAGAAAGCAAAAGAGCAGAGACCCTTTCCTTTGAAGACTTTAAAATGCTCTCTGAGGCATTTGCTAAAATAAAATGATACAAAAAGGACTCTCGCAGTTATTTATTGCAGAGTCCTTTTAACTAGATGCTATTTTTCTATGTAATTTACAAGTTTTCCGATGCCTTCAACTTCACAGATGATCTCATCCCCCGGCTTTAAGGTTTTAGGGGGATCGAAGCCGAAGCCAACGCCGGCCGGCGTGCCTGATAGTATTATGTCCCCAGGGTATAATGTCATGCCCCTTGATAAGTCGCTGATAAGCTCGGAAATGCTAAAGATGAGCTTAGAAGTCCTTGAATCTTGGCGAATCTCTCCATTTACTTTAGAAGAAATAGCTAGGTCAGGGGGATATGAAATATCATCTGCAGTAACTATCACAGGCCCAAGAGGACAACTGGTATCAAGGCTCTTTCCCTTGAACCACTGGGTATGTTTCATCTGGATGTTTCTTACGGAGATATCGTTTCCGATGGTATATCCGAAAATATGCTCCTCGGCTTTTTCTGTGGGGATGTTTATGCCTTTTTTGCCTATAATAACTGCAAGCTCCACTTCATAATCGATTGAATCAGTTAAATCACTGTGGTTAAGGATCGTATCTTCGGGACCTATCGAAGGATACGCAACTTTTGTAAAGTAGATGGGAAACTGTGGAACTTGTGAAGTCGCTCCAGGCAGGGATTTTATTTCTTCAGCGTGATCCAAGTAGTTTTTTCCTACACAAAATACGTTTCTTCGGGGGTAGGGGATAGGGCTTTCAAGCTTTATCTTATCTTCTGAGATATAGTTAATATCATTCCTCTCCAAAGCAGATAGAAGCCGTGGCCTAAATTCTTCGTATCTTTCTATGAATTCTATCATGTTTTGGTGAGGCATGGACACGCCCAGTTCTGTTAAATCGACTATTCCATTGTCTGTAAGCAAGCCAAGCTTCATATCACTTGAGCCCTTGATGCTGTAATTTGCAAGTTTCATAATATTCGCCTCATTTCAAAATTATACTTTATATGGGTGAGCGTACGAGACCGATGATGGAGCAACCATCGTAGGTATAATATGCCTTGTTTTATGATATAATAATTTTGTAATTAAATAAACGATAAAGTGAGGAGATTCCATGAAATATAATCTAATCAGAGATTTATATGAAAATAAAGAAGCATACTCTGAAAAGGAAGTCACAATAAGCGGATGGATACGGACTATCAGGGATTCTAACAAGTTTGGATTCATTGAAATAAACGATGGCACGTCTTTTAAAGGAATTCAAGTAGTTTACGATGACAGCCTTGAAAATTTCTCAGATATAGGAAAGTATCCCGTAGCTACGGCCATTGTCGTAAAAGGAAAGTTTGTCCTCACGCCGGAAAGCAAACAGCCATTTGAGATAAAGGCAACATCCATATCGTTGGAAGCGCCATCGGATTCAAAGTACCCTTTGCAGAAAAAAAGACATACTCTGGAGTACTTAAGGACTATTGCCCACTTGCGACCTAGGAGCAACACATTTGCTGCAGTTTTTAGGGTTAGAAGCTTGGCGTCCTACGCTGTCCACAAGTTTTTTCAAGAGAAGGGTTTTGTCAACGTCCATACTCCAATAATTACCGCAAGTGACGCAGAAGGTGCGGGAGAGATGTTTAAGGTAACCACCCTGGATCTTTTGGATATTCCAAGAGATGACAGGAAAGAAGTGGATTTCACCAAGGATTTTTTTGAAAAGCCTGCAAGTCTAACTGTCAGCGGCCAGCTCGAAGGGGAGATATTTGCCCTGGCGTTTAGAAACATATATACATTTGGTCCGACGTTTAGGGCTGAAAATTCAAATACTCCAAGGCATGCTGCCGAGTTTTGGATGATCGAACCGGAGATAGCTTTTGCAGACATTAAAGACGATATGGACCTTGCAGAGGAAATGATCAAATATTTAATTAGATTCGTCCTGGATAATGCCCCTCAAGAAATGGAGTTTTTCAACTCCTTCATAGACAAGGGTTTGAAGGATAGATTAGAGGGAATATTAAAAAGTGATTTTGAAAGAGTGACATATACTGAAGCTATCCGACTTTTAAAGGAGTCGGAAAAGGAGTTTGAATATCCGGTGGAATGGGGTAGCGATCTTCAGACGGAGCATGAGAGATATTTGACTGAAATGGTTTTTAAAAAACCCGTATTTGTAACAGATTATCCAAAGGACATAAAGGCATTTTATATGCGCCTGAACGAGGATGAAAAAACCGTCGCCGCAATGGATCTGTTGGTTCCCGGGGTTGGAGAGATCATCGGAGGTAGTCAGAGGGAAGAGCGCTTAGAGGTGCTTAAAGAAAAGATGCTTAAAAACGGTCTGAAGGAGGAAGATTACTGGTGGTACTTGGAGCTTAGAAAATACGGTGGAGTAAAGCATGCAGGATTTGGTCTGGGGTTTGAAAGGCTTATCATGTACTTAACAGGCATGAGCAACATAAGAGACGTTATACCATTTCCAAGAACAGTCGGCAATGCAGAATTTTAGAGAATATATTTAGGCCTAGCTTTTAGCGAGGCCTTTTCTATTATTAGGCCCGGGTGAAATTTAAGAGTGCTTCATGATCAATAATCAAAATTTTCTTATACATCGTCTTTATCCAGCCCTTTGAGGCAAAGCTTCCAAGGATTTTGCTTACCGTGACTCTGCTTACTCCGATAGCTATCCCAATATCATCCTGGCTGATTTCTATTTCTCCGGATGAGTTTTGGGATAGATCCAACAAGAACCCTGCAATCCTTTTGTCGGCAGACAAAAAAGACATATTATCTATTTCGTTTGATAGCATACGCACTTTTTTAGATAGGGTCTCTATGAATTTTAATGCAAGCAAAGGCTTCTTCTTAAAAAGTTCCAATATATCCGATTTATCCATCATTATTATTTCAGAATCGGTTATGGCCTTGGCAGAAGAAATCCGTGGATATCCGTCAAAAAAAGATGCCTCGCCAAAGACATCTCCCCTGTTGTATACTGTAAGGTTTTTTTCCAAGCCCTCAGGAGAGTTTACGAATACTTTTATCTTACCCTTTTTTAAAAAGTAGAATCCTTCCGCAGCCTCTCCCTGCCTGTAAATCATCTGATTTTTATTATAGAATCTTACAGGCCTGGTCTTGAATATTTCATATAGCTCTTCAGGAAGATCTAGGATATGTTCTTGAATGACGGGTATCTTGTCCATAAAAACGCCTCCAAAGTTTTGGAATGTAACATAGTTTACATTCTTTATTTTCATTATATGCGATAATTGTCTTTAAGTTAAGGGATTATGGTGAAATGGATTTTAAAATAACCGAAAAAACTATATAATGTAACTTAAGTTGAGAAAAAAATATCAAGGTTATAAATCAATAAAAAGGAGAAATAAAAATGGGAAGAACAATTGCAGAAAAGATTTTTGATGCTCACAGGGTAGAAGAGCCGTTTCCGGATACCCATGTTTTAAAGCTGGACAGAGTATTTTGTCATGAAATCACTACGCCGATTGCCATTACAGATCTTATGGCAAGAGGAATGGACAGAGTATTTGATCCTACAAAGATAAAAGCGGTAATAGACCATGTAACACCTGCCAAAGATTCAAAGACAGCAGAACAGGGAAAGATAATGAGAGAGTGGGCTAAAAGACACAGTATAAAAGATTTCTTTGACGTAGGAAGAAACGGTGTATGTCACGCTATTTTTCCGGAGAAAGGATTTGTAAGACCGGGTTACACCGTTATAATGGGTGATTCTCATACGTGTACCCATGGAGCATTTGGGGCTTTTGCAGCGGGTGTAGGAACAACAGATCTAGAGGTAGGAATACTTAAAGGGGTATGCTCATTCCACTTCCCCAAGACCATCAAGTTCGTCCTCGATGGAGAGCTAAAGCCGGGAGTTTATGCAAAGGACGTTATACTATTTATCATAAAGCAGCTTACAGTTAATGGAGCAACTAACAAGGTAATAGAGTTTACCGGACCGATAGTAGAAAAGATGTCTATGGAGTCTAGGATGACAATCTGCAACATGGCCATCGAGGCTGGTGGAACCTGCGGCATCTGTTATCCGGATATGACTACAGTTGATTATTTGTGGGATTTCATCAAGGATGAGTATGCTACAAAGGAAGAAGCCCTTGCAGATTATTCGAAATGGGTATCCGATGAAGATGCCGAGTATGAAGAAATTTACGAATACGACATGTCAGAGCTTGAGCCAATGGTAACTTTCGGCTATAAGCCGGATCAAGTTAAGTCTGTCAAGGATATGGAAGGTACAAAGGTCGACCAGATATATATCGGAAGCTGTACCAATGGAAGAATCGAAGACTTAAGAGTGGCGGCTAAAGTTCTTGAAGGAAAGAAAATAAGCGACGATGTCCGTGGCATAGTCAGCCCGGCAACTCCCAAGATCTACTCCATGGCACTTAAGGAAGGCATTATAGATATTTTTCAGGATGCTGGCTTCTGTGTAACAAATCCTACATGTGGAGCTTGCCTGGGAATGAGCAACGGAGTTTTGGCAGAGGGGGAAGTCTGTGCTTCCACTACTAACCGTAACTTTAACGGCAGGATGGGCAAGGGCGGTACGGTTCATCTTATGAGCCCTGCCACAGCAGCAGCAACTGCCATAGCAGGTATGATTACAAATTCCGAGCTTTTCGAAGCTTAGTAAAGGGAGGTCAATATGAAGAATTTTAGTGGAAAAGTACTGTTTTTAGATAGAAGCGACATAAATACTGATGAAATAATACCTGCAAGGTATCTTACTGAAATTACAAAAGAAGCTCTAAAGCCATTTTTATTGGAAGACTTAAGCTTGCCCGGATTTGACAGCGCAACGGACATAAAGGACAAAGCAGTTATAGTTACCAGAGAAAACTTTGGCTGTGGATCTTCCAGGGAGCATGCTCCCTGGGCTTTAGAGGTAAACGGCATAAATGTGGTAATTGCTGAAAACTTCGCAAGGATCTTCAGGCAGAATATGTACAATTGCGGGATGTTTGCAATTGAGCTTCCAAAGGAAAAGATAGACTATCTGTTTGAAAATTATGCCGGCAAGGACACATCGATCGAGATTGACATAGACAATGATAAGATAATCGTGAGCTCGCCTGAGAAGTCAGAAGAAATCGAGTTTTCCATCGGAGGATTTGATAAGACTTTAGTTAGAGAAGGCGGATGGGTAGGCTACGCAGATAAAAAATACTGATCAAATTAAGTGGCGGCTTCTAGACCTGTATTGGTTGAGAAGCCGCTCTTTGTTATTTGACACAATAGTAAAGGCTACCGTTTTTGGAGTAAACAATGACTTGATTGGTCTCTACAAGGTATTCGAGAAATGGCCTAAAGAGTCTTTCGATCCGAGCGTATTTTTCATATGAGTCCATTCGGATATTGAATTCAGAAATAGCTTTTTTTAAGATAGCTCCAAATTCCATTTCACATCCAATGAGCCTCAAAACCCTAGTGGATGTATCATTAATTTTTTTTATGCCCGAATCTATAAGGGGGGATATGTCTCCTAAAATATCTTTGTGAGAAAGTATGTACCCATCCGCCTTTAAACCCTGTAGTTTTTCCTTGCTTTTAATGTCGGCGCTGTGGGAAAAGGCATAGGGAAGCTTGGCGGCTCTGAGAGATTTTTCGCCAAGCAATGCGTCTCCAAGGTATGCTATGCCATCAGGGCTTATTATGCAGATATGACCTGGAGAATGACCCGGGGTATGAAATATGGAAAAATCGGCCCCTTCGATATTTACGCTCTCGTCAGAGTCTAGTATCAGTCGATCGGTGTTGCACACCATGTTTGAATAAAATTTCTTGGCGTGACACAGATCCAAGCTTGGATTTACATTTTTAATAGAAAGATCTGAAAAGCACAAGCCCGCCTCGCTAAAGTGCATGGCAGTGATGGAGTTGAAACGGCTTTTCAATAAAGAATTGTTGCCCACATGGTCGATGTGGGCATGAGTTGAGATGACGGCCTTGATCGCAAGGTTATTTTCACTTATTGCATTAAGCAAAATAGCTCCCTCTTTGCCGGGTCTACCGGTATCGAGAAGAACAGCATCGTTATTTCCTATTTTATATAAGCCTGCATATGAATACCCTAGATCTATGCAGTAAGTATTTCCCTTAACATGAATTAGCGACATGACAAATCTCCTTGGAATAGTAATTGGATTAATTATACCATAGATGATTTTGTCTAGATCTTAAAATTCACCATATCTTATGAATATAGACGTAGAGCCGGAGTTTAAAATGTATGTAATTGTAATAAAAAAATCGACAATGCAGGTGGTCTGCATTGTCGATTTATCAAAATGATGTTAAAAAAGAGGGATTTTACCCCTCAATTAAAAAATAAACCAGTCAAACTATAAAACTAAGAAAATTTAAAAATATAAAAATTAACAATTTGGGACATAGTAATCGTTGGTATACTAAGACATTGTCCTGTTTGGGTCATAAAGCTAACATAGTATTATATTTTAACATTGATTTTTATGGCAATAATGGTCGGAGTGAGAGGATTTGAACCTCCGGCCTCTTGGTCCCGAACCAAGCGCTCTACCAAGCTGAGCCACACCCCGAACATTAACAATTATAAATGAATGTCATTTATTTTGCAATTTAGAAATTGATTTTGCCGGAAAATATTTTTTTAAATCTTGTTGCAAACAAGTATCCTGCAATAGCGCCTACAGCTCCTTGAATGCCGTTAAAAGGGATGCTTGACAATGGGGAAATAAAGTTGGAATAAATAATCACTTCCGCAATATAGTATCCGGCAATCAAGATAACGAATCCGGCAATGACGCCTTGAAGATATTTTGATTTTTGAAACAAAAGTCCCGAAACATAACCCATACAACCCTTGACAATGAATGTGGGTATCATGTATATCAAATAGCCTAAGTAGTAATCGCCTAGAGCGGATCCAAGAGCTGCAGCCAAAAATCCGAATTTTGGGCCAAGAAGGGCTGCGGCTATGTAGATTGCACCATCGCCAAGGTTTATATAGCCCAAAGGCATAGGTATTGCTATTACAACTGTTGCCACAAAAACAAGAGCTAGCATAAGGGATGTATAAATAAGTTTTTTAAGTGTAGTGTTCATTAGTTCTCTCCTTTGAATTATTTCTTTATTTATAGTACAATAAGTATGACCATATTAAAATATACAAATTAAAATAATTCGATAAGGACAGATGCAAGTGATTGATAGGTTTATACTGGATAAGAAAAGTGAAGAGAAGCTTTATCTGCAGATTTACAAGCATTATAAAGACGAAATTATGAACGGGAAAATAATGAAAGACGAAAAACTGCCTTCGGTAAGGGAATTGGCAAAGGGGCTTAATGTAAGCAAGATAACCGTTGAGGCATCGTATAATCAGCTTGTTGCAGAAGGTTATATTGAAAATGTTCCCCGAAAAGGGTATTTTGCTGTAGAGTTAAATGAGTACGCCTTTAAGAAAAAAACAAAGCAGGAGATACGCTATGAAAAAAGGAAGGTACATATTAATACCGGAGTTGACAAGGAAAGTTTTGATATTAAGCTGTGGCGCAAGCATTACGGTTGGGTATTAAGGGAAAAAGAGGATGAAATCTTTGATGGTGGAGAACTTCAAGGAGAAGCGATTTTAAGACAGGAAATAAGCAAATTCATCTCAAAAAGCAGGGGAGTCTACTGTACGCCAGATCAAATAATCATTGGTTCGGGGAGCCAGTATCTTTTAGGAATCATATCGGCGCTGGTAAGGGAAAAAACCGACTCAGTTATTGTTGAGGATCCTGGATTTGTACAGGCCAGGCAGACTTTTGAAGACTACGGCTTTAATATTGAGCCTGTCAGCGTAGACAAAGACGGAATAAAGACCGATCTTTTATATGATTCTGTGGGAAATATTGCATACATAAGTCCATCACACCAGTATCCAATGGGAACAGTAATGCCTATAAAGAGAAGGCTTGAAGTGCTCAACTGGGCGAGAGAAAAGGACAGCTTGATAATAGAAGACGACTATGACAGCATAATAAGATATGAAACAGAACCAATACCATCTCTCCAGGGCCTTGATGAAGGGGAGCACGTGATTTACCTGGGCTCATTTTCTAAGCTTCTGACGCCTTCGATCAGAATAAGCTACATGGTGCTGACGAGAAGCTTAATTGAAACGTATAACAAAAATAAAAACAGATTCACTCAAACTGCATCCAAGCTAGAACAGCTTACTTTGGGACAGTTAATGAAGGATGGCCATTTTGAAAGACATCTTAAGAAAATAAATAAGATATACTATAAAAAAAATATGATGATAAAAGAAAGACTAAAGAAAAGATTTGGTGACCAAATAACGATAATCGGAGGGAATAGCGGATTGCACTTGATTATTCAATTAAATAATCAAAGGGCAAAAGAAGAGTTGGAAAGCATATTTTGCGACAACCATATATTCACTGAGCAGATTGAATCAGGAGATAAAAAGGATTATAAGCTTATTCTTCTTACCTACAGTGGAATCCCTCTGGAAGTGATCGAAAAGATCCTATAAATTTGACGGCTCGAATCGTCAAGCCGTCAAATGATTAGATAGCTTTTTCGGCTTGAAATAAGCTTTCAAAATAGTAATCTGCGAGATTTCTGATATCTGATTCAAACTTGACGTGAGCGCTATCGTAGACGGCTGCAACCTGCATGCCTGCGTTTTTTGCTGCCATGACGCCTTCTAAGGTGTCTTCAAAGACCAAGCATTCCTCAGGTCTTGTATTTAAATCTTGTGCCACTTTTAAAAATACATCAGGATTAGGCTTGCCCTTGCCTACCTCGCAGGAAGTGCGGATGGTTTTAAAGTACTTTGTCATATTTTTAGATTGAAGGTACTGTTGAGCGATAGTCTTGTTGTTGCTTGTTCCGACACCAAGGCTTATGCCCATGGAGTGTACCTTTTGTACGAATCGAAGAGCACCTTCCTTTAATATAACTTCGTCTATATACACATCCAGGCACATGTCGATCCAGTCATTGCTGATTTCTTCAATGCTTTCGGGCATTGAGAATTTTTCTTTAAAAAACATCGCGGCCTCAGTGAAGCTTTTGCCGTTTAAAGCCTCCTGTAAGTTATCATTGCAGATTAGGCCTTTCTTTTCAAGATACAGCTCATCGATTTGCCTCCAAACCCAAAGAGAATCTATCAATGTGCCGTCAAGATCGAATATTACGCATTTTTTATTTTTAAGCATTGCATGCTCCTTTAAAATTATTTGTTTTGTTATCATTGTAAATCAAACTGAAAATGAAATCAACATGCTTGCAGTACATGGACACGTTATAAAGATGTTATAATCAAAGTAGAATATCTTAAGGAGGCTTGTGATTTGAAAATTACGGTTCTTTTATGTAGCCACAGAAGAAATAAAAATACTAGGCAGATGGCAGATTTTTTCTTAGAAGGCTTGAAAGAAGGCAACGATATTGAATTTGTGGATCTTCTCGATAAGAAAATAGAGATATGCTTGGCTTGCGACTATTGCAGAAGAAATTACGGTCATTGCATATTAAAAGACGATATGGAGGGTGTAATAGACATATTTAAAAAAAGCGATCTTATCGTATTGGCTACACCTTTGTATTTTAACAGTGTAACCAGCAGGTTCAAGATATTTATCGACAGGACTCAGATACTCTATAATGCCAAGTACAACTTTAAAGATCCAATATTTAAAGAAAAGAAGAGCGTGGTCATACTATCTAATGGGGGGGCACCAAAATACTTGGGGCAGTTTGACGGAATTATGGTAGAGCTTAAGCATTTTCTTGGGAATATAAATGCCGACGTTCTTGAATATCTTAAATATAACAAGACTGATGAGGTTATGATAAGAGACAATAAAGCTGCAGCTTCTGAACTAAAAAAAGCCGGGATAAAGGTTAGAGAAGCTTTATCCCAGCAAAAGGATGCTGGCAGCCATGACGACCATTCCTGAGATAAGTCCGTAAATTGCGATATGATGTTCTCCGTATTTTTCAGCAGTAGGAAGAAGTTCGTCAAGTGAGATATAGACCATTATGCCCGCGACGCCGGCAAAGATAACTCCAAAAAGCTGGTCGCTGATGAACTGCATCAGAAAGAAAAACCCTATTAAAGCGCCTAAAGGCTCTGCTAAGCCTGATAAGAAAGAATACTTAAAAGCTTTTTTCTTACTTCCGGTAGCATAATAAATAGGAACTGAGACAGCAATGCCTTCCGGAATATTGTGTATGGCTATAGCTATGGCTATACTTATTCCCAGCGCAGGATCTTTAAGGGCACTTATAAAAGTGGCGATGCCTTCAGGGAAGTTGTGTATGGCTATGGCTAAGGCTGAAAATAAACCCATGCGCATAAGTTCATGGTTTTCTTTGGAGTTTTTCATGTCAGATACATCTCTTATTTCATGAGGGTTTTCGCCGCTGGGCACAAATTTGTCTATTAATGCTATAAGCGCAATACCACCAAAAAAAGCTAAAGTAGCTACGAGTTTGCCGCCGTTTCCCAAGTATACGCCTTCGAGGGATTCGAAAGCTTTTGGCAAAATTTCTACAAAAGATACGTAGATCATGACACCGGCAGAAAAACCTAAGGCAGCGGATAAAAATTTAGTATTGGTCTGTTTTGTATAAAATGCAAGTGCGCTTCCGATACCGGTAGAAAGTCCTGCAAAAACAGTCAGCGCGAGAGCAAAAAAAATGTTACTGTTTGTAATGTCCATCAAGCTAATCTCCTATCAGATATTTTATTGACATTATAACATGAATACATGAATTTATGTAAAGTTGCAGCGAACAAATTATAGTCGATTAAATTTATTCAAGATAAGGGACATAACTAATAATTGTATAACTCAAACCAAAACAAAACTTAAAAGCCTTGACATTTCTCAAATAATCTGTATAAAATATATCGTACAAATTCATATAAAAAGGCTGTGAAGAGACCAGTAGATATGACAAAGCTTTTAGAGAAATGATCCTAGGCTGAAAGATCGTCAGTGGAAGCATATCGAATATCAACTCTGAGCCAGATCGATAAGATCCGGTAAATCCGTTAACAAAAGAGGCACCCTTTGGGTGCGAAGTAAGATGGTACCACGAAGTCAGACACTTTCGTTCTTATATGAGCGGAAGTGTTTTTTTTATTTATAAGATGTATATGTGAAATAAACTAATTACAGGAGGAAAAAATGAGCAAATTTAAAGAATTATCAAGCTTGCCTGTTGCAGAAAGAGAGAAGCAGATTTCAGACAAATGGGAAGAAATCGACATACTTAAAAAAAGCATTGACAATAGAGAAGGAAAAGAGAACTTTGTATTTTATGAAGGCCCTCCTACTGCAAATGGCAGGCCGGGGATTCATCACGTAATTTCAAGGACTTTAAAGGATTCAGTATGCAAGTATAAAACGATGTCAGGTTACAGGGTACTTAGAAAAGCCGGCTGGGATACTCACGGACTTCCCGTTGAGATAGAAGTTGAAAAAGCTCTCAACCTTTCTAGCAAGACTGAAATAGAAAACTATGGATTAGACAAATTCAATAAAAAGTGCAAGGAGTCGGTATTTACCTATGAGGCCCAATGGCGTGAAATGACCAAGAGGATGGGCTATTTCGTAGATATGGAAGACCCGTATATAACTTTAGACAACAATTATATTGAAACGGTATGGTGGCTCTTAAAGCAGTTTTTTGATGCAGGCATGATCTATGAGGGGCATAAGATATTGCCTTATTGCCCTAGGTGCGGAACAGGGCTTGCATCCCATGAGGTTGCCCAGGGTTATCAAGAGATAAAATCCAATACTGTTGTAGTTCCCATGAAGCTAAAAGATCAAGAAGCGTACTTTTTGGTATGGACTACTACTCCGTGGACGTTAGCTTCAAACGTAGCTTTGGCAGTTAATCCAAAGGCTGTTTATGTAAAAGCATCTTATGAAGGAAAGACGTACATACTTGCCAAGGAACTTCTGGGAAAAGTGATTGGAGAAGGCTATGAGATATTAGAAGAAATGCCCGGAAAAGAGCTTGAATACGTAGAATATGAACAGCTCATGCCGTTTTTGTCTACGGATAAGAAGGCGTTTTACGTTACCTGTGCAGAATTTGTAACCACTGATGACGGGACCGGCGTCGTCCACATGGCGCCTGCATTTGGAGAGGACGATTATCAGGTAGGAAGAAAATACGGACTGCCAGTGTTCAATCCGGTTGACGAAGAAGGCAAGTATACGGATACGCCATGGAAAGGCACGTTCGTCATGGATGCCGACATTGAGATCATCAAGTGGCTTAAGGAAAACAACAAGCTATTTAAAAAAGAAAAGGTAGCCCACAATTACCCTCACTGCTGGAGATGCAAGACTCCTCTGATATACTATGCAAAACCTAGCTGGTATATTGAAATGACAAAGATAAAAGATGAGCTTATTAAAAATAACGATACTGTGAACTGGTATCCTGATTACGTAGGGGAAAAACGTTTTGGAAACTGGCTTGAGAACTTAAACGATTGGGCTATCTCAAGAAGCAGATATTGGGGAACTCCTCTTAATATCTGGAAGTGCGAATGCGGACACTTAGAGTCCATAGGCAGCAGACAGGAGCTTAAGGACAAGGCCATAGAAAATATATCAGAAGATATAGAGCTTCACAGACCTTACGTGGACGAAGTCCATATACCATGCCCCAAGTGCCAAAAGAGCATGAGCAGGGTGACAGAAGTTATAGATTGTTGGTTCGATTCAGGTTCCATGCCTTTTGCCCAATATCATTATCCATTTGAAAACAAAGAGCTCTTTGAAGAGCAGTTTCCAGCGGATTTCATATGCGAGGGCATCGATCAAACTAGAGGTTGGTTTTATTCCCTTATAGCTATTTCGACATTTATCATGAAAAAGGCTCCATATAAGAGAGTGCTTGTAAATGACTTGATACTTGATTCTGAAGGAAGAAAAATGTCTAAGTCAAGAGGAAACACGGTAGATCCTTTTGAGATGTTCGATAAATTTGGAGCTGATGCATTAAGGTGGTACTTATTATACGTATCTCCGGCATGGACTCCGACTAAGTTTGATATAGAGGGTTTAAAAGAAGTACAGAGCAAGTTTTTCAATACCCTTAAAAACGTCTATGCATTTTTTGCCCTTTATGCAAATACTGATGGAATCGATCCAAATGACTTCTTTATAGCATACGAAAAAAGACCTGAAATCGACAGATGGATACTTTCAAAATACAATAGCCTCTTAAAAGATGTAGAAGAAGAAATGGAAATATTCGATCTTACCAGGGTAGCCAGAAAAGTGCAGGAATTCGTAAACGAAGACGTATCAAACTGGTACATAAGAAGAAACAGAAGAAGATTTTGGGCTAAGGAGTTAACAGAGGATAAAAAAGCCGTATTCAATACGACTTATGAAGTCTTGACAGGATTGGCAAAGCTGATAGCCCCATTTGCTCCGTACATAGCTGAAGAGCTCTATACAAGCCTGACAAAAAATGAATCGGTACATCTTGCAGATTATCCAAGATGTGATAAAAAGCTTGTAGACTTAAGCGTAGAGGAGAGGATGGATACTGTAAGGACTTTGGTCAGCCTTGGAAGAGGTGCCAGGGAAGAAGCTCAAATCAAGGTAAGGCAACCGCTTAAGAAGATTTTGGTTGACGGAAAATATAAAGATTCAATAGGTTACTTGGTTCCGCTAATAAAGGAAGAGCTAAATATTAAAGAAGTAAGCTTTGAAGATAACTTAAATGAATTTTTAGATTTCAGCCTAAAGCCTGATTTTAAAGTCGCAGGACCCGTTTTTGGTCCTAAAGTAAAATCTTTAGCTAAGGCTCTGTCCCAGGTAAATGCCCAAGCGGTAGTATCTAATGTGAAAGCGCAGGGAAGCATAAAATTAGATGTTGAAGGCGAAGAGACATTGATAAAAGAAGAATACTTAGATGTTAGGATATCTGCAAAAGAAGGATTTAATGTTCAGATGGAAAACAATATCTTTGTAATACTCGATACGGCTCTTGATGATGAGCTCATAGCAGAAGGCTGCGCCAGAGAGATAGTATCAAAGGTACAGCAAATGAGAAAGCAAAGCGGTTATGAAGTGCTCGATCAAATAAATCTTTATATCAATGGAGATGAAGATATCATAAGAGCTGTGGAAGCTTTTGGGGATTTCATAAAGGCTGAGACACTTACTGCAGAACTTTTTATAACAGATGAAGAGCTGACAGTGCAGAATATTAACGGTCATGAGACGGGAATCAAGGTTGAAAAGAAATAAAAACTTGGCTACAGGGCGGTCCTTTAAAGGGCCGCTCTATTTGTTGAAAAACATGAAAACGACTACTTGGCAGTAAGGTATGGTCAAATGCTCCTATTAAATATACAATATAAATACAATTAAAAACAAAGGGGATGAGTTAATGAGTTTGTTGAAGCTGCAAAACGGATCAGATGTCAGAGGTGTTGCTCTAGAGGGGATCGAAGGGGAAAAGGTCAATCTGACGCCAGAAATAGCTAAAAGCATATGTGGGGCATTTGCTGTGTGGTTGTCTGAAAAAACCGGAAATAAGAATTTGACTATAGCAGTAGGTAGAGATAGCAGGCTATCAGGTCCGGACCTTGCAGAGGGCGCCATTGAAGGGCTGGCACTTAAAGGGTGCAAAGTGTTCGACTGTAAGATGGCTTCTACACCGGCTATGTTTATGACCACCAAGGATGATGAAATTGATGCTGACGGGGGAATAATGATTACTGCCAGCCACCTGCCTTTTAACAGAAACGGACTTAAGTTTTTTACCAAAGAAGGTGGAGCGGACAGCAAAGACATCAAAGAGATACTGGCCATTGCAGAAACTATTGAATTTGCTTCTGGAGATAAGGGAGCGATTGAAGAATTTGATTTTATAAGCAAGTATGCTCAAAATCTAGTAGATATGATCGTTGAAAAAACAGGTCAGAAAAAACCTTTTGCAAATACCAAGATCATAGTTGATGCAGGTAATGGCGCAGGTGGATTTTTTGCATCTAAAGTACTGGAACCTTTGGGTGCAGACACAGAAGGCAGCGTTTTTTTAGAACCGGACGGAAACTTTCCAAACCATGAACCAAATCCTGAAAATAAGGAAGCAATGGAGGCTATCCAAAATGCTGTAAAAAAGAGCAAGGCAGATCTAGGCATAATCTTTGATACAGATGTAGATAGGGCAGCAGTGGTAGACGGAAGCGGAAAGTCAATAAACAGGAACCCATTAGTTGCGTTGATGGCTGCCATAGTGCTGGAAGAAACTCCAGATACTACAATAGTAACAGATTCAGTAACATCAAAAGGATTAACTGAATTTATAGAAAACCTTGGAGGAAAACATCACAGATTTAAAAGAGGCTATAAGAACGTCATAAACGAATCAATAAGATTAAACAGTGAGGATATAGACAGCCAGCTTGCAATAGAGACTAGCGGCCACTGTGCATTTAAAGAAAATTTCTTTCTTGATGACGGAGCATACCTCATAACTAAGGTGCTTATTAAATTTGCAAAGTTAAAGACTCAGGACAAGACGCTAACGGATTTAATCTCAGATTTAAAAGAGCCGGTAGAAGCTGACGAATTCAGGACAAAGATCAAAGTTGAAGATTTTAAGAGCTATGGTCAAAAGGTATTGGATGATTTTACGGCTTATGTACAAGGACAAGCTGGTTGGAGCATCGTTACTCCTAATTTTGAAGGAGTAAGGGTCAACTGTGAAGATGAAGAAGGCTGGGTGCTTATAAGGCTGTCTCTTCACGATCCTGTAATGGCAATAAACTCAGAATCTGACAAAGCCGGAGGCTGCGGCGAGATAAAAGAAAAGATGATGGAATTTTTGCGAAACTACAGCGAATTAAGCTTTTAAAATCCTTGAAAAGGGTGTATAATGGACAAAATAATCAAACTCGATGATTGAAAATAGTAGTCTGCTTATGGTCTTTAAAGAGAGCCGGCGTTGGTGGGAGTTCGGTAAGATGGGGCATATGAATGGATTCATGAGAGGCTTGGCGAAAAAAGTAGCCAAGACCGGTTTCCCTCGTTAATGGGAACGGACATTAAAGTCCGGTAAAGACGAGCAAGAATTTGCTCAAGTCAGGTGGCACCGTGGATATTGCTTCCGCCCTGGCGCATATGCGTCGGAGCGGGAGTTTTTTATTTTAATATTAAGGAGGAATCAGTGTGGAAGATACTTTGCAATTTGGAAGGTTTGGAGGACAATTTGTTCCGCCACCTGTTGTAAAAGCATTAAAGGAACTGGAAGCAGAGTTTGAAAAGGCGATAAAAGATCCTGTGTTTTGGGAAGAATACAACTATATCTTAAGGGAGTATGTTGGAAGGCCAAGTCCTCTTTACTATGCCGAAAACATGACAAGAGACTTGGGCGGGGCGAAGATCTATTTAAAGAGAGAAGATTTGAATCATACTGGAGCCCACAAGATAAATAATACTATCGGGCAGATACTTTTAGCAAAGAGGATGGGCAAGAAAAAAGTTATAGCTGAGACCGGAGCAGGCCAGCATGGGGTAGCATCTGCAACAGCTGCGGCAATGTTTGGGATGCAATGTGATGTCTACCAAGGAAAGGAAGATATCATAAGGCAAAAGCTCAACGTATTTAGGATGGAGCTTTTAGGAGCGACGGTTCATGCTGTCGAGAGAGGGACCCAAACGTTAAGCGATGCTGTGGATGCAGCAATTGAGGCATGGGTAGACGATGTAGAGAACTCATTTTATCTATTGGGTTCAGCAGTAGGTCCTCACCCGTATCCGACGATAGTCAAAGAGTTTCAAAAGATAATCGGGCAAGAGGCTCTAGAGCAGATCAAGGAGAAGGAAGGAAGGCTTCCGGACTATTGTATCGCATGCGTGGGAGGAGGCAGCAATGCAATAGGTCTCTTTGACGCTTTCGTGCCTTATGAGGATGTTAAGCTCATAGGCGTTGAAGGTGCCGGTAAGGGAGTGGATACACATCTTCATGCAGCTACTATGACCAAGGGAACCGAAGGGGTCATTCATGGGATGAAGACAATAGCTATATTTAACGAAGATGGAACTCCAAAACCTGTTTATTCCATATCTGCAGGCCTGGATTATCCGGGAGTAGGCCCGGAGCATGCATATCTAAAAGAGATGGGAAGGGTTCAGTATGTTCCTGCAACTGATGACGAGGCAGTTGATGCCTTTAAATATCTATCTGAAAAGGAAGGCATAATCCCAGCGATTGAAAGCTCCCATGCAATAGCCTATGCAATGAAATTTGCGCCGACTCTCAGTAAGGACCAAGTTATAATACTCAACCTTTCAGGAAGAGGAGACAAGGACGTAGAGGCGATAAAAGAATATATGGATTCGAAGAATTAAAGCCATGGCCATGAGAAGATATCTCATGGCCTATTTAAATTCTGTCAAGTCCTTGCGATATTTAAGAGGAACAAAATTGCGTTGCAGCTTTGGATTTATTCGGTCTTTTATTGCAATGTGGTCAAAGTAAGTCTTCCAGAGAATCTCGAAAAAATTATTTTTAGCATGTTTTGAAAGATCGGTTTTGTCAAAAGGAATAACTAGAAAATTCCCGTCATTTGCAGCCAAAGCAATTTTACGCTCTACATCGTGTATTATTATCTTTTCGCCCTTGTATCGATCGCTAAAATGGCCTCCTATAAGGGGAAGGATGTTGTACTGGGGATGTATTGAGCTGTAGAGATACTCACCCATCTGTATAAAACGGACATATCCAACATATCTGTGCGTTTCGTACTTTACCTTCCTCACGGCCTCGTCGAAGGAGGATACAATCGGATGAGTATGAAAGCCGGCGTATTTAGCTCCTTTTTTAAAGCATAAGTCCACAAAACGCAGTATGATGTTTTCAGTTTCCCCTTTTTCGTACAGGAAGCATTGAAATATTTGAGAAGATATCAATTCTCCAAGATGCTGTTTAAGTTTTTGGTCCATATAATCTGAATATTTCTCTAGAGAAGGAACTTCCCTGTATGGGTTTATCAAATGTCTTTGGTATATATGTTTTTGGTAGATGCCGGTTGCCGGTATTTTTAAAAAGTGGCAGTAGAGGCAACATAAAAGACCTTCATATGTTCCGTCGTATAGATAATCCATTTCAATCACCCGAAAAAACTTATTTGTTTATAATCGTTATTTTTGACTAGGCTCTTATGTATATGCTTTTCATCCAGGTTATCGCCGTAGTACTTACCTTTGCAAGTTACGAAGTATTTGGATTTTCCAATGACGCATCCGGTCTTTTTTAAGCCGTCAAAGTCTAAATGAGCAATTTTTCTTTCCCGTATTATTCTGTAGGCCGAAGTGTGGCCGATGCCTGGAATCCTAATGAGCTCTTCAAAGGATGCATTATTTATTTCAAAAGGAAACAAATTTAGATTCTTAAGGGCCCAATATAGCTTTGGATCCATCTGAATATCCATGTTATTTTCACCAGAAGAGAAAAGTTCATTAACGCTGAAGTTATAAAAACGCAACAACCAATCAGCCTGATAAAGCCTGTGTTCTCTAAGCAGAGGCGGGGGCGTGAGCAGCGCAGGAAGATTAGAACCTTTATTTACAGGCATATATGCAGAGTAGTAAACTCTTTTTAAATTATACTCTCCGTATAATTTTTCGCTGACTCGAAGTATGCTTTTGTCAGAATCAGGAGTAGCACCGATAATTACTTGGGTGGATTGACCCGCAGGAACAAATTTTGGAGCTTTGCGAAAATGCTTGCGCTCATCGGAATTCCTGGAAATTCCTATTTTGATATTCTCGATTGGAGCTATAATTTGCTTATAGTTCTTTTGAGGAGCCAGTAGCTTTAAAGATGAGGTCGACGGAAGCTCTATATTCACGCTCATCCTATCTGCGAGATAGCCGCATTTTTCTATCAATGCCTGGTCTGCTCCGGGAATTGCTTTTATATGGATGTAGCCGTTGAATTCGTAGGTGCGTCTAAGCAATTTCAAAATTTGGTACATTTTTTCCATGGTATCAGTTGGATTCTTCTCGATAGCGCTACTTAAAAATAAGCCTTCTATGTAGTTGCGTCTATAAAATTCTATGGTTATGAGTGCTATTTCTTCAGGGGACATCGATGCACGGCTAACGTCGTTTGAGCTTCTATTTATGCAGTAGCTGCAGTCGTAAATGCAATCATTTGTCATCAAAAGCTTTAACAAAGATATGCAGCGTCCATCGGCAGCCCAGGTATGACATACGCCAAAACTTCGTGCGCTGCCTATGCCTTTGCCGCTGTTCTTTCTTTCGATGCCGCTAGAAGAGCATGATACGTCGTATTTTGCCCCTTCAGCCAATATGGCAAGCTTGTTCATTAAAACATCATCCATTAAAATCACCTCTGCAACTTAAATATAGCATAAAAAAAGACAAAATACAAACATATGTTCGCAAAATTGAGCGTTGTTTTCATAAGACTAAGTCAATCATAGAATCATAGGAGTTTGGATTTTATCAAATTGTGTTATAATATAATCATCACACTATAGGGAAAAGGAGCTGAAGACATATATGCTTTATTCATTTTTATTTCACTTTTTTCTCTATTCATTTTTAGGATGGATAACTGAAGTGATATATGCCTTCATTTATCATAAAAGATTCATCAATAGAGGTTTTTTGTATGGTCCGCTATGTCCTATCTATGGCACAGGGATGGCATTTTTGCTTTTAATATTTGATAGCTTGAAGGAAAATGGAATTTTCAACCTTTATGACAGCTACATCGGAATATTTATTTTTATTTTTTTCTTTTCGTCCGTGGTTGAATATCTAGTTGGCATGATATTAGACAAGATGTTTCATACTAGATGGTGGGATTATTCGGAAAGAAAATACAACTTAAACGGCTTTATATGCCTGAGGTTTTCGATTATGTGGGGAATCGGAGGCATATTTGTTATTAAGGCAGTGCATCCCTTGGTGGAAGGTTTCATAGACATGATTCCATTAAATATTGGGGAAATAGTTATTAGCATTCTAGTTGCATATATACTGATAGACATTGTATTTACCGTAAAAGCTATGGTAGATTACAAAGTCATAATCGAAAAAATGCAGCATTTATCTAAAGATATAACAGAAAATATTTTGGAAAATATCGAAGAACTTGAAGAAAAAGGCCTTCTCTTTACAGAAGAGCTTTATGCCAGGTTTCAAGACCTTAAGGCTGACATAAAATCTCAGACAGAATATTTCCACGATAATGTGTATAAAAAATACGTCACATACCTTGGCAATATCAGTATGAATGAAATAGGAGAAGAGCTGAAAAAAGACTTCATGGAGTTGAGGCAGGCAAAGAAAGAAAATGGAAGCAATAGCTTAAGCAGGTACGAACAGCTAAGAAAGCGTCTATCAAGATCCCACCTTACTAAAGCTTACCCGAAATCAAAATCAAAGCGATTTGCAAAAACCCTTAAAAGCATCAAAGAATACAAAAATGGACGCAGGTGAGAATTATACAATTATTTCAGGTAACTCATATGTAAATTTTTCAACAGCTTTTTCAACAGCTTTAATCCATCCGAATTTATCTTCTGAAGCTAAAGGGAGATGCATCAGGTGGATTTTTTTTGGTTTAATATAATCTTTTATAACATTTCGCCCTGATGAAAGAGTAATATAAGGAAAGTCAAGAAGGGCAATAGTTATATTTAGCTTGGATATCCCTGTATCCTGATAGTTTTCAATTGAATGATGAGCGTCTCCGCAGTGAAATATAATCTCATCGTTAAGGTTTAAGCTAAAGCAGTAGTTTTGCACATCCTTGTACTGATCGCCTGAATGCATAAGCCTGGTTGCATAAAATGAGACTTTATTTACATTAAAAGCAAGGGTCTTCTTTAGAGGAACTTCGCCAAAAAATATCCTTTTTTTTAGTTCGGATGAGCACCTATCATGATTAATCAGAATATTGTAAGTCTGGATGGTTGAAAACACCATGGATTCCGGATGTGCGTCTAAGACCTTGAGGGTGTTTTCGGCATTAAAATGATCCTTGTGATGATGAGTAAATAAAATTAGATCGATGCTTTCAAAAGGATAGTTGCCTGATATCATATCCTGTAAGGTAGCCTCGGGCAAAGAGGCAAAAGGGTATACCTTTTCCGTGTTGATGGCATCGATCAATATCGTCTTATCCTCTGCGGTGCTTTTTAGTAAAAAACCTGTGTTGGCTAAGGGAATTATTTTCATAAATTACCGATTACTCCTCTTCCTTGTCTAGGGGTTTAACGGTATAGTCGTTAAAGTCAAGTTCGCTTTTATCCGGCAGAACTATCGCACAGATGATATAGAGAAACAAACCTGCGCCACCCCAAAAGAAAGTAATTGCCCAGATTACCCTGACGATGGAAGGATCGATATCAAAATATTCTGCTACTCCTTGACAAACACCTGAAATTTTTCCTTGAGCCTTATTTTTGTAGAGTCTTTTCATTTAAATTCATTCCCTTCATGGATTTGATTTTATTATCTTTCAGTAGTATTAAATACCCATTATCCAATAATTAAAACCAAATTAAAAATACCTCTGTTGCTTGGGTTATTCCATTGTGGTAGGATTTAATCAAGATAATTTTGGAGGTGCGTGATGAATAAGATAGATTTGCATGTTCATACCAAAGCAAGCAGTGACGGAGAGCTTTCTCCGGATGAGATACTAATGCTGGCCGTTGATGAAGGTGTGGGAGTTATTGCCATTACAGATCACGATTCCATCGACTGCGTTTCAGAGACGATAAAAAAGGCGCCTCAATACGGTGTAGAAGCTCTTTCGGGAACAGAGCTCTTTTGCAAGAAGGACGAAAAGTTTTTGCATATGCTGGGATACTGTTTTGATACTGATGCTTTAGAGATAAACAGATTGATAAAAAACATTGCAGCGGACAGAGATCGGTGGCTTACAGAACAAATAAAATTGTTTAGGAAAAAGGGCCTTTATGCTGAAGAGGATAAGGCTAGGGAGTTTTGCAGAGATACACCGCCTCTATTTTCTTCGGCGGCATATGCCATGTTTTATGATGAGCGAAACGCAAATCATCCTCTTATAGATGAATATAAAAAATATGAAAATCCGGTGCATCAGATAAGCGTAAGGCTTTTGGCTTACGGAAAACCTTTTTATACGCCACATTATATTCCGGATACATCAGACTTCATCAAAGCAGTAAAGGCAAGTGGAGGAGTACCTGTACTTGCTCATCCCGGATACGATCAGATGAGAGTTGATTTTAATGATAAAAGGTTTATGGATTCTTTGGTTCAAGAAGGCCTAGAGGGGGTAGAAGTATACTACACTACCCACACTGAGGACGATATCAAGACATACCTTAAATATTGCTTGGAAAGGGATTTGATCTACACTACCGGAAGCGATTTTCACGGAAGATACAAACCAAGTATTAGGCTGGGACAGCTTGGGATTATGGATTACAAGATAGTAGAAAACCTGAAAAAAAGAAGAGATCAAATCAGAGTGGGGTGACTTCTTTTTAGAAAGGCAGGTGCGCCCATGGAGGCGTTTTATGAAAAGTTTAAAGAATTGCTAGAAGACGAAAGCAAAAGCGAAGCGGTGACATTTTCTATTTCACTTATTAAGAATAAGCAAATAGAAATAGTGGAGTTTTATGAAAAGGTTCTTGCCAAGGCAATGAACAATATAAGGTGCCACAACGATGAGCACGACCTTTGCATATGGAAGGAACACGTAAGAAACGCCATAGCGCGAACTGTGATTGAGAGCCTTTATCCATATGTATTGGAAGAAAGGGCAAAAAATTTTGGCGAGGCACCCGTAAAGAAGGTGGCAATTTTATGCCCTGATGGTGAATATCACGATATGGGAGCCAGAATAGCTGCAGATTACTTTACACTCCTTAACTGGGAAGCAGTCTTTGTAGGAAGCAGCACCCCTGATTACGAGTTTATAAGTATTGCCAGACAACTAGATCTAGATATAGTTGCCATAAGCGTTACAAACCCCTACAATTTATTTTCTGCAAGGAAAACAGTAGACTTGTTAAGAAAAGAGCTTGACGGAGAAGTGAAGATTTTTGTCGGTGGAAGCGCTTTTTCAAAGGATATTAAAAATGAGCGGCAAATGGACGTAGATGGATATGTGTTTAACTTTGAAGATTTGAAAAAGCTTTTAAACGGAGGTGACTTTCAATGAGACTTTCGTTTAAAATTGCAGCTCGATTTTTAAAATTCAATCTAGCGCAGACTTTTTTGATCGTTACTGGGATAGCTATAGGTGTTTCTGTCCAGGTTTTTATTGGACTTCTCATTCAGGGATTGCAGCAGGATCTTGTAAATACCACGATAGGAAACTCGCCTCAAATAACCATAAGTGCTACTAAAGAAGCAGCTGTTATTGAAAATTGGGAAGAAGCGATTGATGAAATAAAAGAAAATGAACCGGGTTTAAGCGCTATAAGCGCTGCAGCGGATGGACCGGCATTTCTGTTGAAGGATGACAGAAGCGACCCGGTTATTGTCAGGGGATGGATTTTTGAAGACGCTGAGGGGATATATTCCATCGAAGAAAAGCTTGTTGAAGGAAGATTGCCTAAAGAAGGCGAAGTCATAGCCGGATTAAACTTAAAAGATGAATTGGGATTGTCGTTAAACGAAGAGATGAAACTGGCTACTGCAAGCGGACGTATAGAGGAATATAGAATTTCAGGTTTTTATGACTTTAGGGTATCCTCAATAAATTCCTCATGGGTAATTACAGACATCAAAACTGCTCAAGGATTATTTGATTATGGGGATGAAGTGACTTCTATTGAAATGCAGGTGCAGGATGTCTTTGCGGCGGATATTATTGCAGATTCCATCAACAATAGGATAGATAATGAGGATTTGATAATCGATAATTGGAAAGCTCAAAACCAGGAGCTTTTGAGCGGACTAAACGGTCAAAGCATATCCAGCATAATGATTCAGGTTTTCGTTATGATATCTGTAGTGCTGGGCATATCCAGTGTTCTTGCAATTACAGTAATGCAAAAATCCAAAGAAATTGGAATTCTAAAGGCAATGGGAATAAGAGACGGAGATGCCAGCAGGATATTTTTGCTTCAAGGATTGATATTGGGGGTATTCGGTGCAATGCTAGGGGTAGCTTTGGGGCTGGGGCTTTCAGTGGCTTTTACTACATTTGCATTAAACCCTGATGGGACTCCAGTCATCGCGTTTTACATAAACTACGGATTTATTGCATTGTCAGGAGGCATTGCCATACTTGCAAGCCTAGTAGCTTCTTTTATTCCCGCAAGAAAATCCCTTAAACTCAATCCAATAGAGGTGATCAGAAATGGCTGATATTATAAAACTTGAAAAAGTGAGCAAAATTTACGGAGATAAAATAAAGACTCAAGTGCTATTTGATTTAGACTTGGCATTTGAAAGAGGGAGTTTCAACAGCATAATTGGAGCTTCAGGAAGCGGGAAGAGCACGCTTTTAAACATAATTGGAACTCTCGATAAACCTACTGCCGGAAAGGTATTAATAGGTGATAGGGACGTTAGCATCCTTGCCAAGAAACAATTGGCAGATCTAAGAAATTCGACGTTGGGGTTTATCTTTCAGTTTCATTATCTACTACCTGAATTCACGGCGCTTGAAAACGTTTTGATGCCACACAGGATCAAGGGTGGAGGTGTTGATAAGAGTACTTTTAAAAAAGCAGAGGAGCTTATGGACATGGTAGGCTTGTCAAAGGTTAAGAACAATCCTGCAAACAACATGTCAGGGGGGCAGCAACAAAGAACAGCTATCGCCAGGGCACTCATGAACAATCCTGAAATAATTCTGGCAGATGAGCCTACAGGCAATTTAGATTCGGATTCTACGGAAAATATCTATAAAAATTTAAGGGAGATAAATGAAAGATCTGAGACTACATTTGTAATCATAACACATGACAGGCGGATAGCTGAAAAGGCCGATAGAATAGTGGAGATAAAAGACGGGAAAATTGAGATGGATGTTAGTAGATGAAAGGGAGCTAAGCTCCCTTTTATGCTAGTTCCAAAGCTATTTCCATCATATCCGTAAAAGTCTTTTCACGCTCTTGGGCAGTAGTAAGCTCCCCTGTAACCAAGCTGTCGCTTACAGTCAGTAAGGCTAAAGCGTTTTTATTTAGTCGAGCTGCATTCATGTACAAAGCGGCGGCTTCCATTTCCACCACCATTACGCCCATCTTTGCCCATTTCTCCCAAGCCTTTGGATTGTCATCGTAAAAGATATCGCTAGACAATGCATTGCCCACTTTTACAGGGATATTTTTTGTATTGGCAATTTCTACGGATCTGCTTAACAGGCCATAATCCGCTATCGGGCTGAATGTTCCAGGCAACCCGTATTGTGAAGCAAAATTGCTGTTTGTGCAGGCACCCATGGCAAGTACTATGTCCCGTACTTTAACGTCTTCTTGGAATGAGCCGCAGGAACCTATCCTAATGATATTCTCCACGTCGTATTCCGTATAAAGTTCATAAGAATAAATCCCCATAGAGGGCATCCCCATGCCAGATCCCATTACGGATACTTTTTTATTTTTGTATTTACCTGTGTACCCAAGCATGCCACGAACCGATGTTATCTGAGAGACTTCAGATAAGTAATGTTCGGCAATGAACTTTGCTCTTAGTGGATCTCCAGGCATTAGGACCGTTTTAGAAAAGTCTCCTTTTTTAGCTCCGATATGTACTGTCATGCAATCGCCTCTTTTCATTTTTTTTATACTTTATATATAACAGAATTGAATAGATAAAGCAAATAAATGAATTTTGTATACAGTTTCGTTGACATTAAATCTCAAATTGAATTAAAATGATAATAAGCTTCATTTTCAAGGGAATTAATGAGATAATTGTATAGTTAGTCGATTATAAATTGTGGAGGTAAAGATTAAGGGTGAATTTTTATAATATGTTCGTTGCCATAGCAACCCTTTTTATATTGGGTGCCGTAGGCTATTTAATACGAAAAAAAGATGTTCTAAAAGATGAAGCTAATTCAAACATACCGAAGCTTATCACAGAAGTGACTTTGCCTTGTCTGATCATATCTTCGATGCAGATAGAGTATACCTGGGACAAGGTAGCAGATATGGGACTTATGCTTCTGGTAGGAGTCGTGGCTTTCGTCATACAATATGGTTTTGTCGCTTTGATCCCGGGTATTTTTGGTTTGGCCGACAAGCATGAAAAAGGAATATATCAGTTCATGGTGATGTTTCAAAACTCAGGATTCATAGGGATTCCTGTATTGGCGACGATTTTTGGTGAAGAGGCGATTTTTTTCGGAGCTATATATATAATTCCTTACAGGGTTTTGATAATGACCTTAGGGGTTAAAATGATGGATAGCAGGATTAGGAAATTTAATTATAAGGAATTGTTGAACCCCGGAATGGCGGCCACAGTGATTGGACTTTTTTTGTTCTTTACGCAGATAAAGCTAACGGATTTTATTAATCAGCCTTTAGAAATAGTGGGAGGCTTGACGACTCCTCTTGCGATGCTTTTTATTGGCGCATCGATGATTGATTTGAAATTTGAAAAAATATTTGTCAATAAGAGAATGTACATTATCTCTTTTATCAGGCTCTTAGCTATACCAATAATTTTGCTGATTGTGATAAAAGGATTTGTGACAAACGAAATAGCAAGAGGCGTGCCTGTTATCATACACGCAATGCCGGTAGCCACGCTTTGTACCATATTTGCAAAAGAGTATGACAACAATGTGGATCTTGCGTCTTCGGGAGTGTTTATGACGACTTTACTGTCCATGGTGACTATACCCATCGTGGCAACTTTATTGCTCATGGTATAGAAGTTGAACAGCTTGGGAGGAATAACAGGCAAATGAATTTTTACAATGTTTTTATTTCGATATTCACACTTTTTGCAATTGGAATCATTGGATACTTAACAAGAAAGATAAATCTAATCGGTAAAGAGATGGCGGACAATATTCCCAAATTCATCACTCATGTAACCATGCCGGCTCTTATAGTATCTTCGATGCAGCTTCCGTTTTCATGGGACAGGCTAGGTGATGTAGGGGGAATAATGTTAATTGCTATCCCTTCATATGGACTTCAGTTTTTGGTGGCCTGGATGATGCCTTGGATATTAGGTGTCAGAAATAGCTGGGACAAAGGCGTATATCAATTTATGATGATATTTTCAAATGCTGCATTTATGGGATTCCCTGTGCTTATATCTATATTCGGCCAAGAATCCATATTTTATGCAGCGCTATTCAACCTGCCCTTTAACGCTCTGGTATTTACAGTAGGCGTTTACCTTATGGAAAAAGGCAAGAGCAAGTTTGAATTTAAAAGTCTTTTATCTCCGGCGCTGATTGGAACGGTAATAGGTTTTGCATTGTTCTTGTTTTCAGTGGAGATACCTGAAATAGCATTAAAGCCATTGACCATGATGGGAGATCTTACTACCCCTTTGTCGATGATATTTATAGGTGCTTCTTTGGCTACGGTTAGTTTTAAAAATATATTCTCAAATCGAAACCTGTACATAGTAAGCATTTTTAGGCTCGTGCTAATGCCTGTAGCGTTGCTGTTTGCCCTTAAGAATTTTGTCTCCAATGATTTATTGATCGGGATACCGGTAATAATTGTAGCAATGCCTGTAGCGGCTCTTTGCGCAATATTGGCAAAGACTTATGGCAATAACGTAGATCTTGCTTCAGAAGGAATATTTATGACGACCTTTTTTTCCCTTTTTACCATACCTTTAGTGGTTTGGATATTTACTTTGGTAGTTTAGAGGAGGCTTAAAGCATGAGAATTGGAATAATCGGAGCAATGGAAACAGAGATAGCCATGTTAAAGGAAAAGATGAAGCTTAAGAGCCAAAGGACGGTAGCAACCTTGGTGTTTTATGAAGGCATGCTTAATGAAAGCCCCATAGTGCTTGTCAAATCCGGAATCGGCAAAGTAAATGCAACTATGTGCGCGCAGATATTGATTGATATATTTAATGTAGGAGCAATTATAAACAGTGGAGTGGCAGGGGCGTTGCATCCGGACCTTGAAGTAGGAGATATCGTAATTGCAACGGAAGTGATGCAGCATGATATAGATGCATCGATATTTGGAGACCCAAGGGGGGTAATACCCGGAATGGATGTAAGCATATTCAAGACTGATAAGAGATTCCTTAATGCGTGCGACAGCATTAACGGAAGCGGACACCTGCATAAGGGAAGGATACTAACCGGCGATCAAGCCATTGGTGACAGCGTTACAAAGGAATTTTTACACGATGCTTTTAAGGGGTGGTGCGTTGAGATGGAAGGGGGAGCCATAGCTCATGTGTGCTATCTTAACGACATACCATTTATAGTTATCAGGGCGATTTCTGACAAGGCCAATGAAGAGGTTGAGCTTGACTATGGTTCGTTTATGGAAGAATCGGCAAAGAAGTCATGTATCATATTGGAAAAGATGCTTTTAGCTATGTGAGTTTGGAGGAAGCAAAATGGAATACCGACCAACCTGGTGTGAAATCAATTTAGATAACCTAATAGAAAATTATTGCAACATTCAAAGGCATGTTGGAAAAGACGTTACGGTAATGCCCATTGTAAAGGCTGATTCATATGGTCATGGTGCGGTGGAATGTGCAAGAGCCCTATATGAAGAAGGCAGCAAATGTTTTGGAGTCGCTGTTGATGATGAAGGAATACAGCTTAGAAAAAACGGAATAGAGGCGCCGATACTGATAATGGGATACACGCCAAAAGATCATATTGACAAGATAATAAAATGGGGTTTGACACCAACTGTATATCAAGTGGACTTTGCCAGAGAGCTTTCTAAAAGAGCAAGTAAAGCTGTAAAGATACACGTAAAATTGGATACCGGGATGGGAAGGCTTGGGTTTAGGAAAGAAGAAAGCATAAGCGCAATAATGGAAATAGCCGGTATGAAAAATATTGAGATTGAAGGCATATTTTCTCATTTTGCTGTTTCTGATCAAAGAGACAAGACGTATTCGTACAGGCAGCTTAGAATTTTTGAAGAAACGATTTTAGATCTTGAAAAAATGGGATTGAATATTCCTATAAAGCACATGGCTAACAGTGGCGGGATAATAGATATAAAAGAAAGCCACTACGATATGGTCAGACCAGGAATAATGCTCTATGGCTTGATGCCCTCAGAAGAGGTCGGAAGGGATTCAGTAAAGCTAAAGCCTGTAAAGGCATTCTTTACGCGAATAGCACATATCAAATATATATATCCAGGAGAAAGCGTAAGCTATGGCAGGACATATATTGCAAAAAAGAAGATGTTGGTCGCCACTTTGCCGGTTGGATACGCTGACGGTTACAGCAGGCTTTTGTCAAATAAAGCCCAGGTAGTGATTAAAGGCAAGAGATATCCGGTGATAGGGACTGTCTGCATGGATCAGATTATCGTTGATATAACAGGCTCAAAAGACCTCGCCGTGGGTGACAAGGTCGTGTTGTACGGTGAAGGGTTGCCTATTGAGGAAATTGCTGAGCATATGGGGACCATAAACTATGAAATAAGCTGCATGACCAAAGAGCGGGTGCCTAAAGTATATATAAAAGAAGGTGTAGTTCATAAAGTCGTCAACCCAATTGTTGAATAAGAAATAGTAGGTCACATTTAATTTTATTAGATTGACAATATAAGAATCAAAGCGATAAATTTATGTAACAACCTGGTTAATCAGCTAGGTTGTTTGCTTTATGTATGTCAGTATAAGGGCATATCATAGCATTAAATGCTTTAGCAGTACCAAGAAAACCTTGATAATACAGGACATTGTATACAATGTTGATAGTGTGAAAGAATTGAACGGTTTATAGAAATAAATGCCAAAAAAATAACGTTTTGAGCAAAAGTTTAAAGTTGAGTACGTTTACAAAGTGTTATACTATATCCGCTAGGAATTTTGTGTGATATAATGACGTTGGATTTTGGATAGAGAGGTGCTTGTCATGAAAAGTAGATTCAAATCCGTTAAAAGTGAAATTAAAGATTATCTGGGGATTACGCTGGGAACGATGATAATGGCTCTTGGATTCAATTCTTTGAGCATACCAAATAAAATTGCTCCCGGAGGCTTTAGCGGACTGGCCACAGTCTTGTATCACGTGACAGGTTATCCGGTAGGCTTGGTGACACTTATATTTACTATCCCTCTCTTTTTTGTATCTTTTAAAATACTGGGTGGTCGATTTGGGGTCAAGACGTTTTTTGGCACGGTTCTTTTTTCGCTAAATGTAGATATAATAATGAGAACGCCGGTGCTGACAAACGATATATTCCTTGCTTCTGTTTTTGGGGGAGTGGTATTGGGCCTTGGAATAGGCATAGTATTTAAGTTTGGAGGAACTACAGGCGGAACGGATTTATTGGCATCGATAATGCACAAGTATTTTAAAGGAATATCCATAGGCACTTGGCTTATGCTAATTGACTTCATGGTCGTAGTAACTGCAGGATTGGCTTTTAAGAACATGGAGATATCTCTGTACTCGACTTTGACTCTCTACCTATCGATGAAGATGATCGACTTGATTCAGGAAGGAATCAGCTATGCAAAGGCATTTTATATAATTAGCAAAAAATCCGATGAAATAGGAACAGCTATAATAGAAGAACTTGACAGGGGAGTTACCATGCTCAAAGGTCGCGGCGGCTACACTGGTGAAGACAAAGAAGTAGTATTTTGCATCGTGCACAGAGCACAGGTATTTCAGATGAAGGATATAGTAAAGCAGATAGATCCACATGCGTTTGTCATTTTGGCCGATGTCTATGAAGTTTTAGGCGAAGGCTTTAAAAAAATAGAAAACTAACAGGAGGTATGAAAATGGCTGATTTAAAGGTTGTTGCCAATAACATCAGGCAAAGCATCATCAAGCAGATTTCCAATGCAAAATCCGGTCATCCGGGAGGATCGTTATCAGGGGTGGAAATTATGTCCCTGCTATACTTTGAGGTAATGAACAATGACCCAAAGGATCCTAAAAATCCAGACAGAGACAGATTCGTAATGTCAAAAGGACATGCATCTCCACTGCTGTATGCAACATTGGCAGAGAGAGGTTACTTTGGCAAGGACGAACTTATGACATTTAGAAAAATAAACAGCAAGCTTCAAGGACATCCTGACATGAAGGGAGTTCCGGGAGTAGACATGAGCACCGGATCCTTAGGTCAAGGATTGTCTGCTGCAATTGGAATGGCCATGGCGGCAAGAATGGATAAAAAAGATTACAAAGTGTACGCGCTAGTAGGAGATGGCGAGCTTCAGGAAGGTATGATATGGGAAGCAGTAATGGCTGCGGGCCACTACTATGTAGACAACCTAGTTGCATTTATCGACTACAATGGACTGCAAATAGACGGAAAAATCTGCGATGTAATGGGACCTGAACCAATAGACAAGAAATTTGAAGCCTTTAATTGGAATGTGGTTGTGGTTGAAGACGGCCACGACATGGATGAACTTAGAGAGGCTTTAAAGAAGACAGTCTTTGGAAAACCGACTGCAATAATATGTAAGACAGTAAAAGGAAAAGGCGTGTCTTTTATGGAAGACCAGGCTGGATGGCACGGTTCTGCTCCTAATGCAGACCAAACTGCACAGGCGCTTAAAGAATTAGAAGAGTTGGGAGGTACACTGTAATGGCGGATATGATAGCAACTAGAGCGGCTTATGGTAACGCCCTCGCGGAACTGGGCAAGGAAAATGAAAATATCGTTGTACTGGATGCGGATCTTTCCAAATCTACAAATACAGCAACCTTTGGAAAAGAATTTCCTAAAAGACATTTTAACTGCGGCATTGCTGAACAGAACATGATGGGTATTGCGGCGGGATTTGCAGCAACAGGAAAAATTCCTTTTGCTTCGACATTTGCAATGTTTGGAGCCGGAAGAGCTTTTGAAGTAATCAGAAACTCGATAGCTTATCCTAAGCTTAATGTAAAGATAGCGTTGACTCACTCAGGACTTACTGTTGGAGAAGACGGAGCTACGCACCAATCAGTTGAAGATTTATCCCTTATGAGATCAATCCCGAATATGGTCGTGCTTTGTCCGGCAGACGGAGTCGAGACTAAGAAGATGGTAAAAGCTGCAGCAGAATATAACGGACCGGTTTATTTAAGGTTAGGAAGACCAAATCTTCCTGTTCTGTTTGATGAGGGTTATGAATTTGAAATTGGAAAAGCTGCTCAGCTTAAAGAAGGAAACGATGTGACTATAATTGCTACAGGAATAATGACTTCAACAGCTATGGAAGCTCAAAAGACCCTTGAAGCAGAAGGAATCTCTGCAAGAGTAATAAACATGGGAACAATCAAGCCTCTTGATGAAGATGCTGTAGTAAAGGCTGCTAAGGAAACTAAAGCTATTGTTACAGCTGAAGAGCATAGCATAATTGGAGGACTGGGTTCTGCTGTTGCAGAAGTTCTTGTGAAAAAAGAATTTGCGCCTCTTGAGATGGTGGGCATCAACGATACTTTTGGTGAATCCGGTACCCCGGATGAACTTTTAGAAAAGTACGGGCTTACTGCAAAAGATATTGTAGAAGCTGCAAAAAAAGCAATCGCAAGAAAGTAATACAATGCCCTGAAAACCAACGGTTTTCAGGGCATTTCTTTTTTATTTCCCCTTTACTTTTACCCCTGGATAATGTAAAATATAACGGTTTGATTGTTGAAGCGAGTAGTAATTAAAAGCATTTGAAGCAAGAATTCATTGAAGGAATGTTAAATAAAATATATAATGATTACTATAGTGAGAAAAGCAAAATAATTTAAATATATCTGGAGGATAATTGATGAGTACAAAGTATGTATTTGTTACCGGCGGGGTTGTGTCCTCTCTGGGAAAAGGCATTACAGCGGCATCTTTGGGAAGGCTTCTAAAGGACAGAGGCCTGAAAGTGGCAATCCAAAAATTTGATCCTTACATAAACTACGATCCGGGCACAATGAGCCCATACCAACATGGAGAAGTATTCGTAACTGATGATGGAGCTGAGACAGACTTGGATTTAGGTCACTACGAAAGATTCATAGATACGAACCTTTCGCAGGACAGCAACGTGACTGCAGGCAAAGTCTACTGGTCTGTAATTTCTAAAGAGAGAAGGGGAGACTATCTCGGAGGAACTGTGCAGGTGATTCCACATATCACTAATGAGATAAAGGAAAGTGTTTTGCGAGTCGGCCAAAACACATCTTCTGATGTTGTAATCACGGAAATCGGAGGCACTGTCGGAGACATAGAAAGCCTTCCTTTTTTAGAAGCGATAAGACAGCTTCAAAATGATTTGGGACATAAGAACGTGATATTCATACACGTTACCCTTCTTCCTTATTTAGGCATGGCCGGAGAGCTTAAGACAAAGCCTACGCAACATTCGGTAAAGGAACTTAGAGGGCTGGGAATCCAACCAGATATAATTATTTTAAGATCTGAAAAAGATGTCAATGCTTCAATTAAAGAAAAAATAAGTTTGTTTTGCAACGTAGAGCCGAAAGCCGTCATACAAAATACCGATGCTTCAGAACTTTACGAAGTGCCTCTTCTCCTTGAAAAAGAAGGCTTGGCAGAACTCGTATGTGAAAAATTATCGATTCCCTGCAAGGAACCGGATTTGTCTGACTGGACGGCTATGGTGGAAAAGTCAAAAAATCTAGAGGGCAAGGTAAAAATTGCCCTGGTAGGAAAGTATGTGGAGCTGCACGATGCTTATCTTTCGGTTGCAGAGGCCTTAAAGCACGGTGGTATTGCAAATAACTGTGATATAGAAATCAAATGGGTTCATTCAGAAGATGTCACTGAAGATAATGCAGAGACTTACTTTAGCGACGTAAAGGGAATCATAATACCCGGAGGCTTTGGAGAACGCGGTATAGAAGGCAAAATTGCAGCTGCAAGGTATGCGAGGATAAAGAAAGTTCCATACTTGGGTCTTTGTCTTGGGTTGCAGATTGCGGTAATAGAGTTTGCAAGAAACGTTGCAGGACTAAAAGGTGCCAACAGTTCAGAGCTTGATCTAAATACTCCTTACCCTGTCATAGATTTAATGCATGAACAAAAAGACGTCGACAACAAGGGCGGAACAATGAGATTAGGGCTTTATCCTTGTAAAATCAAAGAAGGAACAAAGGCATACGAATCGTACGGAAAAGACATGATAGATGAAAGACATAGACATAGATATGAAGTCAGCAACAGATTCAGGGAAACTTTAGAAGAAAAGGGTCTTATCATAAGTGGCATCTCTCCGGATAGAGTTCTTGTTGAGATGGTTGAAATTGAAGATCATCCTTGGTTTGTGGCAACGCAGGCTCATCCTGAATTTAAATCCAGACCAAACAAAGCGCACCCCTTATTTAGAGAATTCGTTAAAGCGACATTAAAGTAGATATGGATATTGTGAACAGAGTCCCACCAACATACAATATGTTGGTGGGACGTTTCTGTTGATAAATATAGTTTTCCACAGCATTTACCCACAAAATCTCAACTGAATGTGGATAAGGAGGGGCGAAACTGTGGACAATGTGGATAACTCCGATTTTTGAGCAAAAACTACCCACAGATAAACAGGATGTTGTATTTAACAAAATTTGAGGCACAAGAGTTGTTCACAAGATGTTAAGAACAAGTTAATCACAGGTTGTGGATAAGTTAATTGCCATTAAAAAGCGCTATTGACATTGCAAGATTATTTATTATATCATAACAATGATGTCTGAATTTTTAGTTCAAATATTGTTCCAACTCTCAGAATTACTGCAAAATATTATAAATTTCTTTAGAAATCATATATTCCAAATAAATTCAATAAAAATTCAATAGGAGGTGTTTGCTTGAGCAAGATCGATCTCGATAGCATGACCGTAGCAGAATTGCGGCAAAAAGCAAAAGATGCAGGACTTAAAAACTACACTAAGCTCAAAAAAGAAGAACTCGTGGAGCTTCTTAAGGAAACTGCGCCCAAGGAGAAGCTCGACTTAAATGAAAAGGTTTCAACAATCAATGTAGAAGAAAAAAACGGAGGCAAATATGCCAGATTAAAAGATCCTGTAGATTCTGCTTTCGATCTTTCCGGAACATTGCAGGTACTTCCCGAAGGCTTTGGATTCTTAAAAAACGACAGCATGGAGTCTCCGGAAGAATACGTTTACGTCTCTGCATCTCAGATTCAAAAATTTAAGCTCAGGTCCGGAAATGAAATCAAAGGAAAAGTAAGAAGTCCCCGAGAGGGAGAAAAATACTATGCCATGCTTTTTGTCGAAAGCGTAAATGGCAGAAGCACCAGTGAGATCATGAAGGAAGAAGAAGATCTCATGAATAATCCCGAAAAAAATGATATGAGCAGATATGGCAAGTCTCAGATGGGAATATTGGATGTTTTAAGTGACGGCTTTGGTTTTTTAAGGACTAACAACTATCTCTCTGGAGACAACGATATTTACGTATCTCCATCTCAAATAAGAAGGTTTAAGCTGAGAACCGGAGATAAGATAGTGGGAAAGATAAGGACTCCAAACGAAGGTGAAAAATTCGATGCCCTTTTATATGTAGAGACTGTAAATGGAGATGTCCCGGAAAAAGTTGTGAACAGACCGAATTTTGAGAGGCTGACCCCGGTATTCCCGGATGAAAGAATAAAGCTTGAAACAGGGAAATTCCCAGTATCTACTAGGATAATCGATCTCTTTGCACCTGTTGGCAAAGGACAAAGAGGGATGATAGCAGCGGCGCCAAAAGCAGGAAAGACCATACTTCTAAAAGAGATTGCAAATTCTATAACAAAAAACAATCCTGAAATCGAACTGATAGTCCTTTTGATTGATGAGAGACCGGAAGAGGTTACAGATATACAAAGATATGTAAAAGCAGACGTAGTCTATTCTACATTTGATCAATTGCCGGCAAATCACATAAAGGTCGCAGAAATCGTATTGGAACGTGCCAAAAGGCTGGTAGAGCAAGGAAAAGATGTAGTAATACTGATGGACAGCATAACAAGGTTTGCCAGAGGCAACAATTTAGTCGTTCCGCCATCGGGAAGGACTCTCTCAGGTGGTTTGGATCCCGAGGCGCTTTATCTTCCCAAGAAATTCTTCGGAGCTGCAAGAAATATCGAAGAGGGTGGAAGCCTAACTATTTTAGCTACGGCTCTTATTGATACAGGCAGCAGGATGGATGATGTGGTATTCGAAGAGTTCAAAGGGACTGGAAATATGGAGTTGCACCTAGATAGAAGCCTTACAGAAAAGAGGATTTTCCCGGCAATAGATATTTATAAATCGGGTACAAGAAGAGAAGATAAGCTATTGACGGATGAAGAGATGAAATTTGTAATAGGGATACGCCGAGTTTTTTCAAACCATTCTTCAGCAGATGTGGCTGAGAAGCTCATTGAAACCATGGGCAGAACAAACAGCAATAAAGAATTCATTCAGGCATTTGTCAAAAAGCACAAACTATAGTTTATAAAAAAGATGCGTTGACAATTGAATTGTTTAAAAGTATAATGATATAAATTTATCTTGGAGGAAATACCATGTCAAAACAGGTTTTTAGTGCAAAAAAACTTGATAGCGCTTTTTATTTTTACGGATTTAGCTGGAGCTATTATTATGGCTTTGGTTATTTTGACGTACAAAAAAATAAGTGTTAAAAGGCATGGAGTGCCCTTGTGAGAATAGATGGAAATTAATGGATAAAAATTAAGGAGACTCGATGGGGTCTCTTTTTTTATTACAAAGGAGGAGAAGAAATGATAGTCGTGGTAAGAGCGGATGCTCCGCAAAGTGAATTGGAAAAGCTGAAAGAAAATTTAATTAAAAGAGGAATGGAGATCAACTTTTCAAAAGGGGTGGATCATATCGTAATGGGCTTGATTGGAGATACAAGATCTGTTGACGTAGATAGCATAGCTTCAAATGAAATAGTCGAAAAGGTACTCAGGGTCCAAGAGCCTTACAAAAAAGCAAATAGGTTGTTTCATCCTAAAGACAGCGTATTTGAAGTTGAGGGAAGAAAAGTCGGGGGAAGTGCATTTAGCGTAATAGCCGGGCCATGCTCTGTAGAGAGCGAGGAACAGGTAATTAACGTAGCTAAGAGCGTTAAAGCTTCCGGAGCGGCTTTTTTAAGAGGCGGGGCATTCAAGCCTAGAACGTCACCTTACAGTTTTCAGGGAATGGGCCTTGACGGTTTAGAGCTTTTAAAGCTTGCTAGGCAAGAAACCGGGTTGCCAATAGTCTCTGAAATAATGTCTACGGATGTGATCGATGCCTTTGTTGAAGATGTAGATATAATTCAGGTGGGAGCCAGAAGCATGCAAAATTTTGTGCTATTAAAGGAACTTGGAAAGTGCGATAAGCCTGTAATGATAAAAAGAGGCCTTGCGGCCACTATAGAAGAATGGATAATGTCTGCGGAATACGTTATGAAAGAAGGAAACGAGAGGGTTATATTATGTGAAAGGGGAATAAGGACTTTTGAAACATTCACAAGGAATACCTTGGATTTGAGCGCCATACCAGCTGTAAAGAAAAAAAGCCACCTTCCGGTTTTCGTAGATCCAAGCCATGCAACGGGCATGTGGTGGATGGTGGAGCCTATGGCTAAAGCGGCTTTGGCGGCAGGAGCAGACGGGCTTATGATAGAGGTTCACAACTCTCCCGAAACTGCGTTATGCGACGGAGCACAATCTCTGAAACCGGAAAAATTCGATCAGATGATGAAGGTTTTAAAACAGTATGCTCAAATTGAGGGGAGGGTAATGGAATAGATGGAAATTGACTTTAAGGACAAGAAAGTTGCCATTGTAGGTTTAGGTCTCATGGGAAGCGCATATGCGGCAAGTTTTAAAGAAATAGGGTTTGATAAAATTTATGCTATTGATAGGGATCAAAAAGTGCTCAGGCGAGCTGAAGCCTGCGAACTAATAGACGAAGGCTTCCAAAACCCCAAAGACGTATTGCCGCAATGCGATATTGTATTTGTATGCCTTTACCTACACGACGCCTTAAAATTCATAATAGAGAATATGGATATGTTCAAAGCAAATTCAGTGGTTACGGATATCGTAGGCTTAAAACGCAAAATGGTGGAGGATATCATGAAGCATTTAAGAGCGGATATTGACTTTGTGCCCGGGCATCCTATGGCTGGCAGAGAAAAGAATGAAGAAGACTTTACTTCTGCAAAGATATTTGAAGGCAAGAACTATATACTTACCCCGATTCATACTAATATGCCTGAGAATTTAGATATGATGCGCAGCCTAATATCTAAAATGGGATTTGGCAAAATTATTGAAACCGATCCTGAAACCCATGATGAAAAAATCGCATTCACAAGCCAATTGTGCCATATAATAGCAGCATCGATGGTTGATATCAGTGAAGATGACAAGGTTACCCAGTTTGGAGGTGGAAGCTTTCAGGACATGACAAGGATAGCTATGATCAATTCTGCCATGTGGGCGGAGTTGTTTATAGCCAATAAAGATAAGCTTGTAGATATTTTAGATGAATTTATTTCAAGCATAAGTTATTTTAAGGATTGTATCGAAAATGAAAATTATAGTGATATCAAAAACAGGTTTGACTTAATAGGAAAGAAAAGAACAGAAATGGGTAAATAGTTGTCTAGACATCGCAAATAAGCTAAAATTAACATATGCGGGGTGAAAGCGATGGCAAAAACAGCTATAGAATTAAAGGGAATTGAATTTATAGTCAAATATAAAAGAAGACAAGATATTCTCCTGACTGTCGACAGGGGCGAAATAGGAGTAGCTGCACCTAAAAATATGCCTTTATCGAAAGTCGAAAGATTCTTGGAAGAAAACTTCGATTTTATATTAAAATACAAACAAAGAGATGTTTTTGCAGCATTGGGAGGAAGCATATTATTTAACGGAAAAGAGCACCTTTTAGAGACGGTTATATACGATGATGCAAAAGAAAGGCTGAGATTTGACGGCAACCATTTTATTTTTGAAAATAAAACAGAAAATCAAGTGACTATAAAAAGGCTCATTATTGAATTTTTAAAGGAAAAGACACTTGAAATGATAGGACCTAGAATCGATCATTATAAAAGCCTTGTTGGAGTGAGTCCTGGAGAAATAAAGGTAGAGAAGATGTTTGGAAGGTGGGCGGCTTGTTCCAATTTTGGGAACATGAAATTCCACTGGAAATGTGCGATGCTTCCCGATGATATCTTAGATTATGTGGTGGTTCATGAGCTGTGCCACTTGATTCATTTAAATCATGGTCCGGAATACTGGCAGAAAGTAGAGAGCGTAATGCCGGATTATCATTCAAAAAAAGAATGGCTTGAAAAAGAAGGGCTACAGATCATGATGGGCAAACAATAAAGGTTCGGAGGCAATAATATGAAAAAAAGAAAATTGATTTTAACACTTGTAATTGCATTTACTGTAATATTTTTTGCTACGGCATGTGGACAAAAAGACCTTATCGAAGATGAAAGAACGATAACAATGGGTCTATTGTCAGGACCTACCGGAATGGGGGCGGCCAAGCTAATGGATGAAGGCGTGAACCTTGGTGAGAATGCAAAACTAGAGTTTAATTTGTATGCCGCTCCGGATCAAATCAGTGCAGATATAATAAATGGCACCCTGGATATTGCGGCTTTGCCTACAAACTTGGCTGCTGTTTTGTACAATAAAACTGACGGAGAGGTTTTGTTGGGAGCAGTCAATACATTAGGAACCCTATACGTCATTTCAAAGGAAGATGCAAAAATAGAATCCGTTGAGGATTTAGCGGGAAAAACCATATACTCATCAGGACAAGGTGCGACACCGGAGTACATACTCAGGTATATTTTGGAAAATAATGGGATTGATCCGGATAATGATGTAAATATCAGATTTTTTCAAGAACATGCTGAGGCAGCATCGCAGTTTGCGCAAGATTTAGAAAATGTAGTCGTTTTGCCGGAACCTTTTGTGACATCTACCTTAATTAAGATGGATGGGATTGAAACTGTGCTCGACTTGACTATCGAGTGGGAGAAGGCAACCCAGGGGAAGAGCCTTCCGATGGGGTGCATAGTTGTGAGCAAGGAGTTTGCTTCGACATATCCCGAGGCTCTCTCTTATATCCTTGAAAAATATGAAGAGTCCATTGAATACGTGACACAAAATCCGGCTCAGGCAGCAACTCTTATTGTACAGCAAGGAATACTGCCCCAGGAAGAAATAGCTGAAAATGCAATTGATGGAAGCAATATTGTATATATTTCGGCTCAGGAAGCCAAGGACAGCTTGGAATCGTATTATGATGTGCTGTTTAAATTCAATCCGGGCTCAATAGGAGGAGAAATGCCGGATGATGAGTTCTACTACTCAAAGTAATATGGCAAGGAGAATTAAAACGCCTCTTGTGATCTTGTTTTATTTATTTATATGGGAGCTTGGGGCATTAAAAGTATCCAGCTCTCTGATTCTGCCATCGCCTGTTGAAACGATTGAAGCCTTGTTGGAGCTTATGCCCAAGGAGGTTTTTCGTTTATCTGTCGCAACTACAGTTGTAAGGATCGTATCAGGAGTAGGCTTATCTATGGTGGCAGGGATTTTCTTAGGAATTGCCAGTTCTATGAAAAAACAGATCTTCTATATAATCGAACCACTGGTAGGCTTTTTAAAGTCTATACCTGTTATATCTGTAAGTATATTGATATTATTATGGTTTGATGAGAATATTGCTCCTGTAGCTGTATGTTTTTTGCTTTGCTTCCCTCCAATTTGGTCCAACACTTTCCAGGGGATGAATACAGTTGACAAAAAAAAGATTGAAATGGCAAGGGTATATCAGGTTGAGTGGATTGACATATTAAAAAATATATATTTGCCCCATTTAAGTCCTTACATGCTTTCAGGCTTGTCCATATCTATTGGGCTAGGTTGGAAAAGCACTGTTACAGCAGAGCTTCTTTCTTCAGCGCCCTATGCAATGGGCAGGATGATATATAATTCTAAAATTTACCTAGAAACTACAGATTTATTTGCCTGGACTATGACTGTGGTCATATTGAGCATGCTCATGGAAAAAATAGTAAAATGTCTGATAGAGAAAAAGAGCAGGAGAATCAGAGATGGACATAAAAATTAAGAATCTGATAAAGAAATACAACGGACAGGTAATATTCAACGGTGTGGATATGGTTTTTAAAAGAGGATTGATATCAGTGATTTCCGGGCCTTCCGGTATCGGCAAAACCACAATTCTAAATATTTTATCAGGTATTGATAATGATTATGAAGGAACAGTTTTAGGAGTAGATAAAGAAAAAATATCATATGTGTTTCAAGAACCGAGGCTTTTAGACCACTTGACAGCATATGAAAATATCAAATTTGTACTAAATAAAAAATTGGATTTTGACAAGATAGAAGAAACAATAAATAAAGTGCTGGAAACGGTCGAGCTGACAGAATATAAAAGTTTTTATCCAAATGAGCTAAGCGGCGGGATGAAGCAAAGAGTGTCGATTGCAAGGGCCTTTGCTTACCCGGGAGATTTGATTTTAATGGATGAACCCTTTAGCGGGATTGACGAGAAATTGAAGATGCAAATGATGAGGGACATAAAAAAACTTCAAAAGAAACAGATGAAGACCATAGTGTTTGTAACGCATAACATGGAAGAAGCAAGATTTATTGGTGATGAACACTATATTATAGAAGGAAGACCTTCGATAATTAGAAAACAGGTTAAATAATTTACAGTGGAGGTGCTAGATGTTGATCGATACGCATGCTCATCTTGATGATAAGGCATTCAAAGATGATATAAAAGAAATCATTGAAAATTTTAAAAAAGAAGGAGGGAAACTGATCATAAATCCTTCCTATGATAGAAAATCAGCTGAAAATGCACTGAAATTATCCCATGAATACAAGCTGGTATATGCTGCTTTAGGAATGCATCCCCACGATGCTTCAGCAGCTGATGAAAAGTTTTATAAGTTTATGCTCAATAATTCTCATGAAGACAAGGTAGTAGCTATAGGTGAAATTGGTCTTGATTACTACTACGATAACTCGCCGAGAATTGTTCAAATGGAGGTTTTTAAAAGACAGATGGAAATAGCTGATAAACAAATGCTGCCTGTAATAATACATTCAAGAGATGCTCACCAAGATACTTTTAAAGTACTTGAGTCTTTCAAAGGAAGGGTAACAGGCGTCATGCACAGTTATTCCGGAAGCTGGGAAATGGCTAAGAGGTATTTAGATTTAGGGTATTACATATCCCTATCAGGACCGTTGACGTTTAAAAATTCGCGCAAGCTTCCTGAAGTTGCTGCAAATGTTCCATTAGATAGGATTTTAGTTGAGACGGACAGCCCGTATTTGACTCCTGTGCCTTACAGAGGAAGAAGGAACAACCCTAGTTATGTAAGATATGTTATAGAAAAAGTCGCTGAGATAAGAGGCATCTCTGTGGAAGACTTAATGGAGAATATAGAAAAAAATACATATCGACTGTTCAAAAAAATCAAAAAAACGAGCTGACAGCAAGCTCGTTTTTTTGATTGCTCAAGATAGCGTTTACTTAACGGATGTAAACGAAAAACTAATCAAAAAAGTCAATAGCAAAGGGAGCAATTATGTATATAAAACGTAAACAAAATGAAACAAAATAGTAACAAGTTTGACAAAAGTTTTTTTTTGGGGTATGATGTCTGATATTTGACGGGAGTGTGCGTCAAATGTCTGTTAAATGCAGACTAGGTTCAAATTCTTAGGAGGTAAAAAATGAATGTTAACTTAAAGAGATTGAAAGGTATGTGGGCAAGCAGCCGTAATCTTTTAATCATCGCATTGCTGATTTTGGCAATGTCAGCGGCATTTATCGTCTTCCAAACAAGTGAAAAATCAGCAACTATTGTAGACGGAGAAAAAACTATTGAATATACATTCAGAGGAGAAAGAAGCATAAGGGATGCCCTTTTGGACAATGAGATTAGTTTAGGAGAAATGGACGAAGTTTCTCAGCCGGTAACTGACATTTTAGAGAACGGACAAGAGATCAGAATAAACAGAGCAAGAGAGATAACTGTTGTAGCAGATGGTAAAGAGTATGAATTCGTCACAGCTCAGCGTCAGGTAGATGATATAATCCGCCAGTTGGGACTGAGGCTTGAGGAGCTAGATATGGTGCAACCAAGCCTAGAGCAGGAAATTGGGGATGACTTTCTCGGAGAAATAAAAATAACCCGAGTAGTAGAAGAAGTCGTAACTGCCAAACAGCCTGTAAAGTACAGCAAAGTAACAAGAAATAACCAAAGCCTCGATAAAGGGGTCGTAAAGACTGTCCAAAGTGGAAAAGACGGGCTTAGAAGCGTGACGGAGAAAGTAGTATACCATGACGGAGAAGAATTCAGCAGAACAGTATTAGAAGAAAAGGTAGAAAAAGAGCCTGTTGAAGAAATTCAAGAGGTGGGAACAAACGTCTATATTGCCACGTCTAGGGGACAGACCCGCTTTGACATGGTAATGTATGTAACAGCTACAGGATACTGTTCCTGTTCTCAGTGCACCGGTCCAGGAGACGGGACTGTCACAGCCAGCGGAGCAAGGACAAAAGCAAACCACACTATTGCTGCATCTTCTCAGTTTTCTTTTGGCACGGAGTTTTATATTCCGTATTTCAGCAAGAATTCAAACAGAGGGATATTTGAAGTTGAAGACCGTGGCGGAGCCATTAAAGGGAATAGGATAGACATATACTTCAACACTCATGAAGAAGCATTAAAATTTGGCAGAAGGACCTTGAAGGTCTATGTGCTTGATTGATTTAAAATAATTGAACCTAAAAAAGCCGACTATGATCATAATATGTCGGCTTTTTTCATGCGAATGTCTTCTCCAAAAAATTCGAGGAAAAGAAAGTTTCCGATTACTCTCGATGCCAATCTGGTCGAGTAGCGCTTTTCCAACTGATTGACTGAAAGATTGGTAGATATTATCATCTTCTTATCATCTTTTAACCGCCTGTTTATAAGATTGAAAAGCTCATTGTTGGCAAACTCAGTAAGAGTCTCTGTTCCCAAATCGTCAATAATCAAGAGATCACATTTATAAAGATAGCTTGAAGGATGATTTTGAGAGTCTTCAGGGCTTGAAGAAAACTTGCTTCTTCTGACGATGTCCATTATGTCTGAAGCCGTCTGGTAAATGACTACATGCCCCTTATCCAAAAGTTCCTTGGCTATGCAGTGGGAAAGAAATGTCTTTCCCAGTCCCGGATCTCCGAAAAAGTAGAGGTTTGGGCTATCATCGTTAAAGTCTTTGACGAAGCTTATGCTTTCATGGAGTATCTTTTCCATTTGCATTTTAGGAGATACAGGATAGGATCCTTTTTCTTCGGAATAATAATTCATCTTAAAAGTATCAAAATTTTCTTTAGAGAGAATGTTTTTCAGGTTTGACTGGTCGTAGTATTTTTCTATCAATAAGTTGTTAAAGCATCTGCATCTTTGGCCATGCACATAGCCTTCATCCATGCAGATATTACATGAGGGCTTGTATTCCAGATAATCCTCAGGGTATCCTTTGGATTTAAGAAGAGAGCGCTCATCTTCTTTTAAAAGGGAGATTTCACTTTTTATGCTTTCAAGCTTGGCATTTGATTCTCCCGGGATTGAAGACAAAGCCAGCTTTAGCCCTGCTCTGTTGATTCCATCGTGTAGGGATTTGATCTGTGGCACGGCTCTGTAAAGATCGTCAATCTTTTGCTGATGCAACCGCTTTCGCCGCATTATTCTTTCGTTGAACTCAATTAAAGTATCGTTGTAAACAGGGTCTTTCATTTTTTATCACTCCACATTTTTTCTCGCAGTTTTTTCTGTATAAGATCGTAATCGTATTTGGAATCCTTCTCTTCGGGAGACTGTTTGGTTGCAGGCCTGTCATCTACGACTTGATCCGGAGCGGTATAGCCTTTTTCATGCCAGCTCTTTAAAACCGTATCCAAGTAACGGAAGTTTGGCTTGCTAAGACCGGTCATCTTGCGACAGCCCTCTAATATCATGTCAAGAGACATTTTGTATTCATCAAGCCATTTATCCATATACTCGGTTTCTGCCTTGGAAGGTTGCCGGTTAAAGCCGAGAAAATGCATTATCTTGTAATAATTTGCCCACTTTGTATTTGTTGAGTCGATGTGGGACATAGCATCATCGTATGTTTTGATTTTTTTATCATACCAGGTAAGGGCGACTTTATTCATGTAGTTAAAATCTTTTTTTTGTTTTCCGAGGCAGTATTCCACAAGAAGCGTCACAAGCTGAGGGGTAAAAAATAAATCCTCGATCCAACTGTTTATGATCTGCAGTTCTTTGGTACTTAATGGACGTGAGAACATATACTCTATGGCCTTGTACATCTCTCTGGTCAAATTGGTGTTTTTATCTTCTACAGATTTTTTTGAAGGAAGCTTTTTGCCTTCAAGCATCAACGAAGCAATATTGAAGTAATTGATGCGAGTGCTTTCTTCGTCTGGAGATTCCACTTTTACTATGCCTTCAGACTCCCAATATTTCCAAGCTTTTATGACGTCGCTTTCGAGAAGATTCAAGCTTTTTGCTATGACCTTGTCGCTAATTGCCGACAAGCTGTTGCTTTGACAGTACTTTAATCCTAAAAGATAGACTTTGACAAAGTCGCCGGGGGCTTTTGGCATATAATGGTTTATAAAAATATTTTCAATCAAGGTTACGGAAAGATCATCATTGTTTCGAATCATTTCAAAATGGTTCAATTAAAACACACCTTCTTAAATAAAAGTTATCTAATTCATTATAACATACAACAGCTAATTCTTAAGAGGATATAAATAATTGATTTTCAACAAATGAATCCGTGAAAATCCAATAAAAGCAAAGGTTGGATAAAGGTTATGATTACTCATCTTCTTTGAGGGTCAGGACATCTTTTTGTGTTTTAAGTTGAATAAAAATATGATATAATGCATCCCAGTGAGAAAGATTTCAATTGAAGGGAAGTTAAACATGGATCGTTTGATTATAGAGGGCGGGCATCCGCTAAGTGGAGAAGTAACAATTGCAGGCGCAAAGAATGCGGCACTTGGTTTGATACCGGCGGTCATTTTAGCCGAAGGAAAATGCAGGTTAGAAAATCTGCCGAACATAAAGGATGTAAACAGGTTCATTAACATATTGGGACGAATGGGAGCAAGCGTTGAAAGGGAAAGTGAAAATACGGTGGTATTTGACACTTCCAGTGTTGAAAGATACGAAATGCTTGATGATGAGACAAAAAAAATGAGAGCTTCATACTATCTCATAGGCGCGCTTCTGGGGAGATTCAAAAAAGTAGTCATACCTTTCCCGGGAGGCTGCAATATTGGAGTAAGGCCCATAGACCAGCATATAAAAGGCTTTGAAGCTTTAGGAGCCAAGGTGAGCTTAGAGCATGGAATAATAAGCGCTGAGGCAGAAGAACTAATAGGAGCGCCGATATATCTTGATGTGGTCAGCGTAGGTGCTACTATAAACATAATGTTGGCTGCAGTAAAAGCAAAGGGAGTCACCGTGCTCGAAAATGCGGCAAAGGAACCCCATGTAGTAGACGTGGCAAACTTCTTAAACTTGATGGGAGCAAATATCAAGGGCGCCGGCACGGATGTAATAAAGATAACCGGAGTAGAAAAGATGCATGGCTGCGAGTATATGGTAATACCTGACCAGATAGAGGCTGGGACGTACATGATTGCCGCAGCGGCGACAAAAGGCGATGTGTTAGTGAAAAATGTGATACCGAAGCACTTGGAGTCCATATCTGCGAAACTGATGGAAATGGGAGCTGAAATAATAGAATACGATGATGCGATAAGAGTAATCGGGAAGGAACCACTTAAGGCCGTCAACATAAAGACACTTCCATACCCTGGATTTCCAACGGACCTTCAACAGCCAATGGCTGTGCTGATGTGCATGGCGGAAGGGACCGGAACCATAACGGAAAGTATTTTTGAAAACAGGTTCAAATACGTAGACGAACTTATCAAGATGGGAGCTGAAATTCTCGTAAATGGAAGAGCTGCAATGATCAATGGAAGGAAAAAACTTTCGGGGACTACTTTGAGCGCAACGGATTTAAGAGCCGGCGCGGCCATGGTAATTGCAGGTTTGGTTGCGGACGGAAAAACCGAAGTTACAGAGCTTAAGCACTTGGATAGAGGTTATGAGAATATGGAAAAAAAGCTTCTTGATTTGGGAGCTAAGATCATCAGAATAAGCGACTGAAGGCAGGCCCTAGACTATGGGGCCTGTTTTAAGCTTTGTTTAAGAAAATTTGTCTATGATAAAAGGACAGTATCCAAATCTGTCTAAGCTTAGTCGTAAGAGGATATTGGAGGAAAAGGGATGAAATTTTGCAGCTTATACAGCGGAAGCAGCGGCAACAGCCTTTACGTAGAAGGAAGCCACGGGAAAATCTTGGTAGATGCCGGGCTAAGTGGGATTAAGATTTCCACTGCATTAAAGCAGATAGGATCTGACATAAATACGATCAAGGGGATATTTGTATCTCATGATCATTCTGACCATGTAAAGGGCATAGGAGTGCTTTCCAGGAAATACGACATTCCCCTTTATATGAACGAAGGGACCTGGAATGGGGTCAAAGGCAATATAGGCAAGGTAAAAGAGGACAATATAAGGCTGTTTGAAAATGGTGGTTTAATAGAAGTAGAAGATTTGCTAGTCAAGACATTTTCAATACATCACGATGCAGCAGATCCTGTTGGGTTTTCAATAACGTCTAATAAAACCAAGGTCAGCATAGTTACAGACACCGGCATAATGGATGAAGTCATCTATGACAATATCAAGGGCAGCGATTTGGTGGTAATGGAATCAAATCATGATGTCAACATGCTGATGGCAGGCAGATACCCGTACTTTCTAAAAAAAAGAGTTGCAGGAAATAAAGGTCACTTGTCAAACGAGTGCGCAGCGGACACGGTAGTCAGACTTGCTCAGGAAGGTTTGGAAAAGGTTGTTTTAGCTCACTTAAGCGAAGAAAACAACTTTCCCCAATTAGCAATGGAAACGACAAGTAACAAGCTTAGAGAGCACAAGCTCGATGACTGTGTATGCGTGGAGGTAGCAGGCAGATTTTCTCCAAGCAACATGTACAATCTATAATTTGAGGTGAAATGCTATGGATAAAGATGATGAGAGGTTTGAACTAAATAGCAAGCCGGAGGATATGAAACAGACAACTGAAGATTATAATTACCAATATCAAAATGAGCTTAAGCCTCTGAAAAAGAAAAAAACCGAAAGATCGGCTATAAAGTACTTTGCTGCAGGTTTGGCAGGAGCCCTTTTAGGTAGCTTGATCATGGGATATGTGGCTTTATCTTATTTTAATGGCGATTCTGACGATCGAATCGATTCTATAGTAAACCAAGACAACGTTCAGCAAGTGATAAACACTCAAGACAACCCTCCGACTACTGTAGAGGCGGTTGCGGAGCTTGTGACTCCTGCAGTCGTAGGGATAACTACAGTCGAGATAGCACAGAATAGATTTTCACAGCAATTTGAACAGACCGGGGTAGGATCGGGAGTTATCGTAACGGAAAACGGTTATATAATTACGAACCAACACGTAGTGACGGATAACCCGCGAAGCATCACCGTATCATTAAAAGATGGCTCGTCATATGAAGGTCAAAAGATCTGGTCCGATGCAGACCTGGATCTGGCAGTTATTAAGATAGATGCAAATAATCTTCCGACGGCGTCTTTGGGAGACTCAGATAGCTTAAAGGTGGGAGAGCTTGCTGTAGCTATTGGAAATCCATTAGGGTTGACTTTTGAGAGAACAGTAACGTCCGGCATAATAAGCGCTCTCAACAGAAGCATAATGATAAGCGCTTCGAGCATAGCGGAAGATCTTATTCAAACAGATGCTTCAATAAATAGTGGGAACAGCGGAGGACCTCTTTTAAACAGAAACGGAGAGGTCATCGGGATAAATACATACAAGATAGACACAGGTGAGGGAATGGGCTTTGCAATTCCCATAAATGTAGCTAAGCCAATAATAAATCAAATAATCAGAAATGGCGAATTTACTCCTACGGTTATGGGAATCAGCTGCCTTGATAGGGAAATAGCAAGATATTATGGGAATAGCGATATAGTTTTAGATAAAGGGATATTGATAATGGAAGTTCAGCAAGGATCAGGCGCTGCTAGAGCCGGGCTTAAGGAAAATGACATAATAATCGAAGTAGACGGACAGGAAGTAAACACGATGCTAAAGCTCAGGGAAATACTATATGCCAAACAACCAGGACAATCGGTAGAGGTATCATACGAAAGAAATGGACAAAGGCATACAGCCAATGTCGAGTTATCTGCAGAAAATGCAAACTAAATCAATTATATGGAGCAAAGAGTCCCTAGGGGCTCTTTTTCTTGACAAAGAAGAAAAGCAGTAATATACTTTAGCTATAAAATGACTTGGCGGTCACAAGGTAGGGGAGTCGTATGCCGAAAGATACATTCTATAACTTAGCAGAAGAAAAGAGAATGAAAATATACGGGGCTGCACTGGATGAGTTTTCTAATCATCCGTTTAAGCAGGCCAGCGTCAATAGAATCGTAAAAAATGCAGGGATAGCCAAGGGTAGCTTCTATCAGTATTTTAAAGACAAGAAGGATTTATATAAATATCTTATTGATGAAATCTATAAAAAAAAGATAACCTATCTCACGCCTACCATGAAGAATCCTTTCGACATGAATTTTTTTGATTTGCTTAGAGATATATACGCTAGCGGACTTAAGTTTGCTAAGGATAATCCCCAGTTGGCAAAGATCGGCTACCATATGCTAAGGGATTCCGGACAAGAAGTCTTCAATGAAGTAATTGATGAAAAAAAAGGTGAAGGAATACAGATTTATAAGCAGATTCTGGAGCTTGGGATAAAAAGAGGAGATATCCGCAGTGACATAAACCTAGATATGAGTGCTTATTTTCTGTTTCAGCTTGGTAATTCTCTTTCGAATGACTTTATTGAATTTTTTGATACAGGAGAGGAAAAGCAGGTGTTCAATCTGGTTGAGGGCATGATAGAGATGCTTAAATCCGGAATTGGGAAAAAATAAAATCGATAAATAAAGTCCCGCCAAATAAAACGGGACTTTGTTGTGTCTGGACGCTTGTAAGATATTTTCTTATGGGGTAGAATTATAAGAGCAATTCTATATATAAAAGGAGCAGGTCATGGGAAAGGGTAAAAAAAGAAAAAAAATCCAAGGAATAAATCAAAAGAAAACCAGCAAGCCGCAAGAACGGTTAAAAAATGAATACAAAGAGGAAAAATATCGAGAAGCGAAAGGACTTATTTTTAGGAATCCATACCTTTGGCTCACGCCTTTGTGCGCCCTTTATTTTTTAAAGGAATACAATCCTGAATTTGCGTGGTTTGGGGCTTTGGGAGCGATAGGCTTTTATAAGAATTCCAATCCTCTGTTCAGAAAGCTGTTTTACATAAGCTTCTTGAGCGTATTTGGTCTCTTAGGATTGTTGGTGTGATAAGACAGGAGTGTTTAAATGATTGAAGTTATACCGATAAAAAAGATGGAGTACGGGCAGAGCATCACAACCTTTTTAATGATAAAGAATACAGACCTAAAGAAGGCGAAAAACGATTCCCTCTATCTAGATATGGTGTTGGGAGATACTGAAGGCGTTGAAGCTAGTGCTAAGCTTTGGAATGCCGACCCGCAAATGGTCGCTTATAAAAGCGGAGAGGTGGTTTTGGTAGATGCTTTAGTTCAAAAATTCAACGGCAAATTGCAGTTAAGGATAAATAAGCTGCGAAAGATAAAAGAAGAAGACCAAGTCAGCTTGGAGGATTTCATAGAATCCGCTCCTCGCGATCCTGAAGAGATGTTTTTTTACCTAGAGGCGGCTATAGAAAATTTTGAAAACCACGATATAAAAAAGATAACTAAATATCTATTGAATCAAAAACGTGATAAGCTGACTTATTATCCGGCGGCGAAAACTCATCACCACGCCATTAAATCCGGACTTCTATACCATATGGAAACTATGCTTAATATTGCACAGAAGATAGCGCCTGTATATGAATTCATCAATAAAGATCTTTTGTATGCTGGAGTAATACTGCACGATTTATCAAAAGTAGATGAAATGGAATCTACAGAGCTGGGAATAGTGGATGATTACACTAAAGAAGGCAAGCTTTTGGGCCATATCATTCAAGGAATAAAAGAAATCGACCAGGCATCTTTAGAACTTGAAATCGATGAAGAGGTAAAGCTGTTGCTGGAGCATATGATACTTGCGCACCATTACCATCCTGAATACGGCAGCCCTAAAAAACCTTTGATACCGGAAGCGGAACTTTTACATTATATCGATCTTATAGATTCAAGGATGTATGCTATGAACAAAGTCTTAAAAGATGCCGAAAAGGGAAGCTTTGCCGATAAGAGCATGACGCTTGAAGGAAGGCACATGTACAAAAGCGATCTGTAAAGAGGTGTTTTACTTGGCAGGACTAAAGAAACGAAAAGATTATCTGGTGCACAGCTACGAGGTAGACAGATACAATAGGCTCACGCTTGAGAAGATGGTAAATTATGCGCAGGATATAGCGATGATACAAGGAGAAGAACTAGGGATTGGACAGACTCATCTTGAAAGCAAAAACGTTGCTTGGGTCGTATCTAGATTCGACATTGCAGTCAAACGATATCCTGCATTTAATGAAGTAATTACGATAGAGACGCAGCCCGTAGGATTTCATAGGCTATTGGCAGACAGGACCTTCAATTTTTACGATGCAGAGGGAAACGCCGTTGTAACCATAAATTCACAATGGGCCATGGTCGATGCGATAAGAGGAAGAATAAAGAAAATAGATGATTATTACCCTAAAGCCTACGACTTTGACTTTGATGACAACATCAGGATCAAATACGATAAGGTTGATTCTGTAGAATATCCTGACTACGGCATAGATATTAGGGCATGCAATGGAGACATCGACTTCAACAGACACGTGAACAATGGAAAGTACCTAGGCTGGGTTACAGATTCAATGCCTTTTGAAATGCTTAGTACGGGAAATGTAAAAAGAGTGAATATAGCTTATAAAAAAGAAGCATTGCTTGGTGAGCGCATAAAAGTGGAAGGAACTTTGCCCAAAGGAAAAGATCTGCATTCGACGCATCAAGTGTGTTTAGAAAATGGAGAGATCCTAGCCTTGATTGAATGTAAGTGGGAAAAAGCCGAGTTTAACAAAAAATGTGTTGACAGAGCCAAAGTCTAGGCTTATAATTATTTCTAATATGGAATAATAGATAATGCGATGACGAAGAGAAAAGTACCATTGTTTTGACTTAGAGAGCCGGCGGTTGGTGAAAGGCGGTGTCAAGGCGGTATGTAATACTCACTTTAGAGCACTTTTGCTGAAAAACATGGATTTTAGTAGGTGAAAGCGGTATCCTCCGATAAAGGGATAAGGATTTGGCGGTTTGAGGCAGATCCGACAACGAGGCGGCAAAAAAGCTGTGAATTAGGGTGGTACCACGAGATAATATCTTTCGTCCCTATAAGTATAGAGATACTTGTAGAGGCGGGAGATTTTTTTTTACAAAATCTAAGGATTAATAATTTATAAACAGGAGGAACAAGAAATGAGTAAAATGTATTACGAACAAGATTGTAATTTGGATGCTTTAAAAGGAAAGACGGTAGCGATCATAGGTTATGGAAGTCAAGGACATGCTCATGCGCTAAACCTTAAGGAAAGTGGCGTAGACGTGATAGTAGGACTATACGAAGGCAGCAAGTCTTGGGCAAAGGCCGAAAAAGCGGGTCTTAAAGTTGACACTGCGGCAAATGCTACAAAAGCTGCAGACGTAATTATGCTTTTGGTAAACGACGAGAAGCAACCGACAATATTCAAAGAGTCGATCGAACCAAACTTAACCAGCGGAAAATACCTTGCATTTGCTCACGGATTCAACATTCTATACAATCAAGTGGCACCTGCAAAAGACATCAATGTGTTCATGGTAGCGCCAAAAGGACCGGGACATATCGTTAGAAGAATGTACGAAGAAGGAAAAGGAACACCTTGTTTGGTAGCGGTTCACCAAGATCCAAGCAATGACACATTGGATATCGCGCTTTCTTATGCAGCAGGCGTAGGTGGAGCAAGAGCAGGTATCTTGGAGACTACTTTCCAGGAAGAGACGGAGACAGATTTATTTGGAGAGCAAGCGGTACTTTGCGGTGGCGTTACAGAGCTTATGAAGGCAGGTTTTGAAACTTTGGTTGAAGCAGGATACCAGCCTGAAAGCGCATATTTTGAGTGTGTAAATGAAATGAAGCTAATAGTAGATCTTATAGCTGAAGGTGGATTCAGTCAAATGAGATACTCAATCAGCGATACAGCAGAATATGGAGATTACAAAATCGGAAGCAGAATTATCACTGACGAGACTAGGAAAGAAATGAAAAAAGTTCTTAAAGAAATCCAAGAAGGAACTTTTGCAAAAGAATGGCTGGTTGAAAACAGCGTGAACAGACCGTATTTCTTGGCAAAGAGAAGAATTGAAAGCGAGCATCAAGTAGAAACTGTAGGTAAAAAGCTTAGAAAGATGATGCCTTGGTTAAAATCTGAAGAAGAATAAAAGGAAGTGAAATAGATGCGCAGTGAAAACATGAAAAGCGGAGTATCAAAAGCTCCCCACAGGTCGCTGCTGAAAGCAAGCGGATATAGCGATGTAGAGATAAATAAACCATTAATAGGGATAGCAAACTCGTTTAACGAGATAGTGCCGGGACATATAGAGCTAAGGAGCATTGCTGAGGCAGCGAAAAAAGGCGTGCTTATGGCGGGGGGAACTCCAATGGAATTTCCTACGATAGCAGTGTGTGACGGAATTGCGATGAACCATGAAGGCATGAGATATTCTCTTCCTAGTCGCGAGCTTATAGCAGATAGCATTGAGATAATGGTAAAGGCCCATGGACTTGACGGAATCGTTTTGATTCCGAACTGCGACAAATCGGTTCCGGCGATGCTTATGGCAGCGGCGAGACTCAACGTTCCGGCTATCGTGGTAAGCGGTGGCCCTATGCTAGCAGGCAAATACAACGGAGATGCCGCAGACCTTATAACTGTATTTGAAGGCGTCGGTGCCGTAACAACAGGCAACATGAATGAAGAAGAGCTCCTAGAGCTTGAAAATAGCGCATGCCCTACGTGTGGTTCGTGTTCAGGGATGTTTACTGCAAACTCCATGAATTGCATAAGCGAAGTATTGGGAATGGCTCTTCCGGGAAACGGAACAATACCGGCAGTCTATTCTGACAGAAAGAGGCTTGCTAAAGCATCAGGAATAAAGATAATGGAGCTTGTGGAAAAAGATATCAAGCCAAGAGACATAATGACTCCAAAAGCTTTCGAAAACGCCCTTACTGTAGATATGGCCCTTGGATGCTCTACCAATACTGTACTGCATCTTACTGCCATCGCAAATGAGGCGGGAGTGGAGTTCGATTTGGACAAGATAAATAAAATCAGCCTGCAGACCCCAAATCTTTGCAGATTGAGTCCAGCAGGACCATACCATATTCAAGACCTTTATGCTGCTGGTGGAATAATGGCAGTTATGAATGAGCTTGACAAAAAGAATCTTTTAAATAGAGACTTAATTACTGTAAGCGCCATGAACATTGGAGAGCTTTACAAAGGAAGAGAGAAAAAGGGAAGTGCCATAATAGCTGATATAGAAAAACCTTATAGTGAAACCGGAGGGATAAGGGTTCTCAGAGGGAACTTGGCGCCTGACGGGGCTGTTGTAAAGCAGTCTGCGGTTGCTAAAGAAATGATGCAGAAGTCTACAAATGCAGTTGTGTTTGACTGTGAAGAAGCTGCAGTTGAAGCTATATTGGCAGGAAAGATAAAAAAAGGCGATTGCGTAGTTATTAGATACGAAGGACCCAAAGGCGGACCGGGCATGAGAGAGATGCTTACACCTACATCTACCTTGGCAGGCATGGGGCTGGATAAGGACGTTGCCCTTGTGACCGATGGAAGATTTTCTGGAGGAACAAGAGGAGCGGCCATCGGGCACGTGTCACCTGAAGCTAGTGAAGGCGGCATAATCGGATTGGTTGAAGATGGTGATATCATCAATATAGATATAATAAACGGAAAGCTGGAACTTGAAGTTGACGATAAGACGCTGGAAGAAAGGAAACAAAAGCAGGCGATGAAATCACCGCAGGCTCAGGGATGTTTGAAGAGATATTCCGATATGGTGACTTCGGCTTCCACCGGCGCAATCGTGAAATAACACAGGAGGTGGTCTTGTGACAAAAATGACGGGAGCGCAAATTGTAATTGAATGCTTGAAAGAACAAAGCGTAGATACGATATTCGGGTATCAAGGTGGTGCGGTTATCCCGTTGTTTGATGCCTTGTATGACGAGAAGGATACTTTTAATATTATAAGACCTGCCCATGAGCAAAATGCTGTTCATGGTGCAGATGCCTATGCAAGAACTACAGGCAAGACAGGAGTTTGCATAGTAACCTCAGGGCCTGGAGCCAGCAATACGGTAACAGGCATAGCAAATGCGTATATGGATTCAGTTCCCTTGGTAGTAATAACCGGGCAAGTAGCCTCAGGGCTTCTTGGCAAGGATTCGTTCCAAGAAATAGATATAACAGGAATAACAATGCCTATAACAAAGTATAATATGTTGGTTAAAGATATCAATCAGCTTTCCAGAGCAATGGCTAAAGCGTTTAAGATTGCCAAGGCGGGAAGACCTGGACCTGTTTTGATTGATATCACAAAGGATGTATTTATGGGAAAAGGCAAATTCATTTCTTATTTTGTAGAAGAGGATGCAACCTGTAAATCGGCTCCCGAGATAGATGAGAAATCGGCAAAGATAGCACAACTTATCAATGAAAGCGAAAGACCTGTCATTTATGCCGGTGGAGGAGTAAAGATTTCAAAGGCTCAAAAGGCAATGGTGCGCATGGCTGAAAAAAATTCTATTCCGGTAGTCAATACCCTGATGGGGCTAGGGAGCATTTCGAGGAAGCACAGGCTTTCTTTAGGGCTTGTGGGGATGCACGGATTCAGGGAAGCAAATTTCGCAGTAACCAACAGTGATCTTATCATAGCCATAGGAGCCAGGTTCAGCGACAGAGTAATAGGGAAAAAAGACAGGTTTGCCCCTGGTGCTAAAATAATACACATAGATATCGATGAGACGGAAATCGATAAGAATATGCCCTCCTATTATTCACATGTATGTGACGTTCAGATGTCCCTAGAAAGCATATACAAAAATCTTGATGATGATCCCAGAGAGGAGTGGCACAAAAAAATACAAGGGTGGAAGTTGGAAGACAACTCTCCTGCAGATTTCTTTGGAGCCAAGAATATTATCAAGACCGTAAACAGTTTCTATGACGGCGAAGATATCGTGGTGACCGATGTAGGGCAGCATCAGATGTGGACGGCGCAGTATTGGGATTTTAACGGAAAGACTGAATTCGTCACATCGGGTGGACTTGGAACTATGGGCTTTGGTTTAGGTGCGGCTTATGGCAGCAAAGTAGGAAATCCTGATAAAAACGTCATACTTTTTGTAGGCGACGGTGGTTTTAGGATGAGTTCCCAAGAGCTTGTCACTATATCAAAGTATAAGATTCCGATATTGATCATATTGATCAACAACAGTACACTGGGAATGGTCAGGCAGTGGCAAAAATTGTTCAGCAATAAAAGGTATATGGAAACCGATATCGGAGAAGATGTTGATTATATAAAACTTGCAGAGGCATACGGAATAAAAGCCAGCAGAGTCAAGGATCTTTCAACATTGCAAAAAACTGTCGCAGAAATAGGTAAAATCGCAGAACCTACTCTCATAGAGTGTAAAATTGATAAAGATGATTGCGTAATGCCGATGGTTCCTCCGGGAGAAGCCATCGATGAGCTTATAACAGAAACATATTGATGTACAAAAGTCAGACTCTTTTTCTTCGGAAAAAGGGTTGATTTTTCAACTGGAGAATTTTCAGGGGAAGGAGCTTTGGAAAATGGGGAAAAGAATAATCTTTTTTGATACTACGCTGCGTGATGGAGAGCAGTCTCCGGGCTGCAGCATGAATAATAAAGAAAAGCTGCAAATGGCAAAGCAGCTGGAAAAACTCAAGGTAGATTTTATAGAAGCGGGGTTTGCCGCATCTTCACCTGGAGATTTTGAATCAGTAAAGAGCATAGCTGAAGGAATAAAAAACTCAGGCGTGGCCGTATTGGCTAGGGCGGTGAAAAATGACATAGACAAGGGTTGGGAAGCTGTTAAAAATGCAGCCAATCCGAGAATTCATACATTTATCGCAACTTCTGATATCCACATGAAGTACAAGCTTAAGATGGATCCCGAAGATGTCATAAAAAGAGCGGAAGAAATGGTCGCTTATGCAGCGAGCTTTGCGCCTGAGGTGGAATTTTCAGCTGAAGATGCAACCAGAAGCGAACCGGCTTTTTTGGCAAGGATTTTTGACAAAGTGATACAAGCCGGCGCAAAAGTCATAAACATACCGGATACCGTGGGGTATACTACTCCGGATGAGTTTTATAATTTTATCAATGAAATAAAGATTAGATCGGATTATTTAGACAAAGCAGTGATATCTGTGCATTGCCACAATGACTTGGGACTGGGCGTTGCTAATACTTTGGCTGCAGCAAGAGCGGGAGCTACTCAATTTGAGTGTACGATCAATGGAATAGGCGAACGCGCCGGAAATGCTGCACTTGAAGAGCTTGCAATGATCTTGGATACAAGAAGAGACTTGTACAACTTTGATTTTGGAATAAATACAAGAGAGATCATGAAGACGAGTAATCTTCTAACTATGATTACCGGCGTGCACGTTCAGCCGAATAAGGCGATTGTAGGAGCAAATGCCTTTGCACACGAATCCGGAATACATCAGCACGGAATGCTAAGCCACGAAAATACATACGAAATAATGAAACCAGAGACCATAGGGCTTTCAAAGAGCAAGATGGTTTTAGGCAAACACTCCGGAAGGCATGCATTTAAAGAAAGGCTTGAAAGTTTGGGCTATGAATTAACAAAAGAAGATTTGGACATTGCGTTTCAGCAATTCAAGGATTTGGCAGACAAGAAAAAGCAGGTTTATGATAGAGATATAGAAGCGATTGTAGCGAAGAGGGCCATAGAGCTTACAGAAACGTACAAGTTAGACAGATACGTCATAAACAGCGGAAACACGATCACTTCTACAGCAGTGGTTACCTTGGAATGTGAAAGCGGAAAACTTGAAAAGGTGGCCACAGGAGACGGACCGGTAGATGCATCTTTTAATGCAATAGCAAAGTTTATAGACTTGGATATAAAACTTGAAGATTATTCTTTACAAGCAGTTACTGAAGGAACGGACGCCTTGGGTGAAGCTGTTGTCAAAGTTAGCTATGAAGGTAAGATGTACACTGGAAGGGGACTTAGCACCGATATAGTCGAGTCCAGCATAAACGCTTATCTTGGAGCGGTTAACAAGGTTTTGGATGATCAAAAGGGTGATGAAAAATGAGAAGGAAAATAGAAATATTCGATTCCACATTGAGAGATGGCGCCCAAAGCAGCGGCATAAGCTTTTCATTAGATGACAAGATCAAAATAACTATGGAGCTTGACAGCCTGGGAGTTGATTATATTGAGGCGGGAAACCCCGGTTCAAATCAGAAGGATAGAGAGTATTTCGAAAAGATAAATACGATGAAGCTTGAAAACTCTAAACTTGTTGCTTTTGGAAGCACTAGAAGAAAGCTTTCAAAAGCTTCTGAAGATCAAAATGTAAACAATCTCCTTACAGCAAATACTCCGGCTATCAGCATATTTGGAAAATCGTGGGATTATCATGTTACAGATGTTCTAGGGACCACCCTTGAAGAAAACCTAAATATGATTGAAGATACTATCAGTTATCTAGTCTCTAAAGGGAAAGAAGTGATCTTCGATGCAGAACATTTCTTTGACGGATATAAAAATAATCCTGAATACGCATTAAGCTCATTGCAGGCAGCAGTAGATGCAGGAGCACGAGTGCTAGTGCTTTGCGATACCAATGGCGGAGCCTTTCCGGATGAAATATTTGAAGCCACCAAGACGGTAAAGGAAAAATTCGGAGTTGATGTAGGCATACACTGTCATAACGACGGAGGGATGGCTGTCGCCAATTCCATAATGTCCGTAGAAGCCGGGGCATGCCAGGTACAAGGGACTTTTTTAGGAATCGGCGAAAGATGCGGAAATGCGAACTTGTCGACTATAATTCCGAATCTGCAGCTCAAAAGAGACTTCGATTGCATACCCAATGACAAGCTTCAAAATCTTACAACGGCAGCTAGGTACATAGCGGAGATATCAAATCTAACTTTAGACCATTCAATGCCGTATGTAGGAAACAATGCGTTTGCCCATAAAGGCGGAATGCACATTGACGGAATCATAAAAGCAAAGGGTAGCTTCGAACATATCGAACCGGAACTCGTTGGCAATGATAGAAAATTCATCATGAGCGAAGTCTCCGGAAAGAATACGATAATAAGCAGAATCAAAAAGGTAGATCCAACGCTTACTAAGGATTCTCATGAGACCAAGGAAATTTTAGATCTTCTTAAGAAGCTTGAGCATGAAGGATATCAATTTGAAGGGGCGGAAGCTTCCTTTGACCTTGTGATAAGAAAGCATCTTGGAAAATATAAACCGTTTTTCACATTGGATCATTATAAGATAATTGAAGAAGAAAAGCAGGGAGAAGACGACTGTACTGCTTCTGCATTGATAAAGGTGATCGTAAAAGACAGAGAAGAAATGACTGCAGCTGAAGGTAATGGTCCTGTAAATGCCATCGACAAGGCCATAAGAAAAGCCCTTGAAGTGTTTTATGAAAATCTCAAGGATTTTCATTTGGTCGACTTCAAGGTAAGGGTTCTAGATGGAGCCAACACTGCCGCTAAAGTCAGGGTTTTGATCGACTCTACGGACGGACAGGAGTTTTGGAGCACCATTGGCGTATCTACAAACATAATAGAAGCCAGTGTAGATGCTTTGGTTGATTCCATTGAGTACAAGCTTATAAAGGATCTGGAACGAAACTAAGGAGCTTGATAAAATCAATTATATAAATGGGAGGAAAAGATGGATTATAAAATAGCTGTAATTAAAGGAGATGGAATAGGTCCTGAAGTAGTTGACGCGGCTTTGGAGATACTTGATTCTATCGGAGAAAAATATGGACATAAGTTTGATTATACCGAAGTATTGGCAGGAGGTTGCGCTTACGATAAGTATGGAACTCCGCTGCCAAAAGAAACTTTAGATATCTGCAAAGAAAGCGATGCGGTTGTATTAGGAGCAGTAGGCGGTCCTAAATGGGATGATCTGCCTGGAGAAAAAAGACCTGAAGCGGCACTTTTAGGACTTAGAAAAGAACTGGGGCTTTTTGCTAACTTAAGACCAGCCATGTTATTTGCAGCTTTGAAAGATGCGTGCCCTTTAAAACCTGAAATCATTGGAGATGGACTGGACATTTGCGTGGTAAGAGAGCTTACCGGAGGAATATACTTTGGAGACAGAGGATTCAAGGATACTGACATGGGCAAGGCGGCATACGATATTGCAATATACGCTGAAAAAGAAGTGGCGCGCATAGATAAGC